>CABQIF010000021.1 GCA_902464115.1 uncultured Ruminococcus sp. | reverse complement strand
GTTCGGAAATGGCAATGGCTTTCGCCTGATTGGCAATGTCGCCCGGAATGGCGTTGTTGGGAATCTTGGAAAGATTGTCCATGGCTGCTTGTAGATAATCGTTTTCTGTTTGCAGCTGTCCCAGTAACCGCAGTAAAATCTGATAGTTTTCTTTCAATTCCGCAGCGGTAAAAATCGTTTGCATGGCGGTACTCCTTTCTGCATTGTGCGATTAGTTCTATTATACCGAGTTTTGGGGATATTGTCAAGAAAAACCAAAGTCGCCGCTCCCATTATTAGAGAACGGCGACTTTTTGTTACTCATATTCTTTTTACGGCTTACAGCAGCTTCCGCTTCAACAGAACTGCATCCAGAATCGTAATGGCATCATCTGCATTCAAATCCGCTGCAACAGCATTCCGTTTTTTCAGCGTTGCTTTGTTACAGAGATGTTTTTGCAGCAGGACAATATCCGGCAAGTTGACCGTTCCATCTCGGTTGACATCGCCCAGCAAGACCGTTCCGCCCTCCGGCTCTTCGCCCCAGACCAATTCGCCATCCTGATATGCTGTAATTTTTTCCGTTCGGGTGTATTCATCCAAAATCAAGCCATCGCGGCTATAGTCATCGGTCGGGTCCCAGTGCGTCGTATAGTTGGCATCCATCTTCGGAATCAAGCCGAAGTGGAACACTCTTGTTCCATAAAACGCACAGCCATCCCAGCTGATTTCCACATAATACGTTCCGTTATCATCCCATTTCACTGGCTTGGAAATCGTTGCAAAACTCTCTCCGTTGGTGTTGGCATTTTCTTCGTCATAGTAAATTTCAATCTCCAAATCATCAATGGTCTGCCCTGCTTTCAGCATTTCATTGATGTTAAAGAAATACCGGGCACTCAGCGTGCTGATATACCGAGGCGGCAAGGAGGTATCGTTGCAAATGGAAATTTCAATCTGCGAACGGGCATCTGTTTCCTGCATCACTCTTGCATCAATATAAATTTCCTGAATATCGCCCTTCATCGACGCTTCAGATGGTGGGAAGTTTTCCACAGGCTTGTTCCCCATTGCCTTGCCATAATACTGATACAATCCTGCACACGCTCCAACAAAAGCAGCGTTATAGTCTACAGCAACTTCATTGTAAATATAATCTTTGGTCTGGTCGTTGTGGAAATCCTTTTCATCTGGCCCACCGACTAACGCACCCCAAAGAACATGTGTCTGGTCTGCTGGTTCATCCATGTTCAATGTCTTAGAACCATGTGCAGCCCGATGGTGCGGATGCGAGGCAGCGTTCTCCGAATAACCGACAATATATGCCCGATTCATCGGATTTTTTCCCATGATGTATTCCATCTGACCTTCTGCCCAGTCTGCAAATCTGTCATCGCCTGTTTCCTTTTCATAGACCAGTGCACAGAGCTGTGCAGCTGCATCATACCGACAAGAACCATAGTTATTCAGCATGGAAAAACCAGCTGGTGTTTTTGCCAGAAATGTCGTGTCGGTGGTATCGGCAACAAATGGCGTTGTTTTCGGGTCATATGGCAAGTTCCACAGAACATCGTCCGGCCCACCCGGGTCAGCATGCGTCAAGCCCGACCAATATTCCAGATTCCAGCGGAAAATATACCAATCTCTCGCCGTGTTGGTAATCGGGGCAAGTTTTGCAAACACACCGCCCCACACGGTATCCCAGCAATGCACCCAGATATTCTGCCAGCAGTTTCCGGTGTCTGCAATAATTCGCTTTAAATAACCCGTATAAGGATGTGCTCCCATATCCCCTGTGGTGTTCTCATCAACGGCAATAATATCATTGATGTAATCATATTCTCCGGTGCATTCATAGAGCCAGACTGCTGCCCACGCCAGTTCATCATAATCATAGCTGGACGTATAGAATCCGCCATCATAGCCCAGGCTGGTGACAGTTTTTCCGTCTTCCGCTTCCGAATGCGTCTTGACTGCAAATTCATACATCTTGATGGCAGTATCTAAGCAGCGTTCTGCATACTCCGGTTCGGTATCTTTAAAGTTCAGATAGTTCACTGCCAGCGAAGCTGCAACTCCGGCACACATATCCGAAGCCGGCGTTTCTTCCGTTGCAAAATATGCCGGCCGTGCAAAGTCCAGCAGGCTTTCATTCTGCAATTCCGGTGCGTTCCAATAGTTATGGTCAATGTTGCCCTCTCCGACCTGATAGCAGAACGCCAAAATATCGCCGTTCTCATCAAAATAGGTGCACTTTAAGTAATAGTCGTTGAACCAGTGCAGAATGTCCTCAATATGCCATTGCTGTCCGGAATCGACATAGGCATCCCGAAATTCGTAATAGCCCCAGCCCAATGTGGAAGCAGCATAGCTGCCCGGCAGACAGAATTTGACATGGTCGCCAGCATCATGCATACCGCCAGCAACGTCAATCGTTCCATCTCCATCCGGGTCTAAAATATCCCGATGAGCATCAATGAATTCCTGTGACAGATTTGTGCCTTTGCAATCTTCCCCCATTGGCTTTAGTGGTACGGCAGCATCTTCCGTGTGGCAGTCCCCACGCCATTCCAGATTTCCGCCCGTAATGCCAGAACCACACTTGTTTGCATCATAAAAATACAGGGACATCTGCAAGGCTTTCGCAAAGTTAATCTCTACTTCTTCCTCTGACGTTGTGGAATCCGCAGCCGCTGCGGAAAAGCCCTGCCCCAACGTGGTGCAGCCCATGACAACACAGAGTAAGGCTGCTGCGATTTTTTTGCATCGATTTCGTTTCACAATAAACTCCTTTCTTTTGTTTCCCATTTCACGCTGTTTTCACATCTTTTGTCGCATTCACCAAAAATCAAGAAAAGATGTGCATCTCCTTTTCTTATCTTATCATAAACTCAGAAAAAAGGAATGTGATTTTATGTCTGAATTGTAAAAATATCATGCTTAGGCTTGTTGTTTTGCAGTAGACAGAAACTTGTATTTGTAGTATAATAAAATAGATTTTTTCCCACGCAACGATTTCAGAAAGGATGTGGATTTTTTTGACCATTCAGCAATTAAAATATACGGTTACGGCTGCCGAAAAGGGAACGATGAGCGAAGCTGCCCAGTCACTGTTTCTCTCTCAGCCCAGTTTGACCGCTGCCATTAAAGAACTGGAAAAAGAACTGCGAATCACCATCTTCCACCGCACCAACAAAGGGGTGATTGCCACCAATGAGGGCGAAGAATTTTTAGGCTATGCCCGACAGGTGCTGCAACAGGTCGGTTTGATTGAAGAAAAATATCTGGAGGGCAAACAGCTGAAACAAATCTTTTCCGTTTCTGCCCAGCACTATTCGTTTGCTGTCAATGCGTTTGTGGATGTCATTCAAACATTCGGCAATCAAAGCTATGATTTTACACTGCGGGAAACCCAGACGTTTGAAATTATTCAGGATGTTTCCAGATTGAAAAGCGAAGTCGGCGTGCTGTATCTCTCCCGTGAAAATCAAGCAGTCATTCAAAAATTGATTGCAGAAAACGGGCTGGTCTTTGAAGAACTGTTCACCGCCTCTCCACACGTTTTTATCAGCTTCAAGCATCCGCTATCTGCCAAAGCAGAACTCACCTTAGACGACCTGAAACCCTATCCCTATCTCTGTTTTGAACAGGGCGACTACAACGCTTTTTACTTCTCCGAGGAAATCCTCAGCACCATTCCACGGGAAATGACCATCAAAGTCCGTGACCGTGCAACGCTGTTCAATTTGGCAGTCGGGCTGGACGGATACACCATCAGCACCGGCATCATTAGCAAGGAACTGAACGGGGAAAATATCATTGCCCGCCCGCTTGCCATTCCGGAATTGATTCGGGTTGGTACAGTCACCCGAAAAAATATGACCTTGAGCCGACTGGGCACAGCATACATGGAAGCTCTGCGGCGGCATACCTGCAACGAACCATAAACAATTCCATCACCTACAAAATCGATATAGATTTTTTCTATCGCAAACAGCGGAAAATCGGTATTTTACAACAGTCCTTTTCTGGTGTACAATGAAAAGTAATCCGGATGCTTCGCATCCACCCACCTACAACCAGAAAGGATTTTGATATGAAAACAGCAATTGTCGGATACCCTCGTATCGGGGCACATAGAGAATTAAAGTTTGCAAGTGAACAGTATTTCCGTGGAGCTTGCACCGAAGCAGAATTGCAGGAAACTGCAAAGACCCTTCGCCTCGCAAATTTAACGCAGCAGAAAGAAAGCGGTCTGGACTGGATCCCATCCAATGATTTTTCGTTCTATGATGGCATGTTGGACACTGCCTTTTTGCTGAACGCTGTTCCGAAGCGGTATCGGGCACTCGGACTTGCTCCGCTGGATACCTACTTTGCAGCTGCAAGAGGATATCAGGGCGATAAGGGCGATGTAAAAGCCCTTGCCATGAAAAAATGGTTCAATACCAACTACCACTACATGGTACCGGAACTGGAAGACGACACTGCCATTTGTCTGGCAGATGAAAAGCCGTTCCAACTCTATCAGGAAGCAAAGGCTGCTGGCGTAGAAACCAAACCGGTTGTCATTGGTGCTTATACGTTCCTGAAACTGGCTGTTTACAACGGCAAGAAAACAGCTGCGGATTTCGTTGCAGACACTGTAAAGGCTTATGCAGACTTGCTCCAGAAGTTCCAGACCCTCGGCACTGCCTGGGTACAGTTCGATGAACCTTGTCTGGTTATGGATCTGACCGCAGAGGACAAGGCACTCTTTACACAGTTGTATACCGGCATTCTGGCAGCAAAAGGCAGTGTAAAGGTTCTGCTCCAGACTTATTTCGGCGATGTACGGGATTGCTATGATACCATCTGCAAGCTGGACGTAGACGGCATTGGTCTGGACTTCCTCGAAGGCAAACAGTCTGCAAAGCTGGTTACAGAACAGGGTTTCCCGAAAGACAAGATTCTGTTCGCTGGCGTTGTCAACGGCAAGAACATCTGGAAGAATCACTATGACAAAACCCTGTCTCTGTTGGCAGAACTGAGCCAGCATGCAGAACAGATCGTTCTGAACACATCCTGCTCGCTGTTGCATGTTCCATATACCACTGCCAATGAACACAAGCTCTCCGAAGAAGTGCTGTCGCACTTTGCATATGCTGCGGAAAAGCTGACCGAACTGAACGAACTGAAACAAATTCTCTCCGCAGAACATCCACAGGAAACCGCTGCTTATCAGAAGAATGCTGCTCTGTTCGCAACACCGAGAAGCGGTGCAAACAAGTCCGTTCAGGAACAGGTTGCTGCTCTGAAGGATGCAGACTTTGTTCGTCTGCCAGCATTCGCAGAACGGGAACAGATTCAGAAGAAAACGTTCGGTCTGCCGCTGCTGCCGACAACCACCATCGGTTCTTTCCCACAGACTGCCGCTGTTCGTGCAAACCGTGCCGCATTCCGGAAGGGTGAGATCTCTCTGGAACAGTACGAAGCATTCAACAAGCAGCAAATCGCGGACTGCGTTGCTCTGCAAGAAAAAATTGGTCTGGATGTTCTGGTGCACGGCGAATTTGAACGGAATGACATGGTAGAATACTTCGGCGAAAGTCTGGACGGTTATGTATTTACCCAAAATGCATGGGTGCAGTCCTATGGTACTCGCTGCGTAAAGCCGCCGGTCATCTGGGGCGATGTCAAGCGTGCAAAGCCGATGACGGTCAACTGGTCGGTCTATGCACAGAGCCTGACGAAGAAGCCGATGAAAGGCATGCTGACTGGCCCAGTTACGATTCTGAACTGGTCGTTCCCGAGAGAAGATATTTCCCTGAAAGAAAGTGCTTATCAGATTGCTCTTGCCATTCGGGAAGAAGTATTGGATCTGGAAGCAAACGGCATTACCATGATTCAGGTCGATGAAGCGGCTCTTCGGGAAAAGCTGCCGCTGCGGAAATCTGACTGGAACAGCGACTATCTGGATTGGGCAATTCCGGCATTCCGTCTGGTGCACAGCGGTGTAAACCCGGAAACACAGATTCACACGCATATGTGCTATAGCGAATTTACGGACATCATCGCTGAAATCGACGATATGGATGCCGATGTCATCACCTTTGAAGCAAGCCGTTCGGACTTGAAGATTCTAGACAGCTTACAGGAACATCACTTCCGGACAGAAGTCGGCCCAGGTGTTTATGACATTCACTCTCCAAGAGTTCCGTCCGTCGAAGAAATCAAGCTGGCACTGCACAAGATGCTGGAAAAGATTCCGGTTGAAAAGCTTTGGGTCAATCCGGACTGCGGTCTGAAAACCAGAGGCAACAAGGAAACTATCCCGAGTCTGGAACATCTGGTTTGTGCCGCACAGGAGGTTCGGTGTGAACTCTCCAAATAAAACAACATTCTCCTTTGAAATTTTTCCGCCAAAACCGACTTCTGAGCCGAGCGTCATTTATGGGACACTGGACGCTCTGCGAGATTTGAAACCAGACTTTATCAGCGTGACTTACGGAGCAGGCGGCGGAACAAATTGCAAAAATACCGTTGACATTGCAGCTTATATTCAGAATACCTGCCAGACAGAAAGCGTTGCCCATCTCCCCTGCCTGTATCTCTCCGAATCCGACTTGAACGGCATTCTGGAACAGTTACGGGAAAACGGCATTCACAACATCTTAGCGTTACGGGGCGACCGTTCAGAAACGGCGACCCCGAACGGTCGATTCTCCCACGCCAATGAACTGATCTCTTATATTCACGACTACGACCCGAGTTTTCATATCATGGCTGCCTGCTATCCGGAGGGACATCCGGAACAGCACAGCCCAGCGGAAGAATTGGAAACCTTAAAGCGAAAAGTAGATGCAGGGGCTTCGCAATTCATTACACAACTGTTCTTAGACAATGATGCTTTTGATACATACCGCAACAAAGTTGCACAGGCTGGCATTACTGTTCCAATTGAAGCAGGAATCATGCCCGTGACCAACAAGAAACAAATCGAACGCATGGTAAAGCTGTGCGGTGCAACGCTCCCGAAAAAATTCCTGCATATTCTAAACAAGTATGAGGACAATCCGGAAGCCCTGCGGGATGCCGGCGTTGCCTATGCCATCGAACAGATCATAGACCTGATTGCACAGGATGTCGACGGCATTCATCTGTACACCATGAACCGTGCCGATGTTGCCAGAGATATTGACCATGCTGTGCATCGGCTGTTACAGTGACCATTTGTTTTCCCAACTCCAAATAGAAAAAATCCGTCCGTGGAATTTCCCATAGACGGATTTTTGTTTTTCTGATGGATGAATTGCTTGCGGTTATTCGTTCAAGAACCGCTCGAACTTCCGGATGTTTTCCCGTGTTCCGATGACACAAACCGTATCGCCTCGGTGCAGGATAGTATCCGGCTTAATTTCAATCTCCAAAGAACCATTATGCTTGACTGCAATCAAGTTGATGCCGAACATCTTTCGAGGATTGATTTCCTGCACGGTTTTTTCTGCAATCTTCTGTGTCACGCTCAATTCCATCAAGTCAACCTCTTCACTCAGCGTGATAAAGTCCAGAAAGCCCGGAGCAAGCAACCGATTTGCCAGACGAATCGCCATATCCCGTTCCGGATAAACCACTTCTGCCCCCAGCAGTTCCAGTACACAGCCTTGTTCTGCACTGGTCGCCTTGGCAATGACTCGCTTCACGCCCAGCTGAATGACGTTCAGCGTTGCCAAAATACAGGTGTCCATCCGCTCCCCGATACAGATGATGACAACATCACAGTTATCAATTCCGACCTTTCGGAAATTTTCCTTAGAAAGCTCCTGCACCACATAGGCGTGGTCGGTAAACGCTGCCGCAGAATTGATTTTTGCTTCGTTTTCGTCAATGATGATCAAATCTTTTCCGGATTCCGAGAGGGTCTGTGCCAATGCATAGCCAAACCGTCCCAATCCGATAATTCCATACAATCCGTTTTCTGTTTTCACTTTTTTTCCAAACACAATGGTTCTCCTTTCTTCTGTCTGATGTCTCCTGTAAGTCCATCGCTGTTATCATCCAACGGAAATGCTTTCCACTGGCAGCAGAATGGTCTGCCGATGTTTCCGGAACCAGAGCGAAACCACGGTCAATGTGCCCAGTCTTCCGCCGAACATTGCCGCCATCAAGAGCCACTTCCCCAATGTGGCAACAGAACTGGTAATGCCGGTTGAAAGTCCCACGGTACTGAATGCCGATGCGGTTTCAAAGAGCAGCGACAAGAATGGCAGCGTCGGATTTAACAGGCAAAGAATAAATGTAATTGTCAAAACGATTCCAAGTGCCAAACTGCAAATGACTGTTGCCTGCTGTACCGTACCTGCTGCAAAGCGTTTCCGGAACGCACCCGGCTGTTCCCCTCTCGGATAGGCAAGCATCGTGCGAAATAATACAAAAATCGTGGTGACTTTAACGCCACCCCCTGTAGAACCAGGCGATGCTCCGATATACATCAATACACAAATCAAAAGCTGGCTGGCATTGGAAAAATCACCCACGTTCGCAATTGTCAAGCCCGATGTTCGGGAAGTGATGCCCATAAAGAACGCATTCACCCAGGAAAGCGAGTCGCCTTCAATTGCTTTCAGTAACAGCGAACTGGTGAGATCCAAAAATCCAGAAGTGGTCAGCACAACTTTGGTATGTAAACTGAACTTGTGAAACCGCTGATTCCGCAAAATATCCAGAATGACAAAGAAGCCAAAGCCCCCTAAAATATTTTCTGCAATGGTCAACAGCTGTAATCCCACATCATTTCGATAAGAGAGCAATCCTCCTAAAATATCAAACCCCGCATGATTAAACGTGGAAACGCTGTGAAAAATCGCAATTCCCAACGCCGGAAGAACATCAAACTGCCGGCGAAATAAAAACCATCCCACAAATGCTGCAGAAGATTCGACGGTAATCGTTGTAATCAAAACCGACCGAATCAGTACTTGTACATCTTTCATCGTTGGATAGTTCAAGGCTTCCTGTACCAAGACTTGGTCACGCATCCGCAGCTTTCTGCCCGTAAAGGCAATCAGTCCTGCACCGATGGACGTAATCCCCAAGCCACCGATCTGCATTGAAATGCAGAGTACAACATATCCAAATGTGCTAAAGGTACTCGCCGTATCGACAACCGTCAACCCCGTGGTGGATACGGCACTAACTGCTGTAAAAGCAGCATCCACCACCGAAAGGCTGCCCGGATGTCGCTGCGAAACTGGCAGCAATAACAAGCCTGTTACCAATAACATCATAATGAGAAAACCAAGTGCAATCAGTTGTACGGGTGTGACTGAACGCTTTTTATGCGTCATTTTTTGTTTCCTCCGAACGCACATGAAACTGAGAGACATTTTCTAAATCGTTCCTTTTTAAAAACAGAACTGCTCGCAGTCATTTTCTGCACCTGGAGCAGTTCCGTTGCAATCATATCTGTTGTTTCTTATGCTTTCTTAGCCATAGATGCCTTTGTGACTGCTACGATATGCTCTGCACATAGACCAAATTCTTTCAGCAAATCCACTGCTGGGCCAGAATGTCCGTATTCATCATTGACACCAATTCGTACTACTGGCACTGGACAGGTATCGCAAACTGCTTCTGCAACTGCTGCACCCAGTCCGCCGATGATGCTGTGTTCTTCGACCGTAATCAGCAGTCCCGTTTCTGCGGCTGCCTTTGCGATCAAATCAACATCCAGCGGCTTAATGGTATGGATGTTCAAAACTCTTGCAGAAATGCCCTCAGCTGCCAGCTGTTCTGCTGCATCCAGTGCTTCGGATACCATCAGACCCGTTGCAATCAGTGTGACATCCTTGCCTTCTCTCAGGGTGATGCCCTTTCCAATTTCAAACTGGTAGGTTTCTGGGTCGTTGAAAATCGGAGCTGCCAGTCTGCCAAATCGCAGATAAACTGGACCTTCCATTTCGATGGCTGCCTTGACAGCGGCTCTTGCTTCTACATCGTCTGCCGGATTCAGAATAGTCATGCCCGGAATGGTACGCATCAGGGCAATATCTTCGTTGCACTGGTGGGTCGCACCGTCTTCCCCAACCGAGATACCGGCATGGGTTGCACCGATTTTTACATTCAGGTGCGGATAGCCAATGGAGTTCCGAACGATTTCATAAGCTCTGCCAGCGGCAAACATTGCAAACGTGCTGGCGAACGGAATCTTTCCGGAAGCTGCCAGACCAGCTGCAACGCCCATCATATTGGCTTCTGCGATCCCGCAGTCAAAAAACCGTTCCGGATATGCTTTCTTAAAAATGCCGGTCTTGGTTGCAGCTGCAAGGTCTGCATCCAATACGACCAGATTCTCATAGGTTTCTGCAAAGTCCCGCAGTGCTTCGCCGTAGCTTTCCCGTGTTGCTTTCTTTTTTGTTTCGCCTGCCATGTCTTAACCCTCCAGTTCTTGCAGCTGTGCGGTCAGTTCCGCCATTGCCTGTTCATATTCTGCCTGATTCGGTGCTTTGCCGTGCCAGCCAACTTGATTTTCCATGAAGGAAACGCCCTTGCCCTTGACACTCTTCTGCACGATGACAACCGGCTGTCCCACAATCTGTTCTACTTCTGCAAATGCTGCTTCAATCGAATCAAAATCATGTGCATCCATCTGAATGACATGCCAGCCGAATGCTGCAAACTTTTCCGGAATCGGTTCTGGAGAGCAAACTTCAGAAAGCTGTCCATCAATCTGCAAGCCGTTATAGTCTACGATTGCCAGCAGGTTGTCCAGATGATAATGCGATGCAAACATCGCTGCTTCCCAGACCTGACCTTCTTCAATTTCGCCATCGCCCAAAATGGTATAAACCTTATAAGCAGCGTTATCCAGCTTGCCAGCCAGAGCCATACCACAAGCAACGGAAATGCCCTGTCCGAGCGAACCGCTGGACATATCAATGCCCGGTGTATGAATACACGGGTGACCCTGCAACATGGCACCGATGTGCCGCAAAGACTGCAATTCTTCCTGTGGGAAGAAACCACGCTGTGCCAGAACTGCATACAATGCCGGTGCACAGTGTCCCTTAGAAAGTACCAGCCGATCCCGATCTGCCATTTCCGGCTGTTTCGGGTCAATGTGCATTTTTGCAAAATAAAGATACGTCAGCAAGTCGCTGATGGAAAGCGAACCGCCCGGATGTCCGGACTTTGCACAATAAGTGCCTTCAATGACACCCATCCGCACTTTACAAGCAATCGCTTGTAACTTTTTCTTTGTGATTTCCTCCATGGAAATTCCCTCCGTTGTTAAAATTTTGATTGTATCCATAAAAGCAATTCTAAGATTGCCTTTTGATCACAAGTATGGGTTAAAACATGGTCTGCAATCGCCTGAATGGCAGGCTGTGCATTTGCCGGAGCAACGCCATAATCTGCCGCTTCCAGCATGGCACGGTCATTTTCATAGTCCCCTGCTGCTATTACAATAGACGGGGATTCTAAATGAAACCGCTTTCGGTATTCCATCAATGCACTTCCCTTGGAAACCTGTTTCGGCAACATCTCATAAAAGCTGTCGGATGACTGGATGAAATCCACATCTGTCCAGTTCTGTGCCTGAATAAACGCCTGCAAGCGTGGCATATCGGACGGGTCAACCGCAAATAAAATCTTCATCCACGGAATGTCCGGCATAGTTTCCAGCGTGCAGTATTTCGGCGTTACCTGACAGATGGCAACGTGCTGCTGCTCATAGATGGTATTCTGAATGACATACGTTCCATCTGCACAGAGAATCTCAGAGCCTGCCTGCGGAAATTTCTTCAGAACCGCAGCTGCCATTTCTCTGGCGGATGCACACAACGGCTGTTGATAGAGAATCTGTTCGGAAACAGGGTCGTAAATCATTGCCCCGTTGAATAAAATCATCGGCTCTTTGACAGACAGCTGTTCCCAGTAAGTGCGGGCAGATTCAATGGTTCTCCCTGTTGCAATCGTAAAATGACCACCCTGCTGGACAAACTGTTGAATGCCGTCTCGCAGGTCATCCGGAATCCGCTTGTCAGATGGCAATAATGTTCCATCTAAATCCGAAAAAAGCCAGACATCGTTCCTCATGGCTGCACCATCCCTTCTGCTTCTGTAAACCGTAGTTTTCGCAAAGCTGCCTGAAAATAATCCGGCAGCGGACTGGTAAATTCCATATATTCGCCCGTGGTCGGGTGAATGAATCCAATTTTTCCGGCGTGCAGGCACTGCCCTGTCAGGTTCGGGAACGGCTTTCCATACACGTCATCGCCCAGCACCGGATGCCCTAAATATGCTAAATGCACCCGAATTTGATGCGTTCTGCCCGTTTCGAGCTGTAACCGCAGATGCGTATAGTTACCGGACTCCGCCAACACGGTATAATGCGTGATGGCATCCTTGGAATTTTTCTGTGTGACACACATTTTTTTCCGGTCAACGGGATGCCGCCCAATTGGTGCATGAATCGTTCCAGACTTTTCCGAGAATCGCCCGATGGCAATCGCCTGATAGGCTCTTGTGAATGTATGTGCCTGAATCTGTTCGGATAGTTTCAAATGAGCGTGGTCATTTTTTGCCACCATCAGCAATCCGCTGGTATTCTTATCAATACGATGCACGATGCCCGGACGAATCACGCCATTGATGCCGGAGAGCCGGTCGCCGCAGTGATACAGCAAAGCATGTACCAGTGTTCCCGTCAGATTGCCGGGGGCAGGATGTACCACCATGCCTTTCGGCTTATTCACCACCAGCAAATCATCATCTTCATAGACAATATCCAGCGGAATTGGCTCAGGTACAAGTTCCAGCGAAACGGGTTCTGGAATGACAACTTGCACGATATCACCGCTGCGAATTTTATAATTCTTAGGAACGGCTGCACCATTGACGGTGACATCGCCCTGTTCCATGCGAGTTTGAATCACCGAACGGGTCAAATCTAAAGTGTCCTGTTCTGCCAGCCATTTATCCAAACGCTGCCCGACCGCTTCCGGCGTAAACGTCAATGGTTCTTTCATGCAGAACCTTCTTTCTGGTCGGATTTTTTCGAGCTGCCCTCTATGAAGAGCAGATAAATTGCCAGCAGGAAAACGCCAACTACCACGCAGCAATCTGCAAAGTTAAACACGGCAAAATGAAACAGCCGAACATCCAGATAGTCAATGACTTTTCCATCCCGAAATAGACGGTCAATCAGATTTCCAACGCCGCCTGCAATAATCAATGCGGAACAAATCGGAATCATCTTGGAACGCTTTCGGTATTTCACCATGAGCACTGCACAAATTACCATCAATAAGACGGTGACAGCGATTAAAAACCACCGCATTCCCGAAAAGCTGCTGAATGCTGCACCTTGATTTTCCAGATAGGTCAGATTTAAAACTTCTTTTCCGCCAATCTTGATAAACGGAATGCTGCCTTGTGGCTGTAATGTATGCACAGCCCAATATTTAATAAACTGGTCAACCCCGACCAGCAAGACGATGCAGATACAAGATAGGATCATCAAGTGAAACACTCCTCCCTTTCCAGCTGAGGACAAGAACAGCCCGCCGCACAAAACCGGCAGGCTGTCATCTTTATCATCGTCTTTTATTCAGAAATGACGTGTGCACATCTTGCACAAAGTGTCGGATGTGTCTTGTCTTCGCCGACCGTTGTCGAATACATCCAGCAACGCTCGCACTTTTCGCCAGCTGCTGTTGTAATGAGATACTGATTTTCTGCTGCATCGGTCTTTGTTACTGTTACGCTGGATACAATCAGAACCTTTTCGAGCAGCTCTCTATTTTCAGAAAGAATTGCATAAGCGGCATCGTCTGCAACGGCAATTTCTACCGCAGCTTCGAGCGACTTCCCAATTACCTTTTCATTCCGCTTTTCTTCGAGCATCTTATTGACATCCAAACGAGTCTGATAAATCAGATTCCACTTTTCTGTGAATGCCTCGTCTGCAACCAAACCGCTCTTTTCCGGCATCTGATTCAGGAAGACGCTTTCAGTGTCATCTGCTGCACTATGCGGCATAAAGCCCCAGATTTCTTCTGCGGTGAAGGAGAGTACCGGAGCAAGCAGCAGCGTCATACCACGCAAAATGCGGTACATGGTTGTCTGTGCAGCCCGTCTTGCAACGGATGTTTCCTTTTCACAGTACAGACGATCCTTGATGATGTCCAGATAGAAGTTGGACATATCGGTCGTGCAGAAATTGTGAATGCTGTGGAATACCACATGGAAATCAAAGTTGGTATATCCTTCGTGCACCTTGTCAATCAGCCGATCCAGACGAATCAATGCCCAGCGGTCTAATTCGTGCAGCTGGTCATCAGAAACCATATCTTTATCTGGGTCAAAGCCTACACCGTTGCCGAGGTTGCCCAGAATATATCTTGCAGTGTTCCGAATCTTTTTATATGCATCGGAAAGCTGCTGCAAAATTGCCTTGGAAATCCGGATATCAGAATGATAATCGGAAGAAGCAACCCACAGCCGGAGAATATCTGCACCATACTGCTGAATGATTTCATCCGGCATGATGCCGTTGCCCAAAGACTTGGACATCTTTCTGCCTTCGCCGTCTACAACCCAGCCATGGGTACAAACTGCCTTGTAAGGAGCTTTGCCTTTATAGACAACAGAAGTCAGCAGAGACGACTGGAACCAGCCACGATACTGGTCAGCACCTTCCAGATACAGATCTGCCGGCCAACGCAGGCAATCATACTGTTCCATAACCGCAGAGTGAGAAACGCCGCTGTCAAACCAAACATCCATGATGTCATATTCTTTGGTAAATTCCTTGCAGCCGCATTCGCAGGTGACGGATGGGTCAATGAAGTCCTTGACATCCTTTGTCCACCATGCATCTGCACCTTCTGCACGGAACAAATCTGCAATGTTCTTGATGGTAGTATCGTTGATGATTGGCTTCTTGCAATCCTTACAATAAATAATCGGAATTGGCACGCCCCAAGTTCTCTGACGGGAAATACACCAGTCGCTGCGATCCCGTACCATACCCTTGATGCGTTCTTCGCCCCATTCCGGAATCCACTGAACGGATTCAATTGCATGGATGGCATCATCCTTGAAGCCCTTGACCGAGCAGAACCACTGTTCCGTTGCACGGTAAATAATCGGCTGGTGACAACGCCAGCAGTGCGGATACTGGTGGACGATCCGTTCCGTTGCCAGCATTGCTCCGCATTCTACCAGCTTTGCAGCAATTGCCTTGTTTGCCTGCTGGGTGTCCATGCCTTCAAATTCGCCAGCTTCTGCGGTCTGCTTGCCGTGTGCATCCACGCAAACCAGAATGCCGATCTCATCATAATTCTTGCAGACTTCAAAGTCTTCGACACCATAGCCCGGAGCGGTGTGAACACAACCAGTACCGCTTTCCAGTGTCACGTGGTCGCCGACAATGACCATCGAATTTCGGTCATACAGCGGGTGCTTGGTCTGGATATGTTCCAGTTCACTGCCCATGAATGTGCCAATGGTTTCATAATCGGTGATACCAGCCGCTTTCATGGTCGGTGCAACCAGTTCTACTGCCATGCAGTAATATTCCGAACCAGCCTTTACGAGAGTATATTCATAATCTGGGCCAACGCAAACAGCGAGGTTACCCGGAATTGTCCAAGTGGTCGTTGTCCAGATAACGAAGTAAACCTGCTTCGGGTCAATGCCCAGCTTCGAGAACACGCCCTTGTCATCCATTACCTGGAACTTTACATAGATAGAATCACATGGGTCGTTTTCATATTCGATTTCTGCTTCTGCCAAGGCAGTCTGGCAATCCGGACACCAGTATACCGGCTTCAAGCCCTTATACATATAGCCACGCTTTGCCATTTCGCCAAAGACTTCTACCTGTCTTGCTTCATATTCCGGCTTCAGGGTCAGATATGGGTCACAATAATGTCCCAAGCTGCCCAGACGCTTGAACTGCTTCATCTGATTCTGAACGTGCTTCATTGCAAAATTCTTGCAGTGCTTCCGCAGTTCTACCGGAGAAATTGCACCGTTTTCCACACCGATGGACTTCAATGCCTTCAATTCAATCGGCAGACCGTGCGTATCCCAACCCGGCACATACGGTGCACAAAAGCCGCTCATGTTCTTATACTTAATGATAAAGTCTTTTAAAACCTTATTCAATGCTGTACCAAGATGGATTTCCCCGTTTGCATACGGCGGGCCATCGTGTAAAACATACATCGGACGACCCTGATTCTTTTGAACCATCTTTTCATACAGGTCTTGTTCTTCCCATTTTCCCAGCACATCGGGTTCTCGCTTCGGCAGATTTCCACGCATCGGAAATGCTGTTTTCGGCAAGTTCAATGTTGCATTATAATCCTGTGCCATATCTGTATCTGATTCTTTCCAGCCCCTTTTCAGCCAGAAAGAACCCTCCTTTCATTGAATTACCTTTGCTGCCTGTTGTGCAGGCAATTTCAAATACGATGAAGTTTGACTTGCTTATGCATCCTCATCTTCATCGTCATCGCTCAAATCGCCAAAGTGCGAATCATAAGAACCCTGAATGGTCTTTGCAGAGAACTGCGAAGAAGCAAACGGGTCAGAGGTCGGAGCGGATACAACCGGAATTTCCTGTTCCGGCACTTCTTCTTCCGGTTCATCCTGCTGTGGTGTGAATCCGAATTCCAAATCGTCTTCTTCCGGCATGGTTGACAGCATCTGCAAATGTTCTTTATACATATCAAACAGAGCCTTCTTGAAGTCTGCGACCTGCTTTCTGGCATCTGCCAGAGCCTGATGTGCTTCGTCAATTTCTGCCTGATTCTTTGCCAGCAGGGCTTCATGCTTGACGGTTACTTCGTCCATCATTGCATCTGCACGCTTCTTTGCATCGGCAATAATGCCGTCAGCCTTGGCGTTTGCTTCGGCAATAATCCGGTGACCTTCCCGCTGTGCACCCAACAGGGCATCTTTCAGGGCATCTTCGTCCCGCATATATTCCCGGACTTTGTCTGCCAGCACCTGGATCTTTTCGTTGCTGTCTGCCATTTCCTGTTCGGCAATTTCAACTTCCTGTTCCAGCTGTGTCAGAAACTCGTCAATGTCTTCCTGCTTATAGCCAAAAGCAGCTTTTTCAAATCGAAGTTCGTGAATTTCCTTTGCACTAATCATTTCTGTGCCCACCTCTCATTTATATTGTTCAATGAAAATATGCAGCCTTCCCTTTTTAGAAGGTTCGGATACGGAAATCAGCTGGAACTTGCCGCTGCCCCGTATGACAAAAATATCACCGGTCTGCATATGTTCGGATGGCTGCAAAACGGTGTGACCGCTTCGCTCCATGTAACCTTGTTGAATGATTCTGACCGCCTTTTCTCGGCTTTGTCTGGTAACCACTGCCGCAATTGCATCGCACCGAAGAGAAGACACCGTTCCATGATGTTCCACCCGTTTCCGAACAGGAACAATGGAGAATGGTTCTGTATCCGTGCAGCGAACGCCGCCACGTCCTACCTTTTCCAAAGACTGCACCAGCAGTGCAGCTGCGGCATCGGTCGCCCAAAGCTGTGCTTTTCCTTTTTCAATCAGAATATCGCCGATGGTTTCCCGTTTCAGTCCGCAGCCCAATGCTGCCCCTAAAAAGTCCCGATGCTCCAGTGTTTGCAGGTTGGAATAGCGGATGGTGACGCATCGGCACCCGACCCAATCCGGGTCAAATTCCAGAAAATCCGGATACAAACAGCAGCACTTTCGCTCTGCCTGTTCATAGCCGCCCCAGAACTGATACGCCAATTCCGCCTGCCGCTGCAAAAATGCGTCCGCAGCAGCACACTGCATTTCATCCAGAAACATGGTGCAATAAGGTGCACAATCCCGCCGACAGCGGTCGGCGAGGTCTTGCAAACGGGAAAAGAAAACCGATTCCGATTCTGTTTCTCTGCGGTTCATCACATAATCAAACCGTTATTTTCCAGTTCCCCCACGAATTCATCACCAACGAATCCAACATTATACGGGGTTACAATATAAGTCTGGTTTGCAACCGGCTTGATATTGCCATTCTGTGCATAGGCAACGCCCACCAGGAAGTCAATGATCCGTCTTCTGTTGGCTTCGGTTGCGGATTCCAGATTCAGAACAACAGTCTTATTTGCCATCAGATGGTCTGCAATCTGCTTTGCATCGGTGAACAGTTCCGGCTTTACCAGAACCACTTGCAGCTGGGTCGTTGCCTTGATGTTGACCACCCGATTATTTCTCGGTGGTTCGTTGGGAGCTGGTGCTGGGTTCACCGGTGGTGTGTAAGAAGATGCACTGCTGTAAGCAGAGCTGCTGCTTTCATAAGAAGAACTCGGCTGAGGCGATGGTGCAGCTGCTGCCGGCTGTTCCGGTTCTTTTTTGGTGACCGGTTCGGTCGTTTCTGCATACTCGTCTTCATTCGGCATAAAGAAATCTTTCAATCCATTAAAAAAACTCATAACAATCTCCGTTCTCCGCACGTTCTATCTTTCTTTTTCTCTGCCTGACTGCCAATGTGCGGGTTCAGTACAGGAAGCCTGTTTTTTTCTATGTCACAGGTTCATTTTATCGGTAGACTCTTGCACCAAAAAGTGCTGAGCCGATTCGTACCAGGGTTGCACCATACTGAATGGCTTTTGCGTAATCGCCGGACATGCCCATGGAAAGGATGTCCATATCTATATTATCCATGTTTTTGCTGCGAATGTCAAGATATAAATCTTGCATTTTTGATAGAAATTTCTCATTTTCTCCGGCTGGTGGGATGGTCATCAAGCCTTTCACCTTCAAATTCTGGAAGGTTGCGACTTCTTCGAGCAGCGGCACTAACTGTTCCGGTGCGATTCCGCTCTTGGAAGTTTCATCGCCAATGTTGACTTCGATCAAAATCTCCTGCACTTTTCCAACACGGGCAGCCTGCCGGTCAATTTCTTTCGCAAGATGTACCGAATCCACAGAGTGAATCAGTGCCATATCTTCAATAATGTACTTGACTTTATTGGTCTGTAAGTGTCCAATAAAGTGCACCGTTGCGGACGGGTCATAAAAATCCCGCTTGGAAAGATATTCCTGCACCCGGTTTTCTCCCAGCAGGGAAATACCGCAGTGAATGGCGTGATTGACGGCTTCCGGAGCAACCGTTTTGGTCACTGCCATGAAATCCACATGGTCAGATGGCTTCCGGTATTTTGCCTTTGCCGCTTCAATCTCGTTGTAAATCCGGTTATAGTTTTCCGTGATGTAATCAAAACTATTCTCCATTTACATCTATCCCCTCTACAATAATGGAATCATAAAGAATCAAATAGCCGTCACCGGCATTCAGTGAAGACAATACATAATCATCGCCTTCATAGATGACATCCAATTTCCGGAACGCAACCGTTTCGCCGTCCATGACATAAACGCCACGGTAATTGACTTTGGTGGTCGTTTCTTCGCCAGTCAGTACGTTGGTAGAAGTTTCCTCCAGTTCCTTGAACCGGATGGCACTTCTCGGCACTTGAATACCCTCATACTCACCCTTGATGATTTCGACCCGTTCGGAACGGTTCTTTACGAAATCCGATGTCATATAATCACAGTGCAATACGATCAGCGTTTCTTTTGGGTCGCTGCTTGTCCGCAAATCGGTAATTACCGCATTTGCCGTTGCACCGGAATTTGCCAGTTTTAAAGTGACTTCATCATCCACCTGATATTCCAATGTGGTATTGTCAATGACGCCCACCATATACCAGCCGTAGCTGTCAATGGTCTTTCCCACAATTGTATCGCTTTGCAGCCCGTTGTTGTTCTGCACCGCTTTGATGTCATCAATGGTCAGGTTGTCGATGTTGTCAGTGGTCAGCTTGGATTCATATCCATCTGCATAGCTGACAAAATAAACCGGAGAAGCTGCCTTTACGGTATCCCGTGGAGCTTTCTTGGAATTTTGCAGCTTGGTGATTTCTTCAGAAACAGCCGTTGCCTGCTCCGAAAAGTTTTCCGCCCCTTGATTGACAACCAGCTGATAAGCACTCAAAGCAATCTGGAAATCACTCTTTGCAGCCTGCAAGTCAGACAGATTTCCGCTGTCTTTGCAGTAAGTGATCTGATTGTAATAGCGTTTCACCTGCGAGGACAATTCTGCCGGCTGGGCATTCTGTAAAATGCCGGGGTTGGAGATTCGGTTCAGCAGGTTCAATTCCTGTTGCAATGTTGCAATTTGCTGATTTGTTTCAATGGCGGATTGGTCGGCATAAATTTCCGCAATCGTTCCGCCCTTTTCGACCTTTCCGCCATCCGGCACGTTATAGCTGATCGCACCAGAACCGTTATAGGTCAATACGGTTTCATCTCGCACATAAACCCCCTGAAAGGTTTCCGATTGTTCCGCCGTGGCAGAAACTGCCGTTTCTGTCTTATACTGCGTGTCCACAAAGTGGTAAAAAATCGTACCAATGGTGGCGATGATGGCAATCGAAAGCACAATCAGCAGAATGTGCATCATTCTTGTGTTAGAATCCATACCTCAATCAATCTTCTTTTTCTGCCGCATCGAGAATCGCAATGGGGCGAGTTGGTTTTAATGTGGAGATGGCGTGCTTATACACCAGATTCTGTTCTCCGTTGCATTCCAGGATGACAATGTAGCTGTCAAATCCTTTGACAATGCCCTTAAACTGAAAACCATTCATCAGAATAATGGTCACCAAGATTTTTTCTTTTCTTGCCTGGTTTAAAAATACATCCTGTAAGTTCATCATTTTGTTCATTGTAACTGCTCCTTCCTACGCATCCGGTCTTTTTCTTCTCATTTTTCTGTTGTTTCAAAAAGACCTATTCTATTATAGCACAAGAATTGCTGTTTGGCTATAATTTTCTTGGATTTTTCTAAGATTTCTTTGTTATTGTTAAATTTGTACAATTTTATCCACACGACATCCGTTCTTTTTCTAAACCAAGTGAGTTGCCGTTTGGCATATCGCCGGGTTTCCTGCTTTAATTTGTCGATACAGGCGGATAAATCGCTTTCTCCGGTGAAATAGGGAATCAATTCTTTGTATCCGATGGCATTTGCTGCGGTCTGCTTTGGATTGGTTTTCCAGACGGCATAAGACTCTTCCACCAGCCCATTTTCCACCATCAAATCCACTCGCCGATTGATGCGGTCATACAGAACTTGCCGGTCTTCATAGTCCAGCCCGATGATACAAGCATCATACGGGGAAGGCTGCGTGCGGCTCTCTGCTTTTTGTACGCTGAACGGCTTGCCAGACAGCAATGTCACTTCCAACGCCCGCACCACTCGCACCACATTATTCGGATGAATCGCTGCAGCAGCGACTGGGTCAACTGCTTTTAATCGCTCGTGCAGGGCTTCCGTCCCGTGTGTTTCTGCGTAGTCTGTCAGCTCTTTCCGCAGGGCAGCATCCTGTTTGGTTTCTGCAAACTGCACATTGTCCAGCAGCGATGCAATATATAGCCCTGTTCCGCCCACCAGAATCGGCAGCTTTCCACGCTGGGTGATGTCTGCAATCGCCTGCTCTGCCAGTTTCACATAGTCCGCAACATTAAAAATGGTATCCCGTGGCAGAATGTCAATTAAGTGGTGCGGAATGCCCTGCATTTCTTCCGGTGTTGGCTTTGCAGTTGCAATGTCCATGCCCTTGTAAATCTGCATGGAATCCGCTGAAACCACTTCCCCGTTGTATGCCTTTGCAAGCTCTACGCCTAAGGCAGTCTTTCCGGAGGCGGTCGGCCCTACCACAGCAAGAATCGGGATTTTTTCTTTTGTCTGCATCTCATACCCTCTTAAATTGTTTTTCCAGTTCGTGTTTTTTGATGACAAACATCACCGGTCTGCCGTGCGGACAGTGCCGAACTTGTTCATCTGCATAGACAATCTGAGCCAGTTCCTGCAACTCCGCCAAATCATTTTTATCATGTGCCTTGATTGCTGCCTTGCACGCCATGGTGTGCAGCAAATCATCCAGATAAGCCGTCTGCGGATTGATTTTTCCAAGTGCAAAATTGTGTGCGATCTCCGTGACAATTTCATCAATGTTCAGCGACTGCAAAAAAGTTGGAACAGCGGTTGTCCGCAAAAAGGGCGGATTGGAAAAATCAAACGAAAAGCCCATATTTGCAAGCTGTTCGGTCTGCTCCTGCATTAATGCAAATTCATCCATTGGCAAGAGTGTTTCTGTTTTCTGCATCAAAAGTTGCTGATATTGTTTTGCTGCACCGCTTTTCAGCCGTTCAAAAATCACTCGTTCGTGAGCAGCATGCTTATCGAAAATCACCAGTTTCTGTTCCGCTGGGATTTCTGCCAGAATATAATTCTGGAATACTTCTCCAATCGCACGGATTTCCGGCAAAATCGTCTGCTTTTCCGGCAGTGACTCCGGAACAGATGGTTCTGATGCTGTGATTGGCAGTGGGAGAATCGTTTCCGGCAACGCAGATTCTTCCGGCTGCGGTTCGAGTTCTGCGTTCTGTTCCAATTCTAATTCTGGTTTTGATTCTGTATGCTCCGCTTGCGGATTCTCAAGGGCTGCCGGACGGGTTTCCTCTGGCATCAATCCTGCCATGGTTTCCCCGATGTCATAATGATATTGTGTCGGGTAAATCGTCTGTGGCGGTGGAGGAGATTCTACTTCCGGCTCTGCCTTTGAGGCGAACGGGTCAGATGGTTCTTTCAAATGCGGTAATGTCGGTTGCTGCATCGGCGTGGAAACAGCTGGCTGTTTCGTCCAGTCCTGTGCAGCGTGGCGGAACTGAAATTCATAAATCAGCCCATTTTCCAGCAGTGCATTTTTCACCGCAAAAAACAAACTGTCTGCAACATTTTTCTCACTGGTAAACCGCACTTCTGCCTTTGCCGG
>CABQIF010000020.1 GCA_902464115.1 uncultured Ruminococcus sp. | reverse complement strand
TGTTCGCCCCGCCTCGAAAAGCTGTCGCTTTTCTCACCACCCGCTCCGTGTGCCAAAAGCATGGCACAGGGATTTCGCTGCCTGCGGGCAGCGATCAGGGCTACTCGCCCTGAACCTCGCCAACATTTTTGAAAAATTGTTGGATCAAAAAACTTTTAGTTGCCTGCGGCAATATTCTTGGAAAACCACCCGAATCCGATTCGGCAAGGCTGGGGCACATCCCCAGCTTGCCTTGGAAATCGCAATTGCCCCTGAAACCTTGTTCCATGTTACAACCTTCAGACTTTGAAGGCAATTGCGATTTTTCCGATTTCCTCTTAGATTTCTGTTACTGTTCATTGTTCACTCTTTGCAGGGGGCAGCTTGCCCCTATTTAAAGGATGCCCTGCCCCTTTGTCCCTTCGGGACATTTCCCCACACTGTGGGGAATCACCCTCGCCGAGCTGAGCCAGCTCGACCGCATTTTGCCTGCGGCTCGTATCTTACAACCAACTCGTTCTTACAGATTCCCTGTCAAATGCATCAAAATCGCAAGTGCTGCTTGTGGTGCAGTTTCACACCGCAAGATCCGCTCTCCCAGCCACACCGGATAAAAGCCAGCTGCCTTTGCTGCTTCTGCCTCTTTCGGGTCAAATCCGCCCTCGCTGCCAATCCACAAGGCAACCTGCTTTTTTCCCGTCAATGGTACTTCTGAAAACCGAATGCCGCCGCCCTCATACAAAAATACGCCACAATCTGCCTGCTTTGCAGATTCCAACGCCTCTGCAAATGTATGCAGTGGCGCAACTTCCGGAATACAGCCCCGTCCGGACTGCTTCGCTGCCGATTCCGCAATTTTCTGCAATCGAGGCAATTTCTTCTGAAACTCTGCTGCTTTCGGACGGGCAACACAACGAGCCGTCAGCACGGGGACAATTCGACTGACTCCCAATTCAATGGATTTTTGAATGATTTCCTCCAGCTTTCCAGCCTTTGGAACTGCCTGATACAGCGTCACAAATACGCTCGGCTCAGCTGCACAAGCGTGTTTGGATACTGCATCCAGAAAAACGGTGTCCTTTGTGATCTCCCGAATCACACAGTCATAATCAATATTATTGGCACAAACCGTCAGATGCTCCCCCGGTCGCATCCGCAGTGCATAACCGATATGGTGGGCATCTGCTCCGGTAATCTGAATGTCATCTTCTGCAATCGTTTCTAAAAAAAACCGTGGCATTGTCTTCCGCTCCTTTGTATCAATTATTTATGGTAGGGGCTGCCGCCTAAAATCTGATAGCCCCGATAAATCTGCTCTAACAGCATCACCCTTGCCAGCTGATGAGGAAAGGTCATCGCCGACATGGAAATCCGCAGGTTCGCAGCTTGTTTCACACTGTCCGCCAAACCATACGAACTGCCGATGAAAAACGTCACAGCTGCATCCCCCTGCACCGCTGCACGCTGAAAAATCTGGGCAAACTGCGGACTGTCCAGCTGTTTTCCCTCAATGCACATGGCAATGGTAAAGCCCTTTTTCCGCTTCAGCAATGGCTGTGCTTCTTTTTCCAATGCGGCTGCAATCTCCTTTTCAGAGGGTCGCTCCGGCAATGCCACTGGCTCTAATTCGACACACTGCAACTTGCAAAAACGAGATAGCCGCTTTTCATATTCGGCACACGCTGCCCGTAAATAAGACTCTTTTAATTTTCCATAGGTCAAAAGCTGTATCAGCTGCATTAAAAAATCACCGCCTGTTGTAATCCGGTGGGCGTTGCCACCTGTAAGAGATAATCCCGATTCCGCACCATGTCCGGCATTCCTTGCAGAGCTGCCCGTTCTGCACAAGCTGCGGTATTGTTATGTGGGCTGAGGTGTCCCAACACCAGTCGAGTTGTTCCGGTTTCCACCAACTCCCATGCGAAGCTGGCACTGTCCTGATTGGAGAGATGCCCATTCTCCCCGGAAATTCGCTGTTTCAATGGATAGGGATACGCCCCTGCTGCCAGCAAGGAGGGTTCATAATTTGCCTCCAGTAACACCATATCACAGCCCTTTACCCCGTTCCGGACTTCCGGCGTGACTGTTCCCAGATCGGTACAGACCGCACAAATGCGGTCATCTGCGGTATGGATTCGATAGCCACAACTGCCAGCGGCATCGTGTGGCGTGGAAAATGCAGTCACTTCCCATTGCCCTGCAATGACTTCCGGCTGCTCTGGTGTTATCGTGTGAAACAAGTCTGTTTGATTGCATTGCTCTGCCAATGTTTGCAGGGTTTCTGCTGTTCCGTAGACAGGAATCGGATCATTCTTGAGAAAAACCGCCAGTCCACGGATATGGTCGATATGCGTATGTGTAATACAAATCGCCTGTATGGCATTCGGGGCAAGCTCCCGTTCTTGCAATGCTGTGCAGAGTTTTCGACAGGAAACTCCAATATCAAAAAGGATTCCGGCAGAGCCGTTGCCAAGATAGGCAGCGTTGCCGGAACTGGAACTAAACAAAGAATAAAATTTCGCCATGATACAACTGCTTTCTTTTATTTTGGAATCTGCTGGGTGATACAGTGAATATTACCGCCGCCAATGAGAATTTCCCGTGCTGCAATCGGCACGACTGTTCGAGTTGGGAAACAATCCTGCAATATCGAAACTGCAACCGCATCCATTGGGTCATCGAACTGCGGAACAATCACAGCCCCATTGGAGATATAGAAATTTACATAAGATGCTGCCAAGCGTTCACCCGGTGTGCGAGTCGGTTCCCCGTCCCACAAGTCTAAACCGCTGCACGCTTCTTCTGTCATGCAGATGGGTTCAGACGGAATCGGCAGCTTCTGCACCTGAATTTTGCGACCCTTTGCATCTGTTTCCTGTTCCAGTACCTGCAAGCAGGCGTTGGACATTGCATACTGTGGGTCATTGGGATTGTCTGTCCAAGCAAGTACCACTTTTCCCGGCTCTGTAAACGCACAGATATTATCCACATGTTCGTTGGTTTCATCCTGATAAATGCCGCACGGCAGCCAGATAACTTTCTCTCCTCCCAGACAGTCGCAGAGCATTTGTGTGATCTCTTCTTTTGACAATTCCGGATTCCGTCCGGCACTGAGCAGGCAGGCTTCTGTCGTCAGGATCGTACCTTCTCCATCGCTGTGAATGCTGCCGCCCTCTAAAATAAAATGCCGCAGGTCATAACAATCGCAGTCGAATAAATCGCAGACTTTCCGTGCAACGTGATTGTCATTGTCCCAAGGGAAATACAAGCCATCTACCAGACCGCCCCAAGCATTAAAGCCCCAGTCAATGCCGCAGCGAGTGCCATCCGGACGCAGAACAAAAGTCGGGGCAACATCTCTTGCCCAAGCATCATCGGTAGTACATTCGACCAGTCGAATTTCTGGTGGCAGCATGGCTCTTGCGGTTTCATATTGCTGGTTGCTGACCAGCATGGTGACTTGTTCGGATGCTGCAATGGCAGTTGCAATTTTTGTAAAGGCTGCACGGGCAGCATATCCGCCATTTCGCCAAGAATCGGTTCGTTCTGGCCAGATCATGATACAGCCCAGATGGGGGGCAAATTCTGCCGGCATGCGGCAGCCGTCCTGTTTGGGTCGGTGTTTGAGAATGTGCATCGTGAGAACGCCTCCTTTTATCTTTCTGATTGGTTGGTTCTATTGTATCATATTCTTGTTGGGAATGCAACTGGAAGAAGAATGGCTGCAAGATTCGAGCCGCAGGCAAACAAAAAGTTTTTCGGTGCAGCAGTTTTTCAAAAATGCTGCCGAGGTGTGGGCGAGCAGCCCACATTTGCGAAGCAAATCAAACGTATTGAATTGGAAAATTGAAATCTAAGAGAGCATCGACAGAAATTGCAATTGCCATCAGAATCAGGAGGTTGTAATGAGAGAAAAAGGTTTCAGGGGCAATTGCAATTTCCCAGGCAAGCTGGGGATGTGCCCCAGCCTTGCCGAACCGGATTCAATTGGTTTTCCAAGAACGGATTTTCTCATTGTTTCCTGTGAAATATTGCTCTTTGGGAAAACGATTTTTAGCGTTCGGCAAAAATCGCTTCGCTCTTTTGCCTTTGTGCTGTTCGCCGGTGGTTGCGTTGTCCGAATGGGTTTTGCATCTTTCTTAGATTGCAGTTTACAGGAATTTTTTATGTTTCTAGAATGGCGAACAGCTATTTGCTGCTCCTAGATTTCAATACCATCTAATCAATCCCTTTGTTAGGGAGAGCAGCTTGCCCTCCCTAACAACCCTTCTCCGCCAAGCTGAGCCAGCTTGACCGCAATTGCCTGCGGCTCGAATTTTCCACCAAACCGCAAAAAGGGACAGCGAATCATTCTCGTTGCCCCTTTCTTCTTAAACGGTTGCGGTTACATGCATCACTTTATCAGCTTGTTCCGCAAACTTTCCTCGATTCAACTTCTGAACATCGTTCACCAGATAATCTGTACTCCGGTAAACCTGCCGATCAATCGGCGGATCAAAGGTAATCTGTACTTCAGCATCCGTCTTTTCCAGAATCAACCGCAAATCTGCTGGCAACCGTGTGCCCCAGCGTTTCTTGACCAGCAAAATGTAATACTGAATCTCATCTTTTGTCATCGTTCCACTTTTTACTTCTACCTGCATCATGATGGCAGTGCTCCTTTCTCATCGAAAAATTAGAATGATTATTTGCGAATAAACCGCAGCGACTTCAACGGGAAGCCCAGCTGCCGCTTATCATTTGGTGTTACTGTGCTCGCATTCCACAGCTCACACCGCAACATCACTTGATTTTGTGCATCATCCAGCAACAACAATGAAGAAATCGGCAGCGACAACGTTCCACCGTTGTTACTCTCATCAATCACCAGTTCCCCAGCCAATGCATTATTGACATAGACAGAAACCGTCAATTCTTTCTTCCCTAGCTGTTCCAGCGGAATCGTGCAGCCCATTTCAAATTGCATCAGATAATTGTCTGGATGCAACGTACAGAATACCGATGCATCTTCCGCAACCGACCAGCAGAAATCGCCTTCCAGTGCACCAAAGCCCACATATTCTGTTTCATAGCAATCCGCTGCTCGGTAACTCATCCGGTTTGCAGTGTACTGATACAGACAAATCGGCTCTTCGTATTCCAAAAAGCCCAATGCCATCGGGAATAACTTGCCATTATGATTCAAGTCATCCTCGCTATGGTGGGCAGTGTTCCGGTAAACACAGCGGTAAGAATCGCTATATTGCAGCATCGCTGTGTCAGTCGTCAAATAGTAAACCGTATCGTATTCTTCGCTCAGATTGTCCACCTGCTCCACAGCGTTTTCCAGTTCCGGATACATTGCTGCTCCGGTCATGCTCCGCAATGGCAAATACAACTGTGGCATCAAATCGGTATCCACAACAACACAATCTCCCGTTTCGATTTTTTCGCCCAGTTCCATCAAAACCGACCATTCCATCCGGGTATCATCTTTCGCATGGGAGAGAAACTTGTCGAACGGAGCAACCACCAGTAATCCGGCAGTTAAAACCGGTATGGTCAACTTCCAGTTGTACTTGTCCAGAATCATTGCTGCAAACAGTACTGCAATCGGCACAAACGGTGCAAGATAACGAGCATAATAATAGTAATACTGCACCTCAAACCGCAGGAATGCGGAATAAACGAGAATGCAATACAAGAACATTGCATACAGCACCATTGTTTCCGGCTTTTCCAGTACGAACTTCATCCGGAACAAGGCAATGATGCAGACAATCGGCAGGAGGAAAAAGCCCGTCTGAATGGCGTATCCTGTCAAAGTCAAATACCGCAGTTCCCCAACCATGCCCCTTGAAAAGGCTTTCAGCAACACATAGGCAACAGGAGCAATCATGAATAAAATAAAAATCACTTTTACCCATGGTTTCTGCTGTGCCTGCTCCAAAAAGGCTGCGGCATCAAAGGTTTTTTCTCGCCGGAACAAAATCCAGCAATACACGCCACAAATCAAAAAGGCTGCTATACAAACGACTGTGACAACGGTTGTAATGTTATAGACAGTAATGCCGCCCACAAACAAATCCCGATAGTTGTTCATGGTGTAGAACGGCTGCACGTGCCGCATCGCAAAATAGCTTGCCAGATACAGCGGAATTGTTGCCAGCATCAAAACGGCATATTCCCGCTTTCTCCGGAATAAATACAACGCTCCATACAGCACTACAAACAATGGAATCATCGTATAAATCGAAACATGATAGCAGGCAAACACTGCCACCGGTAAAATCGAAAGCACATGACCGCGGTTTGGTGCAGTAATCAGCAGTACAAACGCCAGCAAAATGACTGCTAGGAACAGTTCCGTCAGGGAAGATTTCGCCACCCAAATCACAATGGGAGAGGCGGCACAGACAGCACAGGCGAGAAACTCCGTGCAGCGTTTCCACTGCATCTGCCGACAGACAAACGACACCAGAAAAATCATGCAAACCCAGATGACGGTTTCTAAGTGTATCATATGGGAAATGCCAAATAGCTTTCCGAACAGTGCCAGCATCGCTGCATAGGTTGGAATCCCGTGATAAATGCCGGAAACCGGACTGATGTTCCGGTCATATATCGTGTCTGGATACTCCTCAGGAGCAATGTCATAACCTACCAGATAATTCCGAACCGCATCTGCAAATTCCGTTTGGTCGGCACTCGATAAGTTATAATACTCTGCAAAATCCTGCTGTCGGTCGGTCAATCCATTCATCAGATTGATGGCAACCACCTGATAGACACCCTGGTCTTGCCCCATGCCGAACAATTCATTCTTCGTCAGAATCAACGGCAACGCCACCAATACGATTACCAGCGGAATCCAGACCGTTCGGATGCTTTCATCCCAGTGCAGCAGACGGATCAGCGTGCCATGTTTTCGCCGGAGCAGTAAGGCTGCAGCGGTCAGCAGTGCCATCAGCACCACAGCCGTTCCCAGCACTGCCCGAAACAGGGTGAATTGATTCGTGACAAACAGCAGCATGCTCCAGAGAATATAACAGAAGAAATAAAACACGGTTCCGCAGACAAACGGCTTTAAAAACGAGCTTTTCCGGTCATACAATCCGGCACAGCCTACGGCTGCTAAAAATCCAACCCCGCTGCAAATTGTAATTCCCATGACTCTTATGTCCGCCCTTCTATCACGTTTTCAATGATGACACGGAACCGCTCTAAAATCACATCCCAGTCATAGTGCTCCAGAACATATTCATAGGCGTTTTCCTGCATCTCCTGATATTCATCGGGATGCGAAAACAGATAATTCAACGCCCCCTCAAATTCAAAGAAGTTTCGGTAATACAGTCCGCCATTGCTCTTTGTGCAGTGTCCCTTCAGAACATCGCACTGCCCGTTTACCAGCACCGGAACGCCCAACGCCATCGCCTCCAGCACGGCAATCGACAAGCTTTCATACTGGGACGGCAAAACCAATGAAATGGCATCGGAAAGTCCGCTGAACTTGTCCTCCTCAGAAACAAAGCCCAATGGGATAATATCCGGATGCTTTGGAATGTTGCAGACCGCTTTTCCCATCAGCACCAGCTTCAGATCACTGGGGTTGCGTTCCTTGAACTCAATAAAGTACCGGAACAAGGTCGGGCAGTCTTTTCCCTCATCAATTCGCCCGACATAAATCAAATACGGGGCATGAATCCGGTATTTCTGCCGGAATGCAGCGGCTGGCGGATAATCTGGAATATCTACCCCTGTCCCCAACACATCACACGGAATCCCAGCAGTTTTGAACTGCCGCCGCACGAGCATCCGTTCCTCTTCTGTCAGGAAAACATACGCCTGCGGCAGCTGGAACAGCTTTTCAAACGTCTTAAAATGCAAGTATGGTTCTTCATGAGCGGTTGGAATGAAAATCGCTTTCTCTGCCACTTCCGGCAATCCGGCAACCGTCAGATAATACAGATAGGTAACAAATAAAAAGGCATCGTATTCATCTTTATGCTCCCGAATAAAGGCAATGCATTCTGGGCAGTATGGTCCTTGCTTTTCAAACCATATTTTTTCAATGCCCAAACTGTAGTTATCCTGTTCGCATTCGGACAGGTAAGCAGCATTATAGGCATCAAAATCCACTGCCCGTTCCTGTGCCACGGAAAACCGGCGTACTGTTACCCCGTTGATGGTTTCCACATCCCGTACATACCAGTCTTTCCATGTGGTATAGTCCACGGCTTTGGTGGTCAGTACATCCACTTCGTAGTACTTCGCCAACCGTTCCGCCATCAGGCGGGTATAATATTCAGAACCCCCGTTGACCTCTAAGCCGTATCGTTGATTGACAAATGCAATGCGTTTCACTGCACATCCCCCTCTTCTATCAGTTTTTTGAAAAATTCCAGATACTTCTTCGTCACCACGTTCCAATCAAAGTTGGCAAGGACGAATTGTCTGCCGTTTTGTCCGAGCTGTTCGCATTCTGCCGGATGCTGTTCCAGCCACTGCACACAGCCTTCAAATTCAAAATAGCTGTTAAAATACAGACCACCTTCTGCCTGCTGGGCAAAATCTTTCGTGACCGCACAAGCAGAATGCACCAGAACGGGTCTGCCGCACAGCCAGCTTTCCATAATGACCAGCGAGAAGCTCTCGTTTTTTGAGGGCTGACAGAGGAACAACGCTCCCTGCAAAGCATCATATTTATCCTGCTGGGAAACATAACCCAAATCATGCACGCAATCTTTCACAGAATCTGGAACGGCAATCGTTCCACCGCCAATTAACACCAATTGCAGCGGGTCTTCTGGATTGCGTTTCTTGTACTCTGCAAAGTATTGCAGCAAGGTATGCACATTTTTCCCACTGTCTTTCCGTCCGGCATAAATCAAATAAGGGTCGGTGATCCCGTATTTTTCCCGAAATGCTGCCCCGTCGCCGGAAATAGAGGTATCCATACCAATGCCCATGCAAATTTGTTCCACTTCGTCCAAATCATACAAGCGGTTTGCCAGCTGCATTTCCGGAACAGAATTGAAAATCATTCCCCGAATATTGATATAGGTCTGCCGGAACAGCCGCAGATGGGCATAGGCTTCTTCGTGGAAACACGGAATCATGACTGCCTTTTCTGGACAAGCCAACACCCCGTGGAACGTCGTCCCGAACATATAGGGCATGAACACAAATAAGTCATAGTCATCGTTGTGCGTTTCAATATATTCATAGAGCTGCGGACTGTTCACCATCTCCTGTAAGAACAGCACCTCTTCCTTTGGGGGAATGTGTTTCCCCTGCATCAACTGGGCATTGATGCGGTCAAAGGTGGCAGTATCCCGTTTCCGAACCGGAAACCGGCGAGTTGGGACATCATACACCATAGCAACCCCGGCAGCGTAATAGTTCTGATTCCAGTCTGCCGTAAAATCCTTGACGCAGGTCGTCAGGACTTCCACTTCCACGCCGGCTTTCTGAAGATGTCCGGCAACTTCCCGCAGTTCCATTTCTGCACCGCCGGGAATGCCTTCGCCATACCAGGGAATGACAAATGCAATTTTATACATATCGGAATGCTCCTTTCGAGAAAAAGATAAACGAGAACTGCTTTTTTATAGATGCAGGCAGCATCTGCTGTTATTTCTGTCCGGCAACCACCCGAACAATTCCGTTTCCATCCATTTGCTGGATAATCTGGGAGAACCCCTGCTGCCGCAAAATGGCTGCAACATCCTGTTCCTGCCCCTTTCCAATTTCATACACCAGCCAGCCCGATTTTCGCAAAGCAGAACTCCAGTTTGCAGAAATGCTGCGGTAAAAATCCAGTCCATCTGCTCCGCCATAGAGAGCGGTTTCCGGCTCAAATGCGACTTCCGGCTGCAACTGCTGCATATCCACCTCGGTCAGATAGGGCGGATTGCAGGTAATGACATCATATCCCGTATACAGATCCGGCAGGGCAGTGTCCAGTACATCGCCCTGCACAGGCTGTATCTGCGGTGCATACTGCTGCAAGTTTTTCTGTAGATAGGAAAACGCTGCGGTTTCCCGTTCGATGGCAGCCCCGGAAACTTCCGGCAACTGCGTTGCAATCGCTGCCGGAATGCAACCACTGCCACTGCACAGGTCTAATAAACGGGTCTGTGGCTGTCCGCTCCGCAGTGTGCAGACGACATCCACTAACGTTTCTGTATCCGCTCGGGGAATCAAAACCCCTTCCCCAATCTCAAACGACAAGCCATAAAATTCCCAGCTGCCGAACAGATATTGCAAGGGGTAGTGGGCTGCTCGCCGCTGGCAAAGCGTTTCTGCCTGCATCACAATCGCCTCCGGCACGGGCAGTTCTCCATCCATGAGCAGTTGCGGCAATGGCTTCCCCAAGAGAAATTCCAGCAGAAATCCGGCTTCTATCCCAGCATCTTCGATGCTTGCAGCCTGTAACCGCTGCCGGATGGTCTGGTATAAGGTTCGCCGTGTCATCGTTACCACTCGTCTTCCTCCAGATTGTCCGGAATGCAAGGTTTTAATGCTGCAATTGCACATTCGATCTGACTGGCATCCGGTTCTCTGGTGGTAATCCGCTGAATCTGCAAGCCCGGAAATGAAAGTGCCTTTGTAATCCAGCTGTCACTTCTTCCGGCAATGCGAATAAATTCATAGGAAATGCCAACCACCAACGGCAACAGCAAAATGCTCACCAAGACACGCTGCCAAACAACGGTCAACGGCACGCAGCACATCACCAGAATGCTGACGATCAGCGTGATAAAAATAAAGCTTGTTCCGCAGCGTGGGTGGAATCGGCAGTGTTTCTTGACGTTCTCCACCGTCAACGGGTCGCCTGCCTCAAAGCAAGCAATCGTCTTATGCTCTGCCCCGTGGTATTCATACGTCCGCCGGATGTCTTTCATACAGCCGGTAAATGCCATATAGCCCAGGAAAATGACGATTTTCAGCACACCTTCCAGCAGTGACCGAATAAATCGGCTATCGTCTGGAATCGCAGTGTGCGTGATGAGCAATCCAATCAAAAACTTTGGCAGGAAAATAAAGGCGAACACTGCAAACGCTACGCCGATGACCATCGAAATGGACATGATGATGCCAAATACTTTGTCACCCAGTTTGTCATTCAGCCAGCGTTCAAAGCGGTTCATTTCCTCCTGAGGCTCGTTCTCTTTTTCTTCTTCTGTCATCTGTTTCTCTGCGGATTTCATCAGGCAGCGGTAGCCATCCCGCATCGAAATCACAAAGTTAAAGCTGCCCCGTACAAACGGACACTTCCGATACCATGGCATTTCTTTCCCGTTGTGTTCTTCCCACGTTTCTACATCGATCGTTCCATCCGGCAGCCGGCATGCCATTGCTCCCGTATGAACGCCTTTCATCATAACACCTTCGATCAGAGCCTGTCCACCGATTTTCGAGCGGTGTTTTGCCTGCTCCGGCTTTGTTGTTTGTTTCATTCGCAATCCTTTCTCTCGTCAAAATCAAGGTCTATCATTCCGTAAAATCGCTTCGGGTACTCCAAAGATTCAGCGTTTCCAGCAGCTGTTGCAAGTGCGGTTCCTGATTTGGCAACCCCATTCCAAACGTTTTCGGGCTGCAAAAACAGCGGAGCGATTCCACTTTTCCCATGCTCTGAAACTGCATGGTAATCTTTCTTGTTTTCAGCAATGGAATCTGCTGAACAGATAACTTCTGCAACGTCTGTAAAGCAAACGCCTGCTGTTTCATCGGAACGGTCAACAGACCAAATCGGGAAACCAACAGCCGTTGATGCGTTGTCACCGCCAAAAAACCATACGTCTGTTCCAAAGATGACAAATACCGCTCTGAAAATCCCACATAAACCGGAAACTGATACTGTTCCTGCGGCTCTAACAGGGCAGTCAATGCAGCGTGCATCAAGTTGCTATCCAGTTTTCTCATACTTCGCCCCCATCTGCTTCCAATGCCTCGACTAGAAAGCTGACTGGACGAAATCCATCGTTACAGGACAGCAGAACCGACTTCGGATTCTTCATCCAGCCATCATAGAAATTTTCTCCGCCGTGTGCCAACGCCATCACAAACGGGGACAGCGTATTCCATGCACTTTCACAAAAATCTGCTGGTTTCTCCCAGCCGTTTGTTACCCAAACTTGCCCAACCGAAACCGTGCAAGGCGTTTCCAATGGATTTTCGTACTGCTCCATCAAATCCGGATATTCCGTTTTTCGCAAGGCGGTAATCCTGCATTTTTTCATATGCCTGCTCCTTACAACAAGTGGTCGGACATCGCTGGCAGCGTAATGATGACGGTCGTTCCCTTGCCCAGTTCACTTTGAATGTCCAGTTTTCCGTGATGCATGGTAATGATCTCATTTGCCACAGCAAGCCCGATGCCAGAACCTCTTCGGGTATGATTTGCCTTGAAAAATTTCGTCTTAACTTTCGGCAGGTCGGCAGCACTGATGCCCACGCCATTATCTGAGATCCGCACCTGAATTTGTTCTGCAATCGCTTCCGCACTGACTGTGACCAGTCCACCGGGGTTGGAATATTTCAAGGCGTTGTCGATCACATTGATAAACACCTGTCGAATGCGGTTTTTATCCCCGTAGACAAACGGCAGCATCTCCGGTTCTTGATAAATCATCCGAATATGTTCCCGCTTTGCCTTCTCCATGTAAATCAAGACGGCATCGCCCAATTCTGCCAAAATATCCATAGGTTCGGGTTGTACTGTCAGCCGTCCGCTCTGCATCCGAGAGAAGTCTAGCAACTCTTCCACCATGCGGGAAAGTCGTTCTGTTTCGTTGACAATCACATGCATGCCCTTTTGCATCGTTTCCGCATCAATGTCCAGACAGAGCGTTTCTGCCCAGCCTTGAATTGCCGTCAATGGTGTCCGCAATTCATGGGAAACCGAGGAAATAAACTCGTTTTTCATCGCCTCCGTTTCAGAGAGTGTAGATGCCATATCATTGACCGCCTTGCACAAATCCCCGATTTCATCTTGCGGAATCGGCGTGATTCGCTGGGAGAAGTCCCCCTGTGCAAATTTTTTCGTAACCGCATTGATGCGGTTGATGGGTCGAACAATCGACCGCAGGAAAAAAGAACCTGTAATGGTCAGCAGCAGCAAAACCCCGATGCAAACGATGGTAATCATCGTTGTATAATCTCGCAAAGTCGCATCGATCTGCGACATGGACGAAACCACCCGAATGGCATTGTATTCCGGCTGCATGGCGGAGATGTTCACGCTCACCGCCATCACACGTTCTCCGTTCTGCCTGCCGATCCATGTTCCTGTTTCCGATTCCATTGCCGTTTCATAGTCCGGCATCGCCGTCCCTGTATCAGGGGCAAAACCGGAGGTCGTCAGCGTCACTCTGCCCTTGGAATTGATTGCCATCAGTTCCATGCGTTCCTTGTCGGAAAAGTTTTCAAAGGTGCTTCGCAGGTCTGCCGAAAAATTCGAGCCGGTATCCTGTGAATAGCGAGTCAGCACCGTGGTCACAGAAGAAATCTTCGTGGTAAGATACTGCTCCGCAGAATTGTAATAATAGTGCTGTAAGGTATAGATCACCGACAGTTCCACAATCAACAGCACCAAAAATACAACGCCTAAATTGCTAATGAGCCAGCGAACCGTAATGGTATTTTTTCGGGAACTGCGGCGTTTTTTCTGTGTTGCATCAGCGGTCATCTGGGTCATTCCACTTATATCCATAGCCCCAAATCGTTGTAATATACTTTGGATTCGAGGGCTGGTCTTCAATCTTCATGCGAATGCGGCGGATGTTGACATCCACAATTTTATCATCGCCGTCATACTGTTCGCCCCAGATGTGCTGTAAGATGCTGGAGCGGTCGAGGGCGGTATTTTTATTCTTCAGAAAATATTCCAACACCTGATATTCGATCTGTGTCAGTTCAATGGGCTTTTCCTGTTTGTGCAATGTCCGGTTGACCAGATTCAGCACAAATGGCCCACTTTTCAAGACGGATTTCTGTTTATCGCTCATGGAACTCATGCAGACACGCCGATAAATCGCATCGACCCGTGCTGTCAGTTCCGATGGAGAGAACGGTTTTGTGATGTAGTCATCTGCTCCGATCATTAAGCCGTTGACTTTATCCATTTCCTGCGTCTTGGCGGACAGCATGATAATTCCAATGGTAGAGCTTCGCTTCCGCAACTCCTTGCATACCTGAAAACCGTCCATGCCGGGCATCATAATATCCAGCAGGACAATATCAAAATTTCCGTTGGCAGCATCAAACACCCGCAGGGCTTCTTCCCCGCAATTGACATCATACACTTCATAGCCAACTCGTTTCAGATTGATGACAACAAATTCTCGGATGACATCTTCATCCTCACAAACTAAAATGCGTTTCATAAAACGGTTGTTTCCCCTTTCTGCTTTTGATGATTGGCTGTCCGTCCGCAATGTTACGATAAAAAGACAAAATACCCCAACAGGTCGCCAACGGTTCTTGACCGTTCATCGGTGCTGTTCTCTGGTACTTTGATAAAATAATACGCATTTCCTCTCGAATACAGCAGCTGATAGCCCTCTTCCAGTCGGCTGTCCCGATTTGCCGTATCCGTTGCCACGGAAATCCGCATCAGTTCCGGCATCTCCGCTGCACGGTCGCCCATGTAGTGATAGAATACCAGATCCCCCGTCAGATTATCGTTCTGTACAGTGACTTCTGTCCGCCAGTTCGGCGGCAGCAAAAATGCATAGCCGTCCCCCAGACTATAATAGCCCCGTTCTTCTTCCTGTAACGTGCCGTCTTTGGTCACAGTCATCCAGCGAGTCATCCGAATCAAGTCGGAATCGGTATCCTGATAGCCGGGGAATAATCCCTGCACGGGGATTTCCGGAATGTCGTCCTGGTCAATATCCATGGTCAGCCAGCCTGTCGGGCGAATCGTGCTCACCGCATCGCTGCCAGTTGGAACAAGATACGACAGCTTTTTTCCGTCAAACTGTAAGACTTCTGTTTGCATCGTGGTTGCCCCAACAATGCCATCGAGATAAATCGCTGTCTGTTTGCCCTGCGTGTTGCCACAGAGTACTTGACTGTATTCCGTTGTTTTTCCCTGTAACGTCAGACTGTAACGGGTATAGTGGTCTTGTTCGTCCGGCACATAAACCGCTGCTTCCGCAGCGTGTTCCCCCTCTGCAGCCTTTAAGATCAGCAATTCTGCTTGGTCGTCACCGTCTAGATCCGCAACATCAAAGCTCGAATACGAAACAGTGAAACTCTTCGCCAGCGTTCCGCCCTCATAATTATAAACAACGAGTGCTTTGTCCGATTGGTCAACCTGCGAATAACCGATAATGAGCCGCTGCCGTCCACCGATGTCGGAAGTAAACCCACGGTCAACTTCTGCTCCCTCTGCCGGCAAATCACAAACCGACATCCATGTGCCGTCTGCTTGGTCTAACAGATTCAGCCGCAGGGCGTTTTCCGTTGAGAGTGAACTTTCTTTGCGGTAGAAGACTGCCGCTTCATCCTGTCCATCTCCGTCCAAATCGGAAATCATTACCGCAGAGAGATGGTCGCCGCTGCGAGGATACTGGAGAGTGATACGGTTTCCAACCGCATTTTCCAATGCCTGATAAATCTGCTCCTGTTCCCCACGCAGATGGGGCGGTGTCAGCAGAGCGTCCACCGTTGCCCCGAATGTACAACCGGATAACAGGAGCAGCAAGCACCCCGTCAGCAACAGACGAATCAATCCTTTCGGTCGCATAACGGAATGTAAGGCTTTACTTTTGTAATAGGCTTATAAGCCGGACGGATAATCCGCTTTCCGGTCAGCAGTTCTTCCATACGATGTGCTGCCCAGCCGACCATTCTTGCACTGGCAAACAGCGGCGTAAAGAGTTCATCCGGAATGCCCAGCATCCGATAAACCAGACCAGAATACATATCCACATTGGCACACATTGCCTTGTCGACCCCACGCACTTCCTTCATCAGAATCGGTGTCAGTTCTTCGACTAAGGACAGCAGCTGGAATTCTGCTTCGATTTCCTTGCCCTTTGCCATTTCAAAGGCTTTCCGCTTCAGAATCACAGCCCGTGGGTCAGACAGCGTATAAACGGCATGTCCCATACCATAAATCAAACCAGAACCATCGCCGGCTTCTTTCTTCAGAATCTTGGTGATGAAATCGGCAACTTCGCCCCGATTGCTCCAGTTCTTGACGTTTTCCTTGATGCAGTCCAACATCTGAACGACCTTGATATTTGCACCGCCGTGACGAGAACCCTTCAGGGAATTGATGGCAGTGGTATAAGCTGCATACGGGTCTGTACCAGAAGAAGTTGCAACCCGACAAGCGAAGGTCGAGTTATTCCCGCCGCCGTGTTCTGCATGAATGGAAAGCATAATATCCAGCAGCTGTGCTTCTTCTTTGGTATAGTTCCGGTCGTTCCGAATCAGGGACAGAATGGATTCTGCTGTGCCCTCTTCCGGACGGATCTGGTGAATGATCATGCTGGCATTGTCGAATTTATGCCGCTTTGCCTGATAAGCACCGTCCATGAGAATCGGCATCTTTGCAATCAGACCGAGGGCAATCCGCATTTCGCCCTCTAAAGACGGATGTTCTGGGTCATCGTCATAGGAATACAGGGACAAGATGCTTCTTGCCAGCTTATTCATGATATTTTTAGAAGGTGCTTGCATAATGCTGTCTACGAGGAATCCTGGCGGCAGTTCTCTCCGCATTGCCAGAGATTTCCGCATCACATCCAGTTCATCTGCGGTCGGCAGTTCGCCCATCAGCAGCAAGTAAACAATTTCTTCAAACAAGAATCGGTCTTCCCGTTCTGCATTTTCCACCAAATCTTTGATGCTGTATCCACGGAAAATCAGTTCGCCCGGAACTGGTCTGCGTTCGCCCTCATCAATGACATAACCGTGTACACTACAGATGCGAGTGATGCCGGCAACGACACCAGAACCATCGCTGTGCCGCAAACCACGGTTTACATTATATTTTTCATAGAGTGCCGGAGCAATCTGAGAATGTTTTCTTAAATTGTCGCATAGTCTTGTAATATCAGACTGTGGGATATCGTTTTCTTCGGTCAGGTAGTTTTCCTGCATCGTCATATTAAGAAGGCCTCCTTTAAATTCAGGGTCATTTCATACCCAGTTTTGCGATTTGTTTGTTGGTGCCGCATGCAGAAATTTCGTTCCTGTGGGACAGAACAAACGGCACGCAAGGGTCTTTTTTGCATGGCAGCAATGGAAAACACCACAATTTTAAGGGGTTTCCCCTGCCTGTATCTTATAATTATACACGAAATTGCAAAGTATGTCAACCAGCGGAAAAAAAGCTTTTCCCCGTTTCCACAAATCTATTTTTTGTATTTTCCACAAATTCATTTTGAAAAATAGGAGGATTTTCCGATGGCTTATACCGAACAGGACAGACGCAACCACATCCGAGAGCTACAACAGTATCTTTACAGCCTGTCATTTTTAGATGAAACGCTGCCCCGTGTGATTCCAGACGGCATTTATGGGCGGCAAACTGCCCTTGCTGTTCGGGCGTTTCAACAGAAAAACGGGTTGCGACCGAATGGGGAAACGAACCGTGCAACGTGGGATGCCATTGTCAACGCTTATCGCCAGCAGATTCAACGAGAGGCAACGCCGCTGCATCTTTATACATCAGAACGGGAATTGCTGGGGGCTGGAGAAACAGGGCTGCTGGTGTTGGTGCTGCAAAGCATCTTGAAAACGCTGGGGGTTCGTTATACGAATATTCAAAATTTGCAGATTACAGGGATTTATGATGCTCCAACACAGAAAGCAGTTCAGAATTTTCAAAGTCTGACTGCACGAAAACCAACGGGAATGGTTGACCGAACAACTTGGAATTTGTTGGTCGCCGCTGCGGAAAGCTCGAGTTTGTAAGAAGAGCGTGGCTCAAGATACGAGCCGCAGGCGAAATAAAAGTTTTTTGATCCAACATTTTTGTAAAACTGCTGCATCGAAAAACTTTCTCGTTGCCTGCGGCTCGTTCTTTGCAACACATCTCTATCAACAAAAAAGCACCGCCGAAGCGATGCTTTTTCTTGTTTTATCCTGTAAAATTACAGCGTCTTTTCTGATTAAACGTGTGCAGAATAGTTCGGTGCTTCCTTGGTGATCTGAATGTCATGCGGATGGCTTTCCTTCAGACCTGCACCTGTGATCTGTACAAACTTTGCCTTTTCATGCAACAGCGGAATGGTCTGGCAGCCACAATAACCCATACCAGAACGAATCCCGCCGACCAGCTGGAAAATGCTGTCTGCCACGCTCCCCTTGTAAGGAACACGACCTTCGACACCTTCCGGAACCAGCTTCTTTGCACCTTCCTGGAAATACCGATCCTTAGAGCCATTTGCCATTGCTGCCAAGCTGCCCATACCACGGTAAACCTTGAAGCTTCTGCCCTGATAAATTTCTGTTTCGCCCGGTGCTTCTTCGCAGCCTGCCAGCAGAGAACCCAGCATAACAACATTTGCACCAGCTGCCAATGCCTTTACAATATCGCCGGAGTACTTAATACCACCATCAGCGATGACCGGAATGCCATACTTCTTTGCAACACAAGCAACGTCATAAACAGCGGTAACCTGCGGAACACCAATACCAGCAACAATCCGAGTGGTACAGATAGAACCTGGTCCAATACCAACCTTAACGGCATCTGCACCAGCCTGAATCAAGGCTTCCGCAGCTTCTGCGGTTGCAATATTTCCGGCAATGACTGGTGTATTCGGGAATGCTGCCTTGACTTTCTTCAGACATTCCATAATATTCTTGCTGTGACCGTGTGCAGAGTCCAGAACCAGAACGTCTACCTGTGCATCCACCAATGCGTGTGCCCGTTCCAGAACATTTGCAGTAATGCCGATGGCTGCACCGCAGAGCAGACGACCCTTTTCATCTCTTGCAGAATTCGGGAACTGTACTGCCTTTTCGATGTCTTTGATGGTAATCAAGCCCTTGAGATAGCCGTTTTCATCAATTAGCGGCAGCTTTTCGATCTTGTGCTGACGGAGGATCTCCTGTGCTTTTTCCATGCTTGTGCCGACCGGAGCAGTAATCAGGTTTTCCTTGGTCATCACATCGGAAATCGGTGCACTGTAATCAGTCAGGAACCGCATGTCCCGGTTGGTGATGATGCCGACCAGCTTTCCCGTGCGGTCTACGATCGGAACGCCAGAAATCTTATACTTGCCCATCAGCTTATCTGCATCTGCAACCAGATGATCTTCGGTCAGGGAGAACGGATTGACAATAACGCCATTTTCAGAACGCTTTACCTTATCCACTTCATCTGCCTGCTGTTCAATGGACATATTCTTGTGAATGATACCGATACCGCCTTCTCTTGCAATTGCAATTGCCATTGCTGCTTCAGTGACGGTATCCATCGCTGCGGTCATAATTGGGGTGTTCAGCTTGACATGACCAGCCAACGTAGTTTGCAGGTCGATCATATTCGGCGTTACGTCGGACTCTGCTGGAATCAGCAGCACATCATCAAATGTCAGACCCTGTTTTCCGAACTTTTCACACATTTCCATTTGAATTCCCTCCATTTTTTTGCACCGGTTTTTTCGATTGTGTCCGGATACACAAAAACTGTCAAGGGCATTCCATCGAAATGGAATACACTCAAACAGCTTTTGAACACCAGACAAGCACGCTGCCGGTCGTGATTGTGATTTGATTAGATTATATCTATTTTACTCTACTTTTCGACATTTGTCAAGATGCTTTCGCATGAAATCGGATTTTTTCCGTGAAAGCGATGGATTTGTTTGCTTTTTTGGTGTGATCGGGGGGATTTTGTGGGGGAAATGGTGAAAAAATTCTTGTTTTCGGTGGTGAAATCCAAACAATCAATTTTTAAGTACAATCCGTTAAAGTCGTTTCCGGATAGTAATACGCCAGAATTTCCTTCCACGTTGCCCCATTCTTTGCCATGGCATTCGCCCCGTATTGGCTCATCCCGACCCCATGCCCATAGCCCTTTGTCGTAATCGTAATGGAATCGGTTTCAGCTTCCACGGTAAACGCTGCTGACCGTAGGGACAATGCTGTCCGGACATCCTGTCCGCTCACGGAAACGTCCCCCACTTTCGCTGTTTTTACCGTTCCGGAATCAGAAATTTCCTCCACAGTCAGCCAGCTTTCCGGCTGGTCTTCCGGAAATTTCGCCTTTGGTGCAATCGTTTTCATGGCTTTCTGCAAATCATCCTTGGAAAACGAAACTTCCTCTAAAAAATGTGGTGCACTTTCATCTGCTGCACTGTCTACCGGCACTAAATACGGAACAGCCTGTCCCCAGACTGTTTCTGCTGACTCTGTCTGTCCGGCAGACATTGAACAGAACGCTGCAATAATCGGCTCTTCCTCATAGGTCAGTAGATACGGCAGTACCTCATCTACAGCCTCTGCAATCGTTTCATAATAGGTGTCAAACTGTGCCCCGTAGTATTGTTTCGCCTGATTTTCCGTGAAGAACGCCTGATATTCTGCTGGGTCATTGGAAAAATCTGCTCCGCACAGCTCTGGTGTTGGGTTTTCCTGCTCCAGCAACTGTTGCCGCACCGCATAGGTGTGGGCAGCGACTGCCTGTGCCTTGAGTGCCTCCGGCTCAAATGTTGCCGGCATCTCCGCACAAACTGCCCCGATCACATAATCCCTCGCCGAAACCGCCAGCACCTCCCCCGTGGAAACATCCAGCACGGAAAAGTCCGGCAAATCGTCTGCCGCTTTGGACTGCTCCGCAGCGGATTCGGATTCAGATCTTGGTGCATGCTGGGACAATAACAGAGCCGGTACAACCGGAATCGCTGCCAACAGCACGGCAAACAGCAGAATCACCATGCGTTCTCGTTTCATGGAAAACCGTCCTTTCTCTTTTCCCGTCAGACCGTCCGGTTAGGTGATGATATAGCCCGGATTCTGATAGGGCTGCTTCTGATAGCCATATTTTAAATCGGAATAAACACTCGTCAAGTCGTTCCAAGTTGCCACGTTTGCCGTTCCGGTTTCGACCAAGCCAAACAACCGCTGAAAGGTTGTAATTGCCGAACGTGTCATTGGCCCGAAATAACCAGTCACTCGCACCGAACCAATTTCCGGATAGGTCTGCCCAACATAGTTCAGATACTCCTGCAAAATTCGCACATACGGACTTGTTACACCCTCCTGCAAGACAATTCCCGGAAACGGGACAATTTCTTCTGTTCCCTCCGCCAGAGGCGGCATGGAATCCAGAATGCCCATATAAGCACGGTACAAATCATACCACGTTGCCCGGTCTACAACGCCAGTTTCCGGTAGTCCATACGTCCGCTGAAACGACTTGACAGAAGTTTCCGTCTGTTCCCCGAAATATCCGGTAATCGGGACTGGCTCTACATTTGCATAATACGCACCAACCATGGCAAGATAATATTGCAATGCCCGTACATTTTGTCCCTGCATCCCAATATGCAGTTCTTCTTCATATTGCAAGGAGAATTCTCCCTGTGCAATGCCCTCGGAGTTCAATTCTGCCAACCGTTTCACACTGGTATAAATATAGGCGATTCGATACCACGTTGCTTCGTCCACCGTTCCGGTTGGCGAGAGGTTAAAAATCTCCTGAAATTTCAGTACGGCTTCCTGTGTCAGATAGCCGAAACTGCCCGTAATTTCACCAATTTTCGGAATCGCCGGATAATTACGGCTGATGCGGTTCAACTGGATCTGCAACAGGCGAACATCTTCCCCACTGTATCCCAGTGCCAACGGAAAACCGGGATAGGACTGCGTGGGCGTTTGCACCGGAACATTCTGCACCAAGTCGATGGAATCCCCATAATAATACGTCAGAATATCATAGGGAGAATACCCCTGCTCTGCCAGTCCAACCGTTCCCCACTGCGACAGTCCCTCACAAGTGACCGTTGTTCCGTTGCAGAACGCTGCAAACAAAGGCTCTATTGTGCCCTGTCGGCGAATATAGGTGTTCAGCTGTTCGTCTACTAGGCGGTTGATATTTTCAAAAACTTCTCTTCCGTAAGTATATTTCTGGTCATACTGTGTGGAATCCGTAATATCAAACGGATACCCACGGGAACGGTACCATTCTGTATAAATGCGGTTCAAAGCAAAAGTGATGATCGCATAGATATTTGCCCGCAAGGCTGCCTCTGGCCAAGTCGGATAAATTTCACTGGAGGCAACATTTTTGATGTAATCCGAAAACGGCACTTCTACATTCACCGCTGGTGCATCCGGTCTGTCCAGATGCACCGTGATGGTTTCCGGAATATACGGCTCTCCTTTCGGCATAAAAACAGAGATCTCCTTTCTATCCTATTATAATAGTATCCGGTACATTTTCAGCTGCCTGTTTATCGTTTCGGCTCTGTATTTTCATAGATAATAGTCTGTGTCGTGACATCAGAGAATTGCGGCAGCGGAATCATTAAAAACTTTTGCAGCGATGTGATGCCGGCAAAAATCGGAACACTTCGGCTCTCCATCCGAAAATAGCCCGGATAGTGAATGCTGACATCATAACTCTGGAACAGGGGAATTTCATTCGGCTGCTGCTCCAACTTCTGCACCGGAGCAGGCAGCGGAATCCGTTCGGTTTCTCCGCTCTCGTTGGTCGTTGTCGTATAGAACAGCCGAGATTTGCCGTCTACAATGGCGGAAACCGTCACAGTGACATTTGGCATCGGCATGGCTTCGCTGGCAGTTCGGGTAATAACCTTTAAAAATCCATAGGATGTCTTTGGGGTCAGCGACGGAATCGGTTCTAATGGCAGCGTCTGCGGTGGCGGTACTTCTTCCGTTTCCAGCTGCGGAAAATCCAATACCTCCCCTGTTCCTGTAATCAATGGTTCTTCCGATTCTGGCAGTGGTTGCGGTTCTTCCAGCAGTGGTTGTTCTGCCATCGGTTCCGGAACTGGCTCTGCCTGCGGTTCTGGCATCTCTGGCAT
>CABQIF010000019.1 GCA_902464115.1 uncultured Ruminococcus sp. | reverse complement strand
GGTTTAAGCCGTCTGTGCGAACTGGGAACGATACAGATCGGCATAGAAGCCGTTCTTTGCAAGCAGTTCGTCGTGTGAACCTTGCTCGATGATGTCGCCGTCTTTCATGACCAGAATCAAATCTGCATTTCGGATGGTCGAAAGCCGATGGGCAATGATAAAGCTCGTTCTTCCCTCCATGAGGTGATCCATTGCCTTCTGAATCTGGATTTCCGTTCGGGTATCGACGGAGGAGGTCGCCTCGTCTAAAATCATGACCCGATTGTCTGCCAGAATTGCACGGGCAATGGTGAGCAGCTGTTTCTGTCCCTGGGAAACATTGCTGGCATCTTCGTTCAATTCCATCTGGTAGCCGTCCGGCAGCTGGCGGATAAAGCTGTCCGCATGGGCTGCCTTTGCAGCAGCAATGACTTCTTCGTCCGTTGCATCCAGTCTGCCATAGCGGATATTTTCCATAATCGTGCCCTGAAACAGCCAAGTGTCCTGCAATACCATGCCGAATGCTTTCCGCAGGTCGTGCCGTTCAAAGTCTTTGACGTTGTGCCCGTCTAACAGAATCGCTCCGCTGTTGACATCATAGAACCGCATCAGCAGTTTGACCATGGTCGTTTTTCCCGCACCCGTTGGGCCTACAATCGCAATCTTCTGCCCAGAGTGAACATCTGCACTGAAATCGTGGATGATCTGCTGCTCCGGCTGATAGCCAAAGGAAACGTGCTGGAACGAAACAGTTCCGGCAATCTGTTCCGGCAGAGCAATCGGATGTTCAGTAGGCACTTCTTCGTCCTCTTCCAGGAATGCAAAGACCCGTTCAGAGGCAGCTGCCATGGATTGCACCTGATTCAAAACCTGTGCGATCTGCTGCATCGGCTGGGTGAAGTTCTTGACATACTGAATGAATGCTTGAATGTCACCGATGGTAATCGTTCCCCGAATGGCGAGCAGTCCGCCAGAGAGGGCAACGGCTGCATAGCCCAGGTTTCCGACAAACATCATAATTGGCTGCATCAAGCCGGAGAGGAACTGCGATTTCCAAGCGGAATGATAAAGGGTATCATTGGTTTCAGAGAATTGCTGAATGGTGTCCTGTTCCTTGTTGTATGCCTGAATGACGGTGTGGCCGGCATAGGTTTCTTCCACCTGTCCGTTGATGTGTCCCAAGTATTCTTGCTGCTGCTTGAAGTATTTCTGCGACTTCTTGACCACGAAAGAAATCATTGCAACTGAAATCGGCAGAATAACAACTGCAATCAGCGTCATCAGCGGAGAGATTCGCAGCATCATGACCAGAACGCCGACCATCGTTGCAACCGATGTGATAATCTGGGTAATGCTCTGGTTCAGGCTCTGTCCGAGGGTGTCGACATCGTTGGTGATACGGGAGAGTACTTCGCCGTAGGTACGGCTTTCAAAGTATGCCATCGGCATCCGGTTGATTTTTTCGGAGATGTCTTTTCGCATCCGGTAGCAGATTTTCTGTGTCACACCGCTCATAATCCAGCCCTGTACAAAGCTGAACAGCGAGCTGAGCAGGTATAAACCGAGGACAAACAAGAGAATCTGCCCAATTTTCGTGAAGTTGATGCTGCCTGTGCCTTGAATTTTCGCCATTAACCCGTTGGAAAGTTCGGTGGTCGCCTTGCCCAAGATGTCTGGGCCAATAACACTGAACACTGTAGAGGCAACCGCACACAGCATGACAATCAGCACGGCTGCATGATATTGTTTCATGTAGGCGAACAGCTTGCCGATTGAGCCTTTAAAGTCCTTTGGCTTTTCGACTGCCATTGCACCGCCCATTCGGCGACCCATTCCACGCCGTTGTTCATTCGCCATCGTTCATCGCTCCTTTCTCTGTGTCGGATTCGGAGAGTCCGAGTTCTTCCGCAGAAAGCTGTGATTTTGCAATCTGTTGGTAAACGATACAGTTGTGTAACAGTTCTTCGTGTGTGCCCTTGCCGACAATGCTGCCGTTTTCCAGTACTAAGATCTGGTCGGCGTGCAGAATCGTGCTGATTCGCTGTGCTACGATAATCATCGTGCTGTTTTGTACCTGTTCCTGTAATGCCTTTCGGAGGGCTGCATCCGTTTTCAGGTCGAGAGCCGAGAAACTGTCGTCAAATACAAAGATTTTCGGATGTTTTGCAATCGCTCTTGCAATCGTCAGACGCTGTTTCTGACCGCCGGACACGTTTGAACCGCCCTGTGCAATGGAGCTTTCATATTGGTCGTGTTTTTCTTCGATAAAGTCGGAAGCCTGTGCGATTTCCGCAGCCTGCTGAATCTCAGCATCGGTTGCCGTTGGGTTTCCGAATCGCAGGTTGCTGGCAATCGTTCCGGAGAACAGCACGCCCTTTTGCGGCACGAAGCCGATTTGCTGCCGGAGTTCTTCCAGCGGTAAATCTTGAATTTCTACGCCGTCCAGCGTGATTTTGCCGGCGGTTGCATCATAAAGCCGTGGAATTAGGTTGACAAGGGTCGACTTGCCGCAACCCGTGCTGCCGATAATGGCAGTGGTCTTGCCCGGCTCTGCGGTAAAGTTCAAGTTGGAGAGGGCATCTTCTTCCGCATGCGGATAGCGGAACGAAACGTGGTCGAATTCCAGAACGCCGGTCGGCTGTGCGAGGTGCTGCGGAGCAGTCGGTTCTTGAACAGAAGTTTTGGTCTGCAATACTTCGTCAATTCTGCCGGCTGCAACCGAGGCACGAGGCAGCATGACGGACATCATCGTGAGCATCAGGAAGGACATGACGATCATCATGGCATAGGTGATGAATGCGGTCATCGAACCAACCTGCATCGAACCGCCGTCAATGCGGTGGGCAGCAACCCAGACGATCAGAATCGTCAGGCTGTACATAATCAGCATCATGACAGGCATCATGAACGTCATGACCCGATTGACGAACAGGTTGGTTTTGGTGAGGTTCTGGTTGGCAGTATCGAACCGTTTTTCTTCGGTTTTTTCTCTACCGAATGCCCGAATAACGGACAGCCCTGTCAGAATTTCACGGGAAACCAGGTTCACACGGTCAACCAAGGTTTGCATCTTCTGGAACTTTGGCATGGCAATGGACATCAGAACGCCGACAATGCCCAGGATGACCAGCACGGCTAAGACAATGACCCAGCCCATACCAGCACCGGTATTGACGACTTTCAGAATGCCGCCAATGCCCAGAATCGGAGCGTATAACAGCATCCGCAGGAAGATTGCGGTGACCATCTGTACTTGTTGGATGTCGTTGGTGCTTCGGGTAATGAGGGAAGCCGTGGAGAACTGATCCATCTCGGCATTGGAGAACTGCATGACACGGGAAAAGACCTTTTTCCGCAGATCTCTGCCGACCCCTGCACCGACCCGAGCCGCCACATAGCTGACACAAATGGTCGCAGCCATCATGACAAACGCCATGACGAGCATCTTTCCGCCGGATGCCCAGAGGTAGTTCGTCTGGATTTTGTCGGTATCCAGTCCGGCTGCCTGGTCGCACTGTACAGCATAGGCAACGCCCATGGATTGCACAATGGATTCGCCCATGGTATCAAGCATAGTTTCAAGCTGATTCCGCATCTCGGAGCGGGTTTCTTCGGTGAACTGTCCAGCCTCCTGCATCGCTGCAAAGAGCGGACGAACGTCCACACAGGTGACGGTGGTTTCGTTGCCGTCGTCGTCCTCTTCGGTGCGTTCAAACGGCGTGAGGGTGACCCCCATGCTCTTTCCGATGTCAGCAATGGAAAGATTTTTCATCTGTTCGGCAGCCTGCGGATTGCCCTGCTGCTGTTGAGCGAGCAGTTCCCGAAAGCTGTCTTCGGACATCATGGACATCTGGTAATTCAGCAGGATGGGAACGATGAGGTCGCTGTCGAACTGTTCAAAGTCTTTTTTGGAGCAGTCGTTGCGGTCTAGGATGTCGCCATCACCGTTGTAGGCATCTTGCCATGTTTTCTGTTCGTCTGCTGTCATGAAAAGCTGGGCGTTCTGGAACTCTTCCGCTGTGATTTTTTCCGGCAGGATGTGTTCAACACCGCTGTTCTGGATGCCCGTGTCAATGATGTCTGAGGTATACTGCGGGAGGGACAGGTCGCAAAATGCCTGCACCACAAGCAGTACCACAATCATCAGCACGGATTTCCAGTATGGTTTGAGGTTTTTAAAGAGTTTTCCCATCTGGTTTCTGTGCTCCTTCCTTCATTTCTGCTAACTGCTCTGCAGCAGCTGCATAGAGCCGCTGGAGCAGTGCCATGAGTTGTTCGGCTTCCTCTTTGGTGAACCGCTTTTGGATGCCTTCATGGAACGTGGCAAGCGTCTGGTCGGCTTCCTGCACGGCAGCCTTTCCGGCATCGGTCAGTAATACATAGGTATTCCGGCGGTCGGAACGGCAGACTTCTCGCTGCAAATAGCTGCCGTTTTCCAGATTCCGCAGGGTACGGGACACCGCAGGCTGTGGAATCTGCATTTTCTTGGCAATCATCGAAACGGTGCAGGAATCGGGGTGTTCCTTTTGCAGACATTCTACCGTATAGAGCACCATGTAGTCTTGTCGGGGCAGTGGCAGCGTTGCCAGCAGGTTCAGGCTGCGAAACTTCTGTATTAGCTCAAAGAATTCGTGATGGTCAGCTTCCATCGTCATCATCGGATGCACCTCCCTTCGATTCATAACAATGTTATGTATTAACGTTGTTCTATTATAACGTGCGGTATAAAATTTGTCAAGGGGACTGGAGCAGGTTTCACCAGATTTTCACAAAAAAGGCTGACCGGATGATTCCAGTCAGCCTTTGTGCATTGCTTTTGTGCAACTTGTCAAATAGACACATATTCGGGGTTGGTATTTTCTGCTTTCAAGTGAGCGTCTAACACTTCTCGGTTCAGCTGGTCGCCAATAACAATCAAGACGCTTTGCCCATTCGAAACGGTCTGCAATTCCGCCTTTTTCTGGGTCAAATTGATGCTGAGCCAGCGGTTCTGCTCCAGTGGCAACGCCCCCTTGATGCGGTAAATTGTCCCGCAGTTCGGGTCATTGAGCATTGCCTGCAAAATCTCCGGAATCCGCTCATCCGGCAAGTGAATGTGCATGAAATAATGTACCTCGCTGTGGCTCTGGATGTCGTCGGCATCGTATTGCTTCACATAGCTGCTGTTGCGGTAGCCGGCAGCTTGCAGTTCCTGAAAGTCGGTATCGGTCATGCTGTCCCAGTCCTGAATGAAGAGGTCTTGCGGCTGGAACTGGCGGCTGCACTGAATCGCAGCAAGCGAGCGGTTCAGATGGCGAAGCGTGCGGTCGGTCAATTCTGCCTCGGAGCAGTCCGGCAGCAGAGAACGCTTACTGAGCACCAGCTTCCCACAGCACGCCGCCTCGGAGGCGAGCAGGTATTCCATTTGTGCAGACAACACCTCGTCCATGGTCGCATCCACGATGGTCAGAATGCTGCCGATGGAGAACCAGCGGTCGAGGGGGGATTCATACAGCGTGTCGAAAAATTCGTCCATGTCGAAGATTCCGGAGGGTTCCAGGATGACACGGTCAAACTGCTGCATCCCAAGGGCAATCAGCTGCGTTTTAAAGCGGCGTTTGTGGCAGGTTGGGTCATTGCAGCCGGAGATCATTTCCACCTTGCAGCGGTCGCTCTGGAGGTCTTGCAGCATCATCCGGTCAACGTTGACTGCCCCGAAGTCGTTTTCGAGGATGGCAATCTTCTTGCCCTGTGCGAGCAGGTCGGTGGCATACTTGCGGATGAAGGTGGTTTTTCCAGCCCCAAGAATGCCAGTAATGAGGTCGATTGTGGTCATAGAGCATCTTCCTTTCTAAGGCTTATTATAGCAAAAAACCGGCGAAAATGCAACGCCAAAAATCAGAAATAAAACAGAAATGTGAAAGGGGATTGTCGAATCCAAACACGCAATGAAAACAATTGGTTTACAGTTTCTTATGATATGTAAAATCTCTGAAAAGCAGCCATGCTGGCTTGCTTTTTGGATTTTTTTGTGCTATGATGAAGGGTGCGGAGGGGGAAGATTATGATACAAATTGCGATTGTGGATGATGAAAATAGACAAATTAGATTCATCCAACAAAGCATTCAGAAATTTTTTCGACAAAAAAATCGAGAAGATGACTATCGCATCGATACCTTTCACAGTGGAGAATCCTTACTCTTGAGCAGTCGCCTTTATGACTTGATTTTTCTGGACATTCAGATGAACGGCATGGACGGCATTGAAACCGCCAAGAAAATTCGGACGTGGGATAGAAAAGTATCTGTGATTTATGTCAGTAATTATACCGAGAAAATGGCTGCATCGTTTACTGTACATCCATTTTCTTTTTTGCCAAAACCGATTCGACAATCGGACATTTACAAGAATTTAGAGGACTTCTTGCTTTATACCCAGCCGGAAGAACCAAAGACCAGATTGGTGTTTCAGACGTTGGAAGACCAGATTTCCGTCAACATGGAGGACATTTTCTATTTTGAATATGGGCAGAACCGCCGTGTGAAGATGGTGGCAACAACTGGATTTTGGTATCTTTCGAGCAGCATGAAAAGCTTGGAAAAACAAATGCAGGTGTATGACTTTTTAGTGCCGCACAAAAGCTTTCTGGTAAATCCCAGACAAATCCTTTCCTTTGGTGCAGAGATTCAGATGAAAAATCATGAAATGCTTCCGATTGCGAAGAATCGCCGGAAGCAGGTTCATGAACAAATCAGTGCATATCTACACAATAGTTTCAATATCAATTGGAGGGATTAAACGATGATGATGGAATTTTTAGCGAATGCTGGGACGAGTATTGTAACGGTATTTTCTGGCATGTGGGTCTTGTTTCAAATTTTAGAACAACGTTCCCATTTTTTCTTGCGATTGCTGGGTGTATTGGGAATTGCAATTGTACAGGGTTCTCTTGGATTATTGCAAATACCCATTCTCAATATAATGTCTTCATCGCTTATGATTGTCGGGTCGACATTGCTTTGCTATCGATGTAAAAAACTTTATTTTTTAGTCTATGATGTTTTGATTATTTTTTGTTCATTTGTGTCGGATGTTTTCTCGGTTTTAGTGGTTTCTACTTATTATGATAATAGTATTTCTTCTACGCTACAAGAAAACAATTTTTTAGTTCGGAGTATATTTGCATGTTTAATGATATTTTTGCTCTGTCAGCTTTTGTTTACGCTGATTCGGAGAAAACACGCAATTTTTTCTTGGTATGAGGCGATTTTCTATACCATGCTGGCAGCAGGAGAGATTGCGGTATTTGCCTATGTTTGCAAATATATTCAATCGTATTCCTCTGGTATGTTTTTAATTTTATTTTTGTTGGGCTGTTTGGTGTTGGATGTCTATATTGTTGCTGTATTTTATCGGATTTCGATTGTTCGGAAGACCGAAAAAGAAAATGCACTGTTACAACAGCAATCAGAAATGCAGCTGGAAGTATACTCTGATTTGCAACAGCGGTATCAAAATTCGATGCGAACGATTCACGATGCAAAACGGCATGTACGGGCTTTGGAATCTCTGATTCAATCCGACCATCTCGCAGAGGCACAGCAATACAAGGAATCCCTGTTTCAAAAGCTGAATGAATTACAGCCGTCGATTCAGTGTGACAATCCGCTGCTTTCTGCGATTCTGAATCATGTTTTTTTGAAAGCAGAACAGCGGCATATCGCTTTGAAAATGGACTTACAGGGAGAAGAACAGCTGTCAATGTTAGCTGGTGTAGACTTGACTACAATTGTATCCAATCTTTTGGATAATGCCATAGATGCGGTTTCAGAATTGCCGGAAGAACAGCGGTATATTCATTTTGCAGTGGCGTTTCAAATGGGAGAAATCATGATTCATGTCGAGAATCCGACAAAGAATGACTTAAAGCGAGAGGGAAACACTGTTGTTTCTACCAAAGAGGGACATTTTGGACTGGGCTTGAAGAATGTGGGAATGGTTGTGAAAAAATACAAAGGCGATTTTAAAACCGATGTAAAAGATGGAATCTTCATTGCTGCGATTACGATTCCAACAGCAACGAATTTTTAAATGAACTTTTTGTGAAAATCAACCTGAAAATCCCGTTCAGTGCAAAATATTCCCGTTTGATGCAAAAAAATTGACATCTTGTGATGCTTGTGATACGCTGAATTCACAAGATATCTTGAATTTATTTTTAAAAAGGGCGTATTTGAATGAAACAGGCTTCCAAAAAGGTATTACAGGTAGCAGCTTCTGTTGCAAAAAAAACGTCTTCCTTTTCGGCAAATCTCCCTTGCACCTGGTGGATTTATCAGCCGAAGATGCGGAAATTCTGATGCTGCAAACATTCTCGGAAAAATTTGCAAAGAAATTGATACAGGCGGAAATCATTCCCGAATCCGATGCAGATATTTATGTGTTCGGATGCTATCAGTTTGGAATGATGCTCTTAAACATTGTGACGACAATTGGTTTGGGCATTCTGTTTCAACTTTTTTTGCCATGCGTGCTGTTAAATCTGTCGTTTATTCCCATTCGCATTTCTGCGGGCGGACACCATGCGGATTCCCCCGTGAAGTGCTATGTGTTATCGACACTTTTGATTGCAGCATTGCTGGCAATTCTGAAGTGGGTTTCTGTTTCGCTGCTGGCGGCTTGGATTTTGATTCTGGCTGCAAGTGCGGTGCTGCTCTGGCTTGCACCAGTGGAAACAGAAAACAATCCATTGGATGAAACAGAAGTTCGGGTTTATCGCAGAAGAACCAGAATCGTCTTAGGCATTGAGCTGCTTGCGGCTCTGCTGGCGACGCTGCTGCACCGGAACTTTCTGGTTGTGATTCTCTCCTTTGGATTACTCACCGCATCGTTCATGCTGGTGGTTGGAGCGTGTGCGAATCTGAAACGGCATTGGAAACGCTGCGTTTAAGCGAAGGGAAGAACGCTTTTTCACAGGGAATCCCGTGTTGCTTTGGTGCAGATGTAGGCACGAAGATGCGGAAAATTTTTCAGAAAAAAAGCGGTAACAGGGACAAGTGCGTCCTGTGTTACCGCTTTTTTTTATTCAGTTGGTTCTTGTGGTTCAGAAATGGCATGGATGAAAGCATGAATGATAGTCAGCAAGTCATCCTGATGGTTAGGCGGACACTTTTGAATGAGAGCATCCATCATTTCCAGTTCTGCGGTGTGTTCGGGCTGCTCGTCGCCGAAGAGAATATAGTCCGTCCGCAGACAGAGCAGATCCGAAAGCTTTGCCAGCGTCTGAATGGAGATGCCCTTAATGCCCAGTTCAATGTCGGAGCAGAATTTTGTCGAAACATCTAATTTTTCCGCAAGCTGCTCTCTGGTGTATCCCAGGCGTTCCCGTTGTGCACGGATACGAGCACCCATATCTTTATACTGAATCGTTTTCATGAGAAAACCCTCCTTATTGGTTGTTCCGTTTCTCTTATTATTGTACAGGAATTTTGGAAACATGAAAACAAACTGCCGGTGTTTCAGAAAGTGTGCTTTTAGATGTTTCAGAATGGAAAAATCCACAGGCAAAAGGTTGTCTGTGGATTTTTGTGGTTCAGCGTTGTCAAATGAGCATTAGTAGTTCAATGTAACAGACTGCAAGCTGCCCAATCCGTAATAGTTATAGATGGTCATGACATCCTGCGGATTCTGAATCTGGAAGGTAATTGTTCCGTTCTGCAAATCGGAATATGCAATCGGATGCTGTTCGTTCCAGCAGCCCAATACGAGGCAGCCGCCGGAATATGCAATGCTATCTTTGAATTGCAGCGTGATGGAGCGGATGTTCTTGTAATTGTATGGAGTCAGGTCATAGGCTGTTCCATATGTAACATCGTTCAGAACCACTTGCTTGCTGGAGCTTGGCTTTGTGGTAGTCGTTGTTGTGGTCGTCTGTTTGGTGGTTGCAGTTGTTTTCTTTGTTGTGGTTGCTTTTTTGGTGGTGGTTGTCTTTTTCGTGGTTGTCGTGGTGGTGGTGGTTGGTCTTGTAGTCGCACGAGTGGTAGTCGTTACCGGAGCAGCTGCATTTCCCACAGCAGAGAACTGGAGCGTAGAAGCATCCCGTTCCGCCATGCCGCCAACGGCATTATCCCACAGTGCATACCAGTTCACCTGAATTTGAATCTGGCTGGTGGAAACAGAAGCTGGCAGGTCAATTGTGAGCGTTTTCACGCCGGTTTCGCCGAGGCTTTCCGGCATCGACCAGTCCGCAGATTGCCAAGTGTTGCTGTTGGTATCCCAGTAGCCGTATGTGCCAATGACACCCGAATACGGCAAGCCCTTGACCTGAACGTCGATGTGGGTTGCTCCCTGCGTATTTAGCAGCCAGTAGCCATTGTTGCTGTCATAGGTGATCGGCAGGGCGGTTTCGCCGGAAACCACAGTGGAAGTGGTTGTGGTGACGGTCGGCAGGGTGGTTGTGGTCGTTGTTGTTGTGGTGGTAACAGGTGTGGTGGTCAGGTTGAATCTGCCGGAATCGTTCTTGATTTTCGACCAGACATAGCGTAAGAACCAGCCGTCAAAGTCGGTGATGCTCTGGGAAGAACCTGCCATCATGATGGACGTGCCGCCGCCCGGAAAGCCCCCCGGTGGGAAGCCATCGCTTTCGCCTTCTCCGCCGTAGAAGTCCGTCAGACCAAAGCCGTGACCGAGTTCATGTTCCAGAACGTGCAGGTTTGTGCCATTCAGCATATTCAAGTAAGCATCATCCGACAGCCGCTGCCCCCAGTCACCGCCGCATCCGCCGATGGACGGGAAGCCCTGTGTTGCCCAGAGGTACATATCGAACCGTTCGCCCGGATAAACATAGTTCGTATCCATGAAGTGATCCATCCGAGAGAGTTCCGATGGTGCACTTGGCAGCTTGTTCGGAATGGTTTCATAGCCGTTGGAGGTGTCATAGGTGCTGTCATAGTCGCTGATCAGGGAGTCATAGACCACTTCATCCGACTGCAAGCAGTTTTTGGGGTGTTTTCATATAAATTCTCCTTTTGTGTTGGTTTGTGTACGCAACTATTCCCAGTATAATCCGGAATTTGTACAAAGTCAACAGTAATTTTAAACATTTTCAGAGAACTCACACAAAAACAGGTAATTTTATGAAAATACAAAGTCGCCAGCGGAATTTTTCTGCTTGTACCTTACAAAAATGTCACATTCAGCCGGCAAAATGTCACACAAATCAATGGCGGAGCGGTGGGATTTCTGATACAATAAAGACAACAACACAGAAGGGGGCAATTGCAAATGGCAATGCTACAAGTAGAATGTTTGAAGAAAATCTATACCACCCGATTTGGCGGGAATCAGGTGCAGGCACTTTCGGATGTTTCGTTTTCCGTCGAAACGGGCGAATATGTGGCAATCATGGGGGAATCGGGTTCGGGGAAGACCACGCTGCTGAATATTCTGGCAGCCCTCGACCAGCCAACCAGCGGAAAGGTTTTTCTGGATGGAAAAGATTTGACAATGGTCAAGGAACGGGAAATTGCAGCATTCCGGCGAGATAATTTAGGCTTTGTGTTTCAGGATTTCAACTTGCTGGATACATTTTCCCTGAAAGATAATATTTTCCTGCCGTTGGTGCTGGCTGGGAAATCGCCGAAAGAGATGGAATTGCGGTTGACGCCGATTGCGGAGCAACTCGGCATTACACACCTGCTGGAGAAATACCCGTATGAAGTTTCCGGCGGTCAGAAACAGCGTGCAGCGGTTGCCAGAGCGTTGATTTCCAAGCCGAAGCTGATTCTGGCGGACGAACCGACCGGAGCATTGGATTCCAAGTCCACAGATGGCTTGCTGGATGTCTTTTCCACGATTCATGCGACCGGACAGACCATTCTAATGGTGACGCACTCCACCAAGGCGGCAAGCCGTGCAGACCGCATTCTGTTCATCAAGGACGGCGTGCTGTTCCATCAGATTTATCGGGGTGGCTGCACGAATGAACAGTTGTATCAGAAGATTTCCGATACCTTGACGATGTTGGCAACAGGAGGGGAACAGGCATGAAAACGCTCTATTGGAAACTGGCGTGGCACGGCATTTATAAGAACCAGAAAATCTATCTGCCGTTTCTGCTGACCAGTATCGGCATTACCATGATGTATTACATCGTATCCTATCTGACGTATAGCAAAGCCATTTATGAAATGCACGGCGGGCGGGAGATGCAAATGATTCTCTCGTGGGGAACGGTCGTCATTGCAATTTTTGCAGCGATTTTTCTGTTCTATATGAACTCGTTTCTGATGCGGCGGCGAAAAACAGAATTCGGGCTGTATAACATCCTCGGCATGGGAAAATGGAACATCGCTCGGATTTTGTGCTGGCAAAATGGAATGCTGTTCGGAACGTCGATTGTTGGCGGTCTGGGCATGGGTATTCTGCTGTCGAAGCTCTCGGAACTGATGGCAGCGAAGATGCTGGGCAACGGCAGCCCGATGGGCTTTCGGATTGAACCAAACGCTGTGCGAAATACCGTGTTGCTGACGGTGATTTCCTATGGAATCATCCTGCTGTATTCGCTCGGACAAATTCACGTTTCCAAACCGATCGCCCTGCTGCGAGGCGAGAAACAGGGCGAAAAGCCCCCGAAAGCCCGTTGGCTGCTGACGCTCTGCGGACTGGTCATGTTAGGCATTGCGTATTATTTAGCTGTAACGATTCAACAGCCAATCGCTGCATTTTCGATGTTCTTTCTGGCGGTGGTGCTGGTCATTCTGGCAACGTATTTGCTGTTCATCTGCGGTTCTGTGGCTCTGTGTAAGCTGTTGCAGAAAAATAAGCGGTATTATTACCAGTTACAGCATTTCATTTCGGTTTCGTCCATGCGGTATCGGATGAAGCGGAACGGTTCGAGTCTGGCTTCCATCTGTGTGCTGTCGACGATGGTTCTGGTGATGATTTCCAGCACGCTTTGCCTGTATTCCGGTTCTGAAGATGGATTGCAGCAGCGGTATCCGAGGGAGATTTCAGTCACAGCCTATGCGGAGTTTGAGCCGGAAGTGCTGGAGGACAAAATTACAGACGTGTTGTCCCGTCATTCCTTACAGGAAAAAAACGAAGTGCATTATACGGCTCTGCAAATCAGTGGTTTGCTGAAAGAACAGCAACTGCAATTGGAACGGGATTTGGTTGTGGATTATGATGACATTGCAACTGTGCAGATTCTGACACTCGAAGATTACAACCGCTTAGCCGGAGCATCGGAAACCTTACAGGATGGAGAAGTTTTGCTTTCTGTGGTACGTGGTTCGTATGCTGCCGATACAATTCAAATTGGAACAATGCAGCCGTTCCGGATTCAGAAACAAGTTCCGAAGTTCCTGCTGGATGGCGATGCATTCGCCAATGTCAGCCAGACGCTGTATTTGATTGTGCCAGATCTGGCGACGATGCAGGCACTCAATGAATTACAGGCGGAAGCCTATAACGGGTATGCCTCCGTCATTCAGTTCTACAAAGGCTTTGATTTGGATGCGGATACAGACACACAGCTTGCCATTCAAGCAGCGTTGGAGCAGCAGCTTTCTGATGAAGGTTGTATTTGTGAGAGTCGGGAAGGTGAGCGTTCGAGCTTCTATGCCCTGTATGGCGGACTGCTGTTCCTGGGCATTCTGCTGAGCGTGGTATTCCTGTTCGGAACGGTGCTGATTATGTATTACAAGCAGATTTCAGAGGGCTATGAAGATGCCGGACGGTTTGAAATCCTGCAAAAAGTCGGCATGACAAAAAAAGAAATCAAGCGAAGCATCAACTCGCAGATTTTAACGGTCTTTACTGCTCCGCTGCTGATGGCAGGGGTGCATCTGGCATTTGCCTTTCCAATGCTGTACCGGCTGCTGACGCTGATGGGGCTGACGAATGTTTCCCTGTTTGCAATCACAACCGTTGGTTGTTTCCTCGTGTTTGCCGCATTGTATGCGTTGATGTATAAGCTGACCTCACACAGTTACTATCAGTTGGTGAAATCATAAATGAAAGAAAAACTTACCATGGGAATTGGGATTGGTTGCCTGCTGATACTGGCGATTCCGATTGGTGTGCTCATCTTGTTGGCAACGCTGATTTGGAACGGCATGGATGTGCTTTTTCGGTTTTGGAGCAGGCGAAAATGAGAGAGAAACAGATTATGGGCGGATTGCTGAGCAGTGGCATTCTAATTTGTCGACCCTGAAAGGGGAGATGTCACATAGTGACAGAGGGGTGCAAGAATGCATAACGATTCTTTTACATTCCCTCAACAAAGCCCCTATTTTGAAAAGAATCGGAAAAGAACAGAACCTGAAAAACGGGAAATGTTACCGCAGATTTTCGCACTGTTCATAGAATCCCGTTGACAAAATGCAGAAAAAATGATACAATTATAACAATCATTTGCATGTTCCGGCAAAATCCGGACATGCTTTCTGTAAGAAAATTTCTGATGGGAGGTTCTGTTTGATGAAACGGAGAATTGGAATTTTGACCAGCGGCGGCGATTGCCCGGGACTGAATGCAACCATTCGTGGCGTTGCAAAGGCATGCTACCAGATGCTGGGGACGGAAAATGTAGAAATCGTTGGCATTTCAGATGGCTACTATGGACTCATTCACAATATTTGCAAGGAAATGAAACCGGATGACTTTTCTGGGATTCTGACCCGTGGCGGTACGATTCTGGGAACAAAACGGCAGCCGTTCAAGATGATGAAAGTCATTGGCGATGACAATATTGATAAAGTAAAAAATATGAAGAAAACCTACCAGAGCCAGAAGTTAGACTGCCTGCTGACACTGGGCGGAAACGGCACGCACAAGACCTCGCAGCTGCTCTCGGAAGAGGGGCTGAACGTCATCGGTTTGCCAAAGACCATTGACAACGACATTTACGGAACAGACGTTACCTTTGGATTCCATACCGCAGTGGACATTGCAACGGATGCGATCGACCGGCTGCACACAACTGCAAACAGCCATTCTCGCATTCTGCTCTGTGAAATCATGGGCAACAAAGCCGGCTGGCTGACGCTGAGTGCCGGAATCGCCGGCGGTGCAGACATCATTCTGATTCCGGAAATTCCATATGACATTGACAAGGTTTGCAAGTCGGTTCTGAAGCGGAGCGAAAGCGGCAAGAACTTCTCGATTATTGCCGTTGCAGAGGGCTGCTTTGACAAGGAAGAAGCCAAGCTGAAAAAGAAAGAACGGGCAAGACTCCGTGCAGAAGCGGGCGTGATTACCGCAACCAACCGCATTGCGGCACAGATTCAGCAGAAGACACAACTGGAAGCACGGGTTTGCGTGCCGGGGCATATGCTGCGGGGCGGCAGCCCAAGTGCATACGACCGGATTCTTGCAACCCAATTCGGCGTATACGCTGCACAGCTGATTAAAGAAGAGCACTACGGCATGACGGTTGCCAAGGTGGGTGGAACGATCACCGCCAATCCGCTGGCAGAGATTGCCGGAAAGACGAAGTTCGTCACACCGGATGATCAGTTGGTTGCAACAGCTCGGAATTTAGGCATTTCATTTGGTGACTAATTTTTATCCAAGCATATCATGAACAAAAAAGACTGGAGGATACAGAAGTCTGCTCCAGTCTTTTTTGTCGTTCCGGAAACTTTTTTGCAAAATCATGTGACCCAATCAGCGAGAATCCGGTCTATGTAAGTGAAAGGTGGTGGATACCATGCAGGAAGAAGCCCTATTGGATTTATATTTCTCCCGTTCAGAAACGGCACTGGAACAGACCAAGCAGCAATACGGAACCTACTGCTATACGATTGCCTACCGCATTCTCGCACAGCCGCAGGATGCAGAGGAATGCGAAAATGAAACCTACTGGAAAGCGTGGCAGGCAATTCCGCCCAATCGTCCGCACTCTCTGAAAGCATTTCTCGGGAAAATCACCCGAAACCTCGCCCTGCATTTCTGGGAGCGAAACCATGCCGCAAAACATGGCGGAAACGCTGTAGATTTGGCACTGGATGAGTTGACAGAATGTATTCCGGCGAACGACTCCGTGGAGCAGGCAGCCGATGCAGCGGCTCTACAGGCATGCTTGCAATCGTTTTTGCAGCAGCTGCCAAGAGCAACCAGAATCGTATTTGTACAGCGGTATTGGTATCTGGATTCGATTGCAGAGATTGCCCGGAAAAAAGGCATCGGGGAGAGCAAAGTGAAAATGATACTGCTGCGGACAAGAACGAAACTGAAAGCAGCACTCGAAACGGAGGGGATTTCGATATGAAAGACAGAGAAGCAGCCAAACGGCTTTTGCATGCCATCGGGGACATCGACGACCCGTATTTATTAGAAGCGGAGGAACAGCCTATGAAACAGACCAAGAAGCAGATTTCCAACCGTTGGATGAAATACATTGCCGTGGCAGTTTGTGCAGGGATTGTGCTCACGTCTGGGATTTTGATTCAACAGGAACGAAACAAGTCACATCTTACGCCCTCTACCACGCAGACAGAGCCAGCCACGACCGAAGAAAACGTGCAGATTCCCAACCCATTCATTCCCTGTGCCACGCTACAGGCAGCGGCGGACATCGCTGGCTTTTCGCTGGATGCTCCGGATGCCTATGGGGTATATGACCACACTGTCATTCAGGCAATCGAGGGGGATTTGATTGAGGTGATTTATGAAGATGCAAGCGAAGCCGAGGGCTTGCGGATTCGGAAAGGCGTTGGAACAGACTCCATCAGCGGCGACTATAACATTTATGACAGCGAGGAAACACAGACGATTGCAGGCGTTTCGGTTGCCGTCCGGAAGAATGGCGATTTGATTTTCGTGGCAGAATGGACGGATGGCGGATATGCACATTCGATTACGTCAGAGGACGGCTTGACGGTGGACGAGTTGGAAACACTGGTTTCACAAATCCACTGATACAGAGAAAAGGGGGAGCAGATTGAAAATTGACCGACTGATTGGAATTCTCTCCGTGTTGCTGCAACAGGAGCAGGTCACAGCGTTTGAACTGGCGGAGAAGTTCGAGGTATCCCACCGCACGATTTTACGGGATATGGATGCCCTATGCTGTGCAGGAATTCCCATTGTGACCGAGAAGGGGCGAAACGGCGGTATCCGCATTATGGAGGGCTACAAGCTGGATAAAACAGTCCTGCTGCAAAGCGAAATGCAGGCGATTCTTGCAGGGCTGCAAAGTCTGGACAGCATCAGCGGCACGCATCGCTATCGGCAGCTGATGGAGAAACTCTCTGTATCGACCGCCAAGACGATTCCGGCAGAGCATCCGGTTTTGATTGACCTCTCCGCATGGGATTCCGGAGCGGTTTCCCAGAAAATCGAACAGATTCAAGCGGCACTGGAACAGAATCACAAGATTTCGTTTTCCTATTCTGCCCCAAGTGGCACGACCTCCCGTAAAATCGAACCCTATCACTTGATTTTCCAGTGGGGGCATTGGTATGTCTGGGGCTATTGCAATCTGCGGCAGGATTATCGGCTGTTTAAGCTGACACGTATCACGGATTTACAGATCGAGCCGGAGCAGCGAGCCGCTCGCAGTGTGCCGGCATACACGCCCGCCCCCATGCCACCGGAAGAGGTAGCCGTTCCCGTGCTGGTGCGGTTTTCCGCAGCGGTGAAGTGGCGAGTGATGGATGACTTCGGAACAGAAGCCCTCCAGACGGAACCGGACGGCAGCCTGTTGGTGTCGGTCTGCTGGCAGGATTTGCAGGCATTGTATTGGCGATTATTGGCATACGGCGAACAGGCGGAAATTTTAGCCCCACCGGAGGCACGGGCAGACTTTACAGAAACCCTGCGAAAAATCCTGAAAAAGTATGATGAAAATGCAGGCGGTGTTTGATGGCAGTGCGGGCAGATTTTACAGAAATGTTGTGAAAAATCCCAAGTGTTCAGATTTTATTCAAAAAATAAAACCATACTGGAAATGAAATTCTGCTATCCTATAAAGAGTGTGATGCGTCAATGTCTTGGAAAGGATGCATTGACTGTTATGATACTCTATTTGTTATTTCCCATTTTTTGCAATCTCATTCTATATGCGATTGCTTACTTTGTAAGGGGGGATGAAGAAACAGTTGCTTCTTCTCATTGGGTCAAGTGCGGAATCACAACGGTTTTGGAAATCATACTGCTGTTCGTTTTGCGGGGCATTGCAATCGCATTTTTCGATGCGGACAACCAGCCGTTTGCAGTCGCTCCGCTGCTCGTCACGCTGCTGCTCGTTGGCTTGGGAACGGCGTTTTCCAGACGGAACACTCCCTCCAACCTGCGGAACTATCTGCGGAAAGCCGCATGGATTGCCGGCGTGGTATTTGTGCTGGAAAGCTTTGTGTTTCATTACACCAGCTTCACCACCCATCCGGAAACAACGGATTTGGTGCTGTCGCAGGCGGAAATTGACGATTCTTCGGCAGCACAGATTGTTGATGATACCATTCAGATTTCCGGAAACTGTACGCTGACGTTTTCCAACTTGGAACAAAATCCGGATTTTCGCTATTTGATTCTGAATATTGACGGAGAAGATCAATATTATAATGTGAGTTGCTCCATCAAGGACGACAACTTGAGCAATCGGTTTGAACAGGCAGGTAAGTCGCAGGGAACTGGAACGTATTCGAGCATCCGGTTTTCGATGCTGCCGTATCAGACCTTACATACCGTGCAGTTGCAGTTTACAGATGTGAACGCTGCACTGGTGCTGCACAACGGGACGTTCCACACCGCTGTTCCGTATCAGTTTTCCGCAGCACGATTCTTTTTGATTGTCATCATTGCACTGGTGTTGACAGCCTGCAAGCAGTTCCACGTCTGGAAGATTCGCTATCAGGCACACAGCTGGAAACACAACCTTGCCGTGCTGGTGACGCTGTTCGGCTGCATGGCAAGCGTGTTAGCGTTCCGTGTGCCGGACTTAGAGCCGCTTCCCATCAGTGAACCCATTGACATCAACAACGTCTATGCGATGACGCTGGATGCCTGGGAAAAGGGACAGACCAACATGGACTTAACACCATCGGAAGAGTTGCTGCAATCGGAAACACCATATGACAACTCGAATCGAGAGGGCGTTGATTACCGCTGGGACTATGCGTATTACAACCAGAAGTATTACTGTTACTTTGGCTGTGCACCGGTTGCCCTGCTGTATGTGCCGTATTACAAGCTGACGGGGAACGTACTGCCGCTGAACTGGGCGTATTGCATTATGACAGAGGCAGTGATTGTGACATTGTTCGGCTTGATTCTGACGCTGGTGCGGAAGTTCTGCAAACGGCCGCCATTGATTTTGTTATTGCTGGGGCTGGTTTCTGCCGTGGCAGGAAGCGGCGTGCTGTTTGGCTTGAACTACAGCGACCGCTATTATCTCTGCATTTTAACGGGCATGTTTGGGCTATTCCTGTCGCTCTGGATGGGCTTTGCAGCGATGGATTCCAGTTATGCCGTCCGGACGACCAAGCAGCTGCGGAAATTATCGCTGCAACGTGCTCAGCAGGGTGACGGAGAACCGCCGGAACAGGAAGAAGCTCCGATGCCGATTTCTCCATACACCGTAAAGAAACGGGGGAACTGGAAGCGGTTTGTCCTGCTGGCAGTCAGTGCAATTGGAACGGTGATTACCGCCGCCTCCCGTCCGAATATGCTGCTTTATGTCCTGATTTTAGTGCCAGTATTTTTGCACTTGCTGTTCCGGAAAGACCTCAAACGTTCCGCAAAAATCACCAGTGCCGCTTGCTATCTGATTCCGGTTGCAGCCGGAGCAATCACCATTATGTGGTACAACAAAATCCGGTTTGACGACCCGTTCCAGTTCGGGGCGATCTATCAGATGACAGTAGACAACACTGCCGCCAACCGGATTACGATTTCCCGCCTGCCGGCAGCGATTGCCGTTTACTTCTTCGGCGGACTCGACCAGCTGAATGATTTCCCATTCCTGCGGACAAAGTATTCCAACATTGCAAACCGACAGATGTATTTGTATGTCGAGGGAACGATTGGAGCATTCACGCTGCCATCAGTTCTGTTAGGGGCATTGAGTTTCCCGTTTGTTTGGAAGCGTTGGAAGCGGAAGCATTCCGGCTTCATTCGTCGTGTGATTCTTGCGATGATTGCAGTGTTAGCGGTTGCGTTGGCATGGGTCGATTTCAGCATGGCAGGAGTGATTCTGCGGTATGCACTGGACATTTTAGTGATTTTGAGTGTCCTCTCCACGATTCTGCTGTTGCAAGTGCCATCCTTGCTGAAAACCTATCATGCCGGCTTGGCACGGGTCAGCGAAAAGGTGATTGCAGCGGCAATGGTGGGAACGGTCGTCGTGTGTCTGTGTATTTTGATTGCCTCTGGAGAGAACGTTTCTCTGTTCAAGGCACATCCGACCATCTGGAACACTTGGAAAGAAATTTTTGTATTTTGGAGATAAGAAAAGACTTACATTGACGACGAATCACACAGTTTGACATGCGAACAAAAAAACAGCAGGGACATCCAACCGATGTACCCTGCTGTTTTTATAGAATGAAAATGAAAATGAAACCAGCCAGTTAGTTTTTCTTTTCTTCGTGATATTCCTTTTCGGTGTTGACTGACCAGATGTTCTTCTTGTCCTTCTTGCCGGAAATAATGTTATCGACTGCTTCAAAGGAAGTTGCCATGGAGTGATCCATGTTGTTATAACGGTGCTGACCGTTTCTGCCGACACAGTAGAGGTTTTCAAACTGGTTCAGATAGGCAATCAGGTCATCAATCTGTGCATAGGTATCGAAGTAAGCCGGATAAGCTTTCTTGACCTTTTCTCTGTGGGAGTCCTTGACATCCGACGGCGAGCTGATCACGCCCATGGAAACGAGTTCCTTGATTGCCATGTTGATGCAAGCCTTGTCGTCTATGTTCCAGAAGCTGTCGCCCTCTGCACAGAAGTATTCCAGACCGATCCAAACGGTGTGTTCCGGGTCTTCGACCATGTACGGTGACCAGTTGTTGAAGATCTGGATACGGCCGAGTTTCACGCCAACGTCCTGTACATAGATCCAGCAGTCCGGAACGATGTTGCCGAGGGTTCTGATGTTGGTTTCGTTTTTCAGGTTCAGCTTGTCAACCAGCAACCCAACGGTGACGAAATCCCGATACGGCAGACCCTTGGCAATGGCTGCGATGTTGTTCGGAACGTCATTCATACCAGCCACCAAATCCTTCAGCGGCATGGAGGAGATGAACAAGTCGCCTGCAATTTCCTGTTCCTTGCCGTCCTGCTGGTAAGTCAGGGAGAGAATCTTTCCGGTTTTGTCGGTGTGAATCTTGGTAACTTCGCTGTTCATGAGAATCTTGCCGCCCATTTTTTCGATTTCGGAAGCGGTGATTTCCCAGAGCTGACCCGGACCATACTTCGGGTAATAGAATTCTTCGATCAGGGAAGTTTCCACCTTGCGGTTGGTCTTATTCGGATTCAGCTTGGAGAACATATCCTTGATCACGGCAGTGATGGACAAGCCCTTGACACGCTGCGAACCCCAGTCAGCGGAGATTTCTCTTGGATGGCGACCCCACAGCTTTTCGGTGTAGCCCTCGAAGAACATGGAATACAGCTTTTTGCCGAAACGATTGATATAGAAGTTTTCCAGAGAGGATTCTTCCTTTTTGCCGATGGTGCTCTTCAAGTAGCTGCATCCGGCTGCAACGGTGGTAGCGAAGCCCATGTTCTTGATGGTATCCCACTTTAGGGAAACCGGATAGTCAAAGAACTTATGCTTGTAATAAATTCTGGAAACCCGATTCCGCACCAGCATAACACGGTCGGTTTTTTCCGGGTCTGGGCCGCCGGCAGCGAGTTTCTTTTCCCGATGCAGCTTGATGTCATCGAACGACGGCTTGCCCTGACGTGGCATCATCTTCTGCCACCAGTCCATAACCTGCTGGTCTTTGGAGAAGAACCGGTGTCCGCCGATGTCCATGCGGTTATTTTTATATTTTACGGTTTTCGAGATGCCGCCGATGGCATTGCTTTCTTCTAAGATGGTGATAGAATAATCCTTTGGGGCACGCTGGAGCAGTTCATAGGCTGCGGTCAACCCTGCCGGCCCTGCACCAATAATCACTACGTTTTTCATGATGATACCTTCCTTAATTTGATAGACATTTTTTGATTTTTGTTTTCCTCCACATTCCCTGTATTCGGGATAGAACATCATGGTTTATTTTTGTGGATGGGCAAACAAAGTTACAATTTTGGCTTGCTACACAAAAAAACTGTAAAATTCGTCTGATTTTTTGTGGATTGCCAAACAAGCTTATTATAGCATATTTTCGGAACGTTGTCAACAAAATGAGTGGTTTTCAAATTTTTTTTCTTTTTTACAAGAATTCCGGCTAAACTTGTGATAGAATCAAAGATAGAAAAAGGAGGAATGCGAGATGCAAAAATCATATCAGAAAAAGGCACATGAAATTTATCTGGAGAACGAAGCCGGCGAGCGAATCGCAGAGATTTTGTTTCCGGAGGTAGAGCCGAAGGTCTATTGCATTGAGCGGACGTTTGTGGACGACAGCCTGCGGGGGCAGGGCGTTGCCGGAACGCTGATGGAACTTGCGGTGCAGGCGATTCAGGAACAGGGCGGAACGGTTACAGCAACGTGTTCGTATGCCCAGCACTGGCTGGAGAAGCACGCCAAGTAAACGAATCTGATAAGAGAAAATCCGCATCGGAGCAGGTGACGTTCCGGTGCGGATGGTTTTATATGCATTTAAAGAATCACCCGTCCAATCAGGCTTTCGTAGATGTCGGCATTTTCAGAGCGTGGCTCTTCTTGTTTTGCTTTTTTGTGGGGTGTTCCCTCGGATTGATTCCAATAGAGCAGGGTGCTTTTCCAGTTGGTAATGGGCTGCTGATTTTTCGTCATCCAGCCCGTTTCCGTATAGTAATCATAAAACTTCTGGACATCCACGCAAAGCCCCTCTTGTTCTGCAAACGTCTGAATCTCTATCAGCGTTGGAATCTTTTTACTGGTTGCATCTAAGATAGATAGATTTCTTTCTT
>CABQIF010000018.1 GCA_902464115.1 uncultured Ruminococcus sp. | reverse complement strand
CCATATCACCATTTATCATACAATTAATAAGTTTTTGTCCTTTATTCATTATAAATAGATGTTCCTTTCAATTGTTGTTTGAGAAAAGATAGGGATACAAAATAAAATTTGCTCTATTTTCTCTATTATATCATTTCCCGTCTGGAAAAACAACTGCTTTCTTCAATTTTTATGGCTCAGATTTCTTTTCACGGATTGACAATTCAAACAATTTTCGCTATAATATTGTTGACGGTATTCGTGATAATGTAAAATGAAGGAGGTATTTCTAATGAAGCCGTTTAAATTGATTCGTCCGAAAGCTTTCCTGTCAATTGCATGGATTGCTACATTTCTGCTTTCCCTTTTTTCGTGGGAATCGCTATCTCTTCCAACAGAAGCACTTTCCACAGATTATCCTGTGCCTTTGATGCAGATTGCAACAAAAGACAATAGCACTGTTTTAACAGAAAATGGGACTTCTGACCATTCCTCTGTTTCTGTAAAAACAGTAGGAAATGATTTGTCCACTGCTTGGCGGTTTGATCGTGTGGGAGCAGATAAAAATGGAACCTTTTTCAAATTAGTCAATGCAGAATCTGGTCGGCTTTTAACGCCTAATCAGTATCAAGTGACAACAAAAACCTCTGTAGTTGTATACGGCAGTGAATCTGCACAATCACAGCATTGGTATGTGATTCCAGTGCAAAAGGATCACCTTGGAAATGATTTATACTATAAAATTGTAAACTATAGCGATCCATCTCTGGCGTTGACACAGGGAAAACAGGGAATGCAATTGTCCGCTTACACTGGTGCGGATAATCAGCTTTGGCTATTAAATGCAGATGGGTTACAGGGATTTGCAGGCTACTGTTTCGATGATAACACTGGAAATCAGAAAGCAGCTGACATCGGTGGTTTATTTGGAGAGGTTGTAGAAGTATCTACTTTTGCAGATTTGAAAAAATATGCAACTTCTGACACGCCTTATACCATTGTTGTAACTGCAGATCTTCGCATAACAGATTTGCAAAAAGATTCTTCTGGCCGATATTACTGCCCAGATGGTAGAATTTATGTGCACAGCAATAAAACAATTATCGGAAGTTATGCTGCTCATACCCTTTACAATGTGCAGTTCTGTACATCTTCCAATAGTGGTACTGGGAACAACATCATTCTAAAAAATTTCGATTTGCAGCATGATTCTGAATCGAATGGTAATGACTCTATTGTTGCCTATTTTGGTTCTGGTCAGAATCTCTGGGTGGATCATTGTACTTTTACGGGACATGCTGATTATAACACAGCATCTACTGGTTTGCCCGACTGGGATAAATTTCTTGCCTGCTGTTATGATGCTGATTACTGTACCGTTTCTGATAGCAATTTTGGATTGCATGAATATGGTATCATTTTAGGTTATCCGGCAGATGATGAAAATTCTTATCAAAATTATAATCATTTCCCTCGGATGTCTCTCATTAGCAATCGCTTTGATCAAACATTGACCCGTGCTCCAGGATTGATGCGGTATGGATATTTTCACTCGATGAACAACTATGTCAGCAATTTTAGTATGGCGTATACCGTACATACTGCCTCTAAGATTTTTGCAGAGAATTGTTATTATGAAAATGGTGGAAATGTTATCTGTGACTGGAATACCGTCACTTATCCCGGTTCATATGCGGAAACTGGTTCAAAATCTTCCAACTGCAAACGAACAACCATTGAGGGATATGCACAAAATTGCACATGGCGACCGTCTTCTAATTATAATGTATTTTCACGAACAGCGGATGAAGCAAAAACATATTGTGCTACCTATAGCGGTTGTCAAACGACAAAAGAAACCATGCGATATTTGCGATATGAGCAGGCAGGCATTCCAAGTGCCAGCTATACCGAAAGTCCACGTGCTCCAATTGCAGCAACATTTTTAGATGGGACAACCTATCGAATCAAGAATGAACATTCTGGATTATATATGCAGGTAGCCGGAGCAGCTGCGGAGAATGGTGCAAATATTCAGCAATGGGGAACAGATGAAACTGCAATACATGACATTTGGAAGTTCTGCAAAGCGGAAGATGGTTATTATTATCTGACATCTGCGGTTGGAGATGGCGGAACGTATGTGTTGGATGTTGCAGGAAAAAAGACAGCAAACGGAACAAATATTGACCTTTACACCTATAATGGGGGAGAAAATCAAAAGTTTATGCTGCTGCAAAACAGCAATGGCAGTTATCAGATTCGCACTAAAATTTCTGGAGGCACTTCAGCTGTAGAAGTAGCAAATGCAGGAACTGCTTCTGGTGCCAATATTCAGCAATGGGAAGCAAATGGTGCTGACTGTCAGAACTGGATTTTAGAACCCGTTACAGATCCAGGATGCAAAATGGATACATCGTTGATTTATACTTTTAAAAATGCACGGTCTGGTTTGGTGCTGGATATTGCAGATGGTTCGATGCAGGAAAATACCAACATTCAGCAGTGGACATCCAATGGGTTCGATGTTCAGAAATGGATGCTAAAAGCATTGAATTCCAGCAATGATTACTGGATTCGTTCCATACAAGATACTGGATATGCATTAAAAGCAATGGGGCAGAAAAATGGTAGCAATCTTGTACTTGCAGCCTATTCCACAAAAGATAGTGCACAACTGTTTCGCTTTACGAAAAATTTGGACGGAACTTATCGAATCCTTACCCATGCTTCCCAGAACACTTGTTTTGTAGAAGTGGGCGGAGCATCGTTAGAAAATGGTGCAAATGTGCAGCAATGGGAAGCAACTGAAAATGCTTGCCAAAGTTGGAATCTATTGACGGAAAAAGTGACAACCACCACAACTGTGACAACTACCACGACAACGACGACTACAACCACAACCACAACCACCAGTTCTGTAAAGAGAATGGGCGATGTCAATCAAGACGGTATGTTTACCATCTCAGATGTAGTTTTGTTGCAAAAATGGCTGTTGGGTGTTTCAAACACGACACTTTCTGATTGGAAAGCAGGGGATTGGAACAAGGATGGCAAACTGACCATTGTAGATTTGTGCCAAATGAAGCGAGCATTTTTGCAGAACGCATAATATAAGGAAAAGCAAAGTTGTTCCGGAAAACAAATCTGGAACAACTTTGTGCATTTAATTGCAGAAAGGAAAAACATGAAAAATCATTTTTTTGCACAAGAGCAGCAGATAAAAATGATTCTGCTTTTCGAACAGCGTTTGATTCTGATTCCGAACTGTCAATTTTTCCAGAACAAAAATAGTTTTTCTGCATTGTGCCTTGACATGCAGCGTGTTAGCATGCTATAATGATAACACGCGTGTGCGTAAATTCGATGAGATTTTTAAAGGAGAATTAGAAATGATGTGGATGAAACGATTGGTTGCTGCAACAGCAGCCATTGCAATGTTGGGAGCATTTAGCGGCTGTGGAAGCAACGATGACAGCAGCACTGCGGATAATGGCAACGGACTGAGCAACAACAAGTTTGTTGTTGGTTTTGATGCTGCATTTCCGCCATATGGCTATCAGGATGACAGCGGGGAATATGTTGGATTTGACTTAGATCTGGCACAGGAAGTTTGCTCTCGGAACAGCTGGGAACTCGTAAAAATGCCGATTGACTGGGATTCTAAGGATATGGAACTGAATTCCGGAACAATTAGCTGCATTTGGAATGGTTTCACTATGAATGGCAGAGAAGACGACTATACATGGTCAGATCCATATGTGGATAACAGCCAGGTATTTGTTGTAAAGTCTGACAGTGGCATTACAACATTTGATGATTTGTCTGGTAAGACAGTCGCTGTACAGACGGATTCTTCCGCAGAAGCTGCTTTGAATGAAGAAGATAATGCAGCCTTGAAAGATTCCTTCAAAGAATTGCTGGTAGTTGGGGAATACAACACGGCTTTCTTGAACCTGGAATCCAATGCAGTCGATGCAATTGCAATGGATATCGGGGTTGCAAAGTATCAGCTGGAATCCAGAAATGGCGATTTCACCATTTTGGATCAGCCGTTGGCAGCAGAACAGTATGCGGTTGGATTTAAAAAGGGCAACGAAACCCTGCGGGATCAGGTACAGAATACCTTAAACGAAATGAAATCCGATGGAACATTTAAGACTATTGCAGAAAAATGGGATTTACAAGACAGTGTCATTTTAGACTAATAAGCGAGGCGTACGATTCAAGATGTCATTTTTTGAAATTATTGCACAATTAGGCGATAGTATGCTGCGGACACTGGCAATCTTCCTGCTGACGTTGGTCTTTTCCATTCCGTTGGGTATGATTGTTTGTGTCATGCGGATGTATGGCTGGAAACCGTTGCAGTGGCTGGCACGGATCTATATTTCCGTTCTGCGTGGAACACCACTGATGCTGCAATTGCTGGTGGTCTACTTTGGGCCTTACTTTATTTTCCAGATTCCATTGAGTACTTCTTACCGGTTTTATGCGGTTATTATTGCATTTTCGCTGAATTATGCGGCATATTTTGCAGAGATTTTCCGAAGCGGAATCCAGTCTATTCCAGTTGGACAATACGAAGCTTCTCGTATTTTGGGATATAATCGTGTTCAGATGTTCCTGCGGATTATTCTGCCGCAGGTTATCAAGCGAATTTTGCCAGCAGTCACCAATGAAACCATTACGTTGGTGAAAGATACTTCTTTGGCATTTGCGATTGCTTATACAGAATTGTTTACAGAAGTCAAGCAGATTGCCGCTGCACAGACTTCCATGCTGCCATATTTGGCTGCTGCTATTTTCTATTATGTCTTTAATCTGCTGGTTGCCGGTTTAATGGCACTGGTAGAGAAAAAGATGAATTATTATAAGATATAAGGGGGCGGCAAAAATGGCAGAATATTTAACCATTTCCCACCTGCAAAAGCAATTCGGCAATGTACAGGTGCTAAAAGATATTTCCCTGACTGTTAATCAAGGGGAAGTCGTTTCCATTATTGGGCCTTCTGGTTCCGGAAAATCGACATTGCTGCGGTGTGCAACTTTTTTGGAAACACTCAGTAGCGGAGAAATTGCCTATATGGGGGAAACAGCTGTAACAGCTGCATTAAATGCAAAGCCAGTTTATGCACCGAAAAAGCAATTCCGAAAGATTCAGACTTATTTTGGTTTGGTTTTCCAGAATTTCAACTTATTTCCACATTATTCCGTATTAAAAAATATTGTAGAACCGCAATGCATTTTACTCAAGCGTTCTAAAAAAGAAGCCACGGAAAATGCAATGAAACTTTTGAAAAAAGTTGGTCTGGAAGAAAAGGCGTCTGCTTATCCATGTGAATTGTCCGGTGGACAACAGCAGCGTGTTGCGATTGTACGGGCACTGGCGATGTCACCAGCGATTCTATTCTTTGATGAACCGACTTCCGCTTTAGACCCAGAATTGACAGGGGAAATTTTAGCTGTTATTCGTCTGTTGGCAGAAGACCATATGACGATGGTCATTGTTACGCATGAAATGCGGTTCGCACAGGCAGTGTCTGACCGAGTTATTTTTATGGCAGATGGTGTGATTGTGGAAGAAGGAACACCGGATGAATTATTCCTACATCCGCAAAAAGAACGAACCAAACAGTTTTTAAGTCATTATGCAGATTGATTGGCCTGAGAAAAACCTGCTGTACGAATGTTTGTGCAGTAGGTTTTTTCTTTACTTGACATTTTTACAGAAATATGATAAAATCAAAAAACGAGTAAAGACAACATAGAAGATACAGGCATGGATTGCCGATGTTGGAGGTGCAAAACATGATTTTATATTTCGTCGTTCCCTGTTATAATGAGCAGGAAGTTCTTCCAGATACGGCAAGACAATTGAAAGAAAAAATGCAGGACTTGATGCAAGCGGGAAAAGTTGCGCCGAACAGCCGGATTGTGTTTGTAGATGATGGTTCAACTGACCAAACATGGAAGATTATTTCCGAATTACATGATACAGATACACTTTTTCAGGGGATTAAACTTTCTCGAAATGAAGGACATCAGAATGCACTGTTGGCAGGATTGATGACGGTCAAAGATCACTGTGATGCAACCATTTCGTTGGATGCAGATTTGCAGGATGACATTCATGCAGTTGATGAAATGCTGGAAAAATATGAGGATGGCTGTGAGATTGTCTATGGTGTACGGAACAGCCGAAAAACAGATACTTTCTTTAAAAAGTTTACTGCAGAAGGCTACTATCGCCTGATTCGAGCAATGGGGGCAAATGTCGTATTCAATCACGCTGATTATCGTTTGATGAGTCAACGGGCATTGAATGGATTACAGCAGTTTCAAGAAGTCAATTTGTTTTTGCGTGGCGTTGTTCCGATGATTGGTTATCGCAGCGATTCTGTATATTATGAGCGAAAGAAGCGACAAGCAGGCAAATCGAAATATCCACTGAAAAAGATGATTGCATTTGCATGGGAAGGGATTACTTCATTATCCATTCGACCCATTCGAATGATTACAGCCGCAGGAATGATTATTTTTGTGGTGAGCATTGCCATGTTAATCTATTCCATTGTGCGGCATTTTACTGGAGCAACTGAAATCGGATGGACTTCGATGATTGTTTCCATCTGGGCACTGGGCGGATTACAATTATTTGCAATTGGAATGATCGGCGAATATATTGGAAAGGTTTATCTGGAAACCAAACGTCGACCAAAATTTATCATTGAAACATATTTAAAAGATGATGCAGATCCAAAAAAATAATTATTTCGACAGACAAGCATGGCTTTCCAATGCTTGTCTGTTTCTTTTTGTAGATTCGAGGGAAAAACAGTGGAAATTAGATTTCCGGTAGAAAAAAGACAACGAGATTTGACAGAGAATGTCATGGCTTTCTTTATATAATAGTGTGTGATTCCATCGAAGTTCGGAATGAAAAACAGAAAGGACGTATTGTTATGTCACAAGTACACGCTGTCAGAAGAAATCCATTTTCAAGATTATTAGGGGAAGCTGGAATTGCCTTTCTCTGCGGACTGATATTTTCAGGGGCAGAAATTGGAAGCTTGCCCTCACCGCTACCGCTGGCAATTGCAGGCTGTCTTTCCAGTACCGGAGCAATTGCCGTTTTAATTGGAACATTGTTGCGGTATCTCATGAGTGATTTATTACTGGAACGGCTGCCATTGTTATTTGCTCTGTTATTGATTACCTGTGCACGGCTATTTTTACGCAATTATCATTCGGCTGCGTTTTTATCGCTCTGTACTGGCGGCTGTACGCTGTTCAGCGGGATTTTATTGTCTTTTTTGATGAATGGAACTGCACAGGATTTCTTGCTATACGGCATGACAGCATGCCTAACGGGTACAACTGCATGGTTTTTACATACGGTTTTGCTGGGGTTACAAAATCAACAGAAAATTCAGCTGAAATCTGCAACAGGCTGTGCAGCTGCAATTGTCTATATTCTCTGCATTGCTGCGTTGACCTCTTTTGACTATCCATTTATGAATTTTGGCAGAATCTTAGGAATTGCAGTAACATTGCTGGCAGCTCGGCGATTTCGTTATATGGGCGGTGTGATTTGCGGAGCATTGACGGCTTGCGGAACGATGCTTTGTGCCGGAGAACTGGGAATGCCATTGTTATTTCTGCCGATTACAGGGCTATTGTCTGGATATTTGGTAGACCGTGGCATCGGATTGATGACGATTGCCTTTTTCCTCATCAATGCATTGGCACAGTTGACAGTAGGCTTGCAGGTCATTACATTTTCTTCAATTGGAGATTTGTTTTTAGGCTGCATTGCATTTCTGCTGCTGAATAATATTTGCTTTGACCGCTGGTTGATTACTGCAAACAGTAGCTATGACAGTACCATGCAGACGATTTCCACCCGTCTGCAATTTATGTCAGAAGCCATTCACAGCGTTCGGGAAGATACCAGCGAAATTGCAGCCCTGCTACAAAAACAAAAGCCAGAACCGGTAAAAGAAGCCGTCTGCGATCGCATTTGTGCAGGCTGTAAGGCACAGCATCACTGCTGGGAATTGCAGCATACACAAACGGATGCTGCTTTTTCGGAGATGGAACGGCAGCCCGTTTCCACGCTGCCGGAAGTGCCGGAAAGCCTGTCCGATTGTCTGCATACAAAACAATTGCAGCAGCAATTTTATCGAGAAAAACGGCGTGTGCAGATGGAAACCATGCAGATTTCTCGGATGGATGCCAGTCGGCATATTTTATTTGAACAGCTACAGGCGACAGAAGACTTGATTGCCTCTGTAGGCGACCGAATGACGGTGCGATACAGCACAGAATTGACCGACCGCATTTGTTGCTTTTTGGAGCGGTACGGCTATGATTTTGATTACGTCATTGCTTACTATACCGCAAAAGAACGGTTGGTGGTAGAACTCTATTGCAAAAGTCGTTCCATTGGCAGCTGTATGCCAGCGATTTGCCATATGCTTTCGGAGTCGTTAGGCATTGCTTTACAGGAGTTAGAACCTGTTCGCACCCGTTCCACCATGCGATATCGAATGTGTCAGGCAATGCGGTATCAGCTGGAACAATACACGATTTCGATTCCAGCAACGGAAGAGGCGGAAATGTCCGGCGACACTTCCATTCGCTTTCAGGATGGAACAGGCTGCACGTATATTGTGCTTTCCGATGGAATGGGAACGGGGGCAAATGCCGCGATTGAATCGAAAATGACAGCGGAGATGTTTCGCAAGCTGATTTGCAGTGGCATTTCAGATATGGCAGCTGTACGGCTGATGAATGGGCTGATGGTGACAAAATCCGCTGGAGAAGCATTTGCAACCTTAGATGCTGCCCGTGTCGATTTGGATGAAGGCACGCTGACGCTCTTAAAAGCCGGAGCAGCCTCCACGCTCATCCGGCAGGGAAACACCATCTTACGAGTGTGTGCTCCTACGTTTCCGATTGGGTCAACGGCGGTTTCTGATCTTTACGAAAAGCAGATTTTGTTGTCAGAAAATGACGTATTTGTTATGGTTTCAGACGGGATTCATGAGACAGAATATTCCTTTATTAAGGAACTTTTGTTATCAACTGATGATATTCGTAGGATGGCAGAGGAAATTTGTGCCAAAGCAGACATTTTTTCTGGTGGAAAACACCGGGATGACATCACTGTGACAGTTGTGAAGCTGTGTCGGAATGCGAATTGATTTTACCCAAGTTTTTCATACAGATAACCAGAAACATGAAACACCTATACCGTTTTCTTTGTGCAAATTATACAAAGAAAACGGTTGGAAATTATCGTGATGTATAAAAATCAGATGACACGGCAAAAAACTCTTGAATCTTGTCGCAAAATATGTTAAAATATGAATACCGGAAAAAAAGGAGGGCACATCATGCTGGCAACAACGAAAGCAAATGAAAATGATTTTCCGCTGTATTTGTTCCACCAAGGAAAAAACGCCGAAGCAGGAAAGTTTTTCGGAGCACATGCCTTTAAACGAGGAAGGGGCAGTTACCACCGGTTTCGAGTTTGGGCACCGACTGCAAAAAGCGTTTCTGTCATTGGAGCATTTAACCAGTGGGATCGCACACAAAATCCAATGGAAAAAATTTCAGATACAGTATGGGAAGTTGTCATTCCAAAATTAAAGCAATTTGACCTTTATAAATACAGTATCGAAACACAAAATGGACAAATCCTTGAAAAATCCGACCCTTATGCTGTGCATTTTGAAACCCGTCCCGGCACGGCTTCCAAGTTGTTTGAAAGCAGTTATCAGTGGGAAGATGCCGCATGGATGCAGCAGAGAAAAAAATGGATTCCATACAAAGAACCCATGAATATCTATGAAGTGCATCTTGGCTCTTGGAAACACAAGGAAGGGGAACAGTTCCCGAGTTATTTGAAATTTGCTACGGAAATCATTCCGTATTTGAAAAAAATGTCTTATACGCATGTGGAATTCATGCCATTAACAGAGTATCCGTTTGATGGGTCGTGGGGCTATCAAGTAACCGGTTATTTTGCACCGACCTCCCGTCATGGCACACCAGATGACTTCCGGAAGATGGTGGATTTGTTCCATCAGGCAAACATTGGCGTGATTCTGGACTGGGTTCCAGCTCATTTTCCGAAAGATGCCGCAGGACTTTGTGAATTCGATGGTTCTTATTGTTATGAATATACCGACCCACTGAAAATGGAACACAAATCTTGGGGTACACGGGTATTTGACTATGGAAAGGGCGAAGTTTGTTCGTTCCTGATTTCCAGTGCGTGCAGTTGGTTAGAAGATTATCACGTAGACGGCTTGCGAGTAGATGCCGTGGCATCGATGCTCTACTTGGATTATGACCGGCAGGAATGGCGGCCAAACGTCTACGGCGGACATGAAAACTTAGAGGCAGTTGACTTCCTGCGGCGACTGAATGAAACCGTATTCAGCCGAAACCCAGATGTTTTGATGATTGCAGAAGAGTCCACTGCATGGCCATTGGTTACGAAGCCAACCGATATTGGCGGTTTGGGATTTAATTTCAAGTGGAACATGGGCTGGATGAATGATATGCTCAGCTATGTTTCCTTAGACCCCATTTACCGTTCTTTCAACCATGATAAATTAACGTTCTCATTCTTTTATTGTTTCTCAGAAAATTATATTTTACCAATTTCTCATGATGAGATTGTCTATGGAAAATGTTCCATGTTGAAAAAGATGTCGGGAAACGAAACCGACCAATATGCAACATATCGTTCATTCTTAGCGTATATGATGGCACATCCGGGCAAAAAACTGTTGTTTATGGGACAGGAATTTGCACAAGTCAACGAATGGAATTATCAAACACAATTGGATTGGCATTTGTTAGACCAGCCCGAACATCAGAAGATGTTGTTATTCTCAGAAGCTTTAAACAAATTTTACTTAGAGCATGCACCACTTTGGCAAAATGATGATTCTTGGAAAGGCTTTAGCTGGATTTCCAACGATGATTATCAGCAGAGTGTGATTGCATTCCGCCGGATTGATGATGATGGCAATGAAGTCATGGTTGTCTGCAACTTCTGTCCGGTATTACGGAACGATTATTGTATCGGCGTTCCGTTTGCAGGAAAATATGAGCTTATTTTTAATACTGACGATGCCGTATTTGGCGGCAGCGGCGTTTCAGAAAAAACATTCCGCACCATTGCAGAACCCATGCATGGTTTTGAACAACATATTTCAATGACATTAGCGCCATTGTCTGTTGTCTATCTGAAACATGTTCCCATCAAAAAGCGTCTGACCAGAAAGGGAACAACCACAAAGATTCATGCCAGACGTGCAATAAAATCCATTGCTTCATCCGCAGAAACCGCAGAGAAAAAGCAAAACCCCTGAATTCAGCTGATGCATTCTATTGTATTTACAATAGAATTGAGCATATCCAAGCACTTTTGTTAGGAGGAATACAAACAATGAAAATCAAGAAAAAGTGTGTCGCCATGCTTCTGGCAGGCGGTCAAGGCAGCCGTCTATATGCACTGACACAGAAAGTGGCAAAGCCGGCAATTCCTTACGGCGGAAAATATCGTATTATTGACTTCCCGTTATCGAACTGCACCAACTCCGGTGTAGATACGGTTGGTGTACTGACCCAGTATCAGCCGTTGGTTCTGAATGAATATATTGGAAACGGCCAGCCGTGGGATTTGGATAAAATGCACGGTGGTGTGCATGTTCTGCCGCCGTATCAGACCGCAGCAGGTGCTTCTTGGTATGAGGGCACTGCAAATGCAATTTATCAGAATATGGCATTCATCGAACGCTATGACCCGGAATATGTAATTGTACTGGGTGGCGACCATATTTATAAGATGGATTACTCCCAAATGCTTGAATTTCATGTGGAAAATGATGCAGCAAGCACGATTGCTGTCATTGATGTTCCGAAAGAAGAAGCTTCTCGGTTCGGTATCATGACTTGTGATGAAAATCGCCGTGTAACAGAATTTACAGAAAAGCCGAAAGAACCAAAGTCCACTTTGGCATCCATGGGGATTTATATCTTTACTTGGAGCAAATTAAAGGCATATTTGATTGAAAACGAAAACGCAAATACTGGCTCAAAGGATTTCGGTAAGGACATTATTCCGTCCATGCTGAAAAATGAAGAACGGCTGTTCGCTTATGAATTTGAAGGCTATTGGAAGGACGTTGGGACACTGGATAGCTTGTGGGAAGCAAACATGGATTTGCTCAGCCCAAGCGTACCGCTGGATCTCTATGACCCACAGTGGAAGATTTATTCCAGACACAACAACATGCCACCGCAGTATGTAGGAGAAAACGCACACATTGAAAACTCGATGATTACCGAGGGCAGCAATGTCGATGGAACAGTTGACTTCTCTGTCATTTCGGCAGGCGTTACGATTGAAGCAGGAGCATCCGTTAAGTACAGCATTATTATGCCGGGCACAACGATTAAAAAGGGTGCTGTTGTAGAATACGCCATCATCGGCGAAAATTGTGTGATCGAAAGTGGTGCAAGAATCGGAAAGAGCCCAGAATCCGTAGAAAATCGGGACGATTGGGGAATCGCCGTTCTGGGACACGATATTACCGTTTCGGAAAACAAGGAAGTTGAACCGAAACAGATTATTTCAGAGAATATATAAAGGCGGTGGCAGAAATGGGTATGAACAATAAAGTATTAGGTTTGATTTTTGCCAGCATCAATGATACCAATGTCATTGATTTGACAAAGCTGCGGACAATGGGTTCGATTCCGTTCGGCGGAAGATATCGGCTGATTGACTTTCCGCTTTCTAACATGGTAAACTCCGGTATTTCAGAAGTGGGTGTTATCACAAAGTCCAACTACGGTTCTTTGCTGGATCATCTGGGTTCTGGCAGAGAATGGGACTTGACTGGTAAAACTGGCGGTCTGCATCTGCTCCCACCGTTCAGCCACGTCGGCGGCGGTATTTATCAGGGCAGACTGGAAGCATTGAATAATGTTCGGGAATTTGTAGAACATTCCAAGTCGGAATATGTTGTACTTTCCAACTGCGATGTGGTAACCAACATTGACTTCAATGCCGCTTTGCAGCAGCATATTGATACAGAAGCAGATATTACCATCATCTATTCCAAGGGCTTTTACAGCAAGGAAAAGAATCCATCTACCAATGTGATTAGTGTAGATGAAAATCATACCGTTAAGGAAGTTTTGATTACACCGGCAATTACTGGAGAATGCAATGTTTCTCTGGAAATGTTTATCATGCGGACAGAATTCCTGAAGAAGATCGTACAGGAAGCAGCCAGCAAGAGCCAGCACAGCTTAGTAAGAGATGTACTGCAAGGCAGAAAAGATGAATTTGTCATCAAGGGCTATGAACACAAGGGCGTATTTACAAAGATTGACGGCTTAGCAGCATATTATCAGGCAAACTTGTCTTTGTTGCAGGCAGATACCCGTGCAGGTCTGTTCCAAGAATCTGCTCCGATTTATACCAAGGTTGGCGACAATGCACCGGTAAAATACGGTTTGGAATCCAGTGTCAAGAATTCTCTGATTGCAGATGGCTGTGTGATTGAAGGCAGCGTTGAAAACTGTGTACTGTTCCGTGGTGTTCGGATTGGAAAAGATGCCGTTGTAAAAAACAGCGTTTTGATGCAGGGCACACATGTTGGCGAAAAGTGCAACATTGAACGTGTCATTGCAGATAAGAACGTGGACATTTCCAGTGATAAGGTACTGACTGGTTCGGATGATTTCCCGCTGTACCTGAGCAAAAACGGAAAAATCTAAGAAAAATAGATTGTATTAAAAAGATTGATGAGAGAGAAGCACTGTCTTGCAGAGAGCAGCAGTGCTTCTATTCTGTATGATACCCCGATTGCAACGAATATACGGAGAGGATGAGAACGATTGAAAATTTTATATGCAGCCAGTGAAGCATTGCCGTTTGCCGCATCTGGCGGACTGGCAGATGTGATGGGTGCGTTGCCGAAGGCAATGGTACAACAGCAGTGCGATTGTAGAGTTGTACTGCCACTTTACCGGAGCGTAAAGCCCGCTGTTCGCAATCAAATGACCTTTTTAAAGGATTTTGATGTAGAGATCGGATGGAGAAAACAATACTGCGGCGTTTATACCATTCAGAGAAATGGTGTGATCTATTACTTGCTGGACAATCCTTATTATTTTATGCGGGATGGAATGTATGGCTTTTATGACGATGCGGAGCGGTTTATTTTCTTTTCCAGAGCGGTATTAGAACTGTTGTCCGAAATTGCATTCTTTCCGGACTTGATTCATTGCAACGATTGGCAGACAGCAATGATTCCGGTCTATTATGATATTTTCTATAAATATCGGCAGGGCTATGAGAAAATCAAGACGATTTACACCATTCACAACATTCAGTATCAGGGCGTTTATGGAAAGGAAATCATTTCCGAATTGATGGGCATTCCAACTTATTACACCAACTTGCTGGATTATGACGGCTGCGTCAACCTGATGAAAGGTGCGATTGAAACCGCAGATTGTGTGACAACTGTCAGCCCGACTTATGCAAAGGAAATTTTAGACCCGTGGTTTTCTTATGGAATGGATCGAGAACTAGTTCGCCGACAGGATGGCGTTCGTGGCATTTTGAACGGAATCGATGTGGATTTGTACAATCCCGAAACAGACCCAGACATCAAAGAACATTATCAGGTCAACCGCAGAACCGGAAAGAAAGCCTGCAAAACTGATTTGCTGGAAGAAATGAAGTGGGAAGACAATGGTCAGCCAGTGATTGGCATTGTAACTCGGTTTGTCGCTCACAAGGGCATTCATCTGATTCAGTATGCATTTCAGGAAATGTTAGAACTGGGCTGCCGATTTGTCATCTTGGGCAGCGGAGAAAAGATTTTCGAGGACTTTTTCAGGGAGATGCAGTTACAGCATCCGGAGCAGGTTTCCGTACACATTGGCTTTTTGCCGCAAATGGCGAAGCGAATCTATGCCGGAGCAGACATTTTCCTCATGCCATCCCAGAATGAACCGTGCGGTTTGGCACAGATGGTTGCCATGCGGTACGGAACGATTCCGATTGTACGGGAAACAGGCGGCTTGAAAGATACGGTAACCGATGCTGGAACGATTGGCGGAAACGGCTTTACGTTCAAGACTTATGACGCAATGGATATGCTGGACGCTGTGAAGCGTGCGTGTGCATTGTATCAGGAAAAGCGAAAGTGGAATGCATTGGTGAAACGTGCCATGCTCTGTGATTTTAGCTGGAATCGTTCCGCAAAGGATTACTTGGATTTGTATCAGGAAATTACCGGACAGAATTAAATTTGATCTTGAAAAGAGAGCAATGGAGCTGAAAAACGCAGTTCTGTTGCTCTCTTTTCTGCTTTTTTTGTGGTGGATGTATCAAAAAGGAGAAATTGCCCAAAAATAAAAATGCAGATAACTTTTTGTGAATGCCGCTAAACCCTATTGACACAGTAGGGGAGTTGGTGTATAATGAGTGGCAGGAAACCGAAAGGTAAGGTGTAGGTAGCAATATGATTATCTCCACAAAAGGACGGTATGCTTTGAAGCTGATGATGTATCTGGCACAGCATGCAGACGGCTCATTCATTCCGTTAAAAATTATTTCTATGGAAGTAAATGTTTCCCTGAAATACTTGGAACGCATTACAACGGCACTTTCCAAACAACACTTGGTGGAATCTGCCAGCGGAAAAGGCGGCGGCTATCGGCTTTCCAGAAAGCCGGAGGCGTATTGTGTCGGGGAAATTTTAAGAGCAGTAGAAGAGTCCATTGAACCGGTCACCTGTATTGTACAGGGAGCACCCATCTGCGAAACAGCAGATTCCTGTCAGGTGCTGCCCATCTGGAAAGGATTGTCCGGTGTAATCAATGCATATTTGGATGGTATTACACTTGCAGAAGTTGCAAATTGGAAAGGAGAACCAGAAACATGAGTCAGGAAACATTGTTACAGATTCAGAATTTAAAGGTCAATGTAGGAGAAACTGAAATCCTGCATGGAATTGATTTGGATATTCAGGAGAACGAAGTACACGTTTTAATGGGGCCGAACGGCACCGGTAAATCAACATTGGGTTCTACCCTGATGGGAAACCCAGAATATACAATTACCGGCGGCGATATTTTCTATAAGGGTGAAAAAATCAATGATTTGCCGGACAATGAACGGGCAAAGAAGGGCATTTTCCTGTCGTTCCAGAACCCGATTGAAATTCCGGGCATTACAGTAAGTGCTTTTATCCGCAGTGCAGTAGAAGCAAAGACGGGCAAGCGGGTTCGGTTCTTCAGCTTTAAGAAAGAACTGGAAGAAAAAATGGAACTGCTCCAGATGGATCCGTCCTATGCGGAACGGGATTTGAATGTTGGTTTCTCCGGTGGCGAAAAGAAAAAGACAGAAATCCTGCAAATGCTGATGCTGCATCCGGAACTGGTGATTTTGGATGAAACAGACTCTGGTCTGGATGTGGATGCTGTAAAGACCGTTTCTCAGGGAATCGCCGATTATCGGAAGAGCAGCAAAGGCAGCCTGCTGATTATTACCCACAGCACCAAGATTCTGGAATCTCTGCATGTGGACAAAACCCACATCATGGTAAACGGAAAGATTGTCAAGACCGGCGACAGCTCGCTGATCGATGAGATCAATGAAAATGGTTTTTCCGCTTATGAAATGCTCTAAGTCCAAAGCCGAGAGGAGGAAGAACCATCATGAAAGAAGAAAAACAGCAGATTGCCGATATTGATAGAAGCGTCTATGATATCAAGGATCGGGAAGATGATTTTTATAAAATTGATGCAGGTTTAACACCAGCATTGGTAGAGCAAATTTCCAAGGAAAAGAATGATCCGGAATGGATGAAAGAATTTCGGCTGCATTCTCTGGAAATTTACAACAAATTGCAAGTGCCGGACTGGGGGCCATCCATTGAAGGATTGCATATGGATCAGATTGTCACCTATGTGCGTCCGAACACCAAGATGAAGGGTGACTGGTCGGAAGTACCGGAGGACATCAAGAACACCTTTGAACGGCTGGGTATTCCGCAGGCAGAACGGAAATCACTGGCTGGCGTTGGTGCACAGTATGACTCGGAGTTAGTATATCATAATGTGCGGGAAGAAGTCGCAGCGATGGGCGTTGTCTATACCGATTTGGAAAGTGCAATGCATGGCGAATATGCGGAGATGATTCAAAAGCATTTTATGAAGTTAGTTCCGCCAACCGACCATAAATTTGCAGCTCTGCACGGTGCAGTTTGGTCGGGCGGTTCGTTCGTATATGTTCCGAAGAATGTAACCGTAACGATTCCATTGCAGTCCTATTTCCGACTGAATGCAAAGGGTGCTGGACAGTTTGAACATACCCTGATTATTGTAGAAGAGGGTGCAAATTTGCACTTCATTGAAGGCTGTTCTGCACCGAAATATAACGTTGCAAACTTGCACGCTGGCTGTGTGGAATTGTATGTTGGCAAAAATGCAACGCTGCGGTATTCTACCATTGAAAACTGGTCGAAGAATATGTACAACTTGAATACCAAGCGTGCATTGGTAGAAGAGGGCGGCAAGATTGAATGGGTTTCTGGCTCATTCGGCTCGCACGTTTCTTACCTGTATCCGATGAGTATCCTCAAGGGCAAGGGCGCAAAGATGGAATTCACAGGCATTACCTTTGCCGGAAACGGTCAGGATTTGGATACGGGTGCAAAGGTGGTACACGCTGCTCCGGATACCAGTTCCTATATCAATACAAAGTCGATTTCCAAGGATGGCGGTGTCAGCACATTCCGAAGTGCCGTTACCGTACAGAAAGAAGCGGTTGGCAGTAAATCTTCTGTTTCTTGTGAATCACTGATGCTGGATTCCATTTCTCGTTCCGATACCATTCCGGCAATTGATGTTAGAACCGGAAAGGCAGATGTTGGACACGAAGCACAGATTGGAAAAATCAGCAATGAAGCCATTTTCTATTTGATGTCCAGAGGCTTGAGCGAAGAAGATGCAAGAGCTTGCATTGTCAGCGGATTTGCGGATAATGTTTCCAAGGAACTGCCGTTGGAATATGCAATTGAAATGAATAATTTGATTCGTCTGGAAATGAAGGGCAGTATCGGGTGAGGTGGATAAAATGGAACAACAAAAGATAATTGTAAATGCACTGCCGGTTAAGACTTGGCATCGGCTGGATGTCAATGAAGCAAAAACCATTGCCTATACACCGACCGCAGCTTGCACTGTACAGGCAGAATCAGAGCAGGGAACTACACAGATTTCTGCTGTTTCAAAGGTAGAGCCGGAACAGAATGTGGAAACTGGCGTTGGTGCAGCGTTGACCCCTGTTTTTCAGTGGGGCATGCAGATTGCAGCAGCTTCCAATACAACGGATACCGTTCGGATGACCATTCAGAATGCACCGCAGGCAGAAGCTGCTTTACAGGTACTCGTAAATGCAGCAGAAGGCAGCCATTTGACCATTGTACAGAATTGGGAGGGACAGGCAAATCATGCAGCGGTTCGGACAATTTTGAATGTGGCAGCTGGTGCAACTGTTCATCTCATTCAGGTTTTGGCAGATAACAGTGCAGATAGTTGGAACGATGTTGGCTGTGTTGCGGCGGAAAAGGGTTCGATTGAACTGACAAGACTGTATTTGACAAAGGGCAACTTGATTTCTGGTGTTCGAGCTGATTTGATTGGGGATGGCAGCAGTTTCACCAGTCACTCTGGCTATCTGGTGCAGCAGAATCGTACTTTGGATATGAATGTGATTGTCAACCATATCGGAAAGAAAACTATGAGTGACATTACCGCAGAGGGAACGGTACAGAACCATGCTGCAAAAGTATTCCGTGGTACAATTGACTTGCGGACAGGCTGTTCCGGTTCTGAGGGCAAGGAAAACGAAACCGTTTTGCTGCTGGGGGATGATGTTGTCAATAAGACCATTCCGCTGATTCTCTGTTCAGAGGAAGATGTAAAGGGTAGTCACGGGGCTTCCATCGGCGAATTGCCGCAGGATATTCTGTTCTACTTTGCATCTCGTGGCATTGAAAAAGAAACCGCTGAAAAAATTATCTCCCGTGCAAAGCTGGAAACACTTTGTCAGGGATTGGATGAAAAGACCGCAGATCTGCTGCAAAAAACGATTGATGAGGTGATTCCAACATGACTGCTTCTCAGATCGCAGCCATTCGGGCAGAATTTCCGTTGATTGCCAAGCATGACCGTGTTTATTTTGACAATGCAGCGACTTCACAAAAGCCGGCTTGTGTCTTGCAGGCAGCACAGGAATTTTATGAACGCTATAATGCCAATGTTCTGCGTGGCTTGTATCCGCTGAGTGTTGAGGCAACCGAACGATATGAGGCAGCCAGAACAACGGTTCAGCAGTTTATTCATGCAGCTACACCGGAAGAAATCATTTTTACACGAAACACCACTGAAAGCATCAATCTGGTTGCATATAGCTATGGATTGTCGCACTTGAAAGCGGGCGATGAAATTGTAGTTTCCATTCTGGAACATCACAGCAATTTGCTGCCGTGGCAGATGGTTGCACGGATGACCGGTGCGAAGCTGGTTTATCTGGAATGCGACCCGGACGGAACAATTTCCAAAGAACGAATGGATGCTGCATTTTCAGACCATACAAAATTAGTTGCAATTGGCATGGTTTCCAACGTGTTGGGCTGTGTGAATCCGGTTGCAGAATTGGTGAAACGTGCCAGACAGTGCGGAGCAGTCATTTTGATGGATGCTGCACAAGGTGCACCGCATATGGCAGTTGATGTACAGGCGTTAGATGTTGATTTCATGGCATTTTCCGGGCATAAAATGCTTGCTCCGATGGGAATTGGTGTTCTCTATGGAAAGAAAGAACTGCTGGAATCCATGCCGCCATTCCTGACAGGCGGAGAAATGATTGAAACCGTTTCCCGTTATGATGCAACTTATGCGGAATTACCGCACAAGTTTGAAGCAGGTACGGTAAATGCTGGCGGAGCAGTTGCATTGGCAGAGGCAATTCGGTATCTGCAAAAGCTGGGCATGTCCAACGTACAGCAGGCAGAGCAGGAATTGACAGAGCATTTGCTGCGTGGTATGCAGTCCATTCCGCACATTCATGTATTGGGTTCGGAACAGGCAGAAAATCACACGGGAATTGTTGCATTTACCGTGGATCAGGTGCATCCACATGACATCAGCGAAATTTTGAGCAGTGACGGCATGGACATTCGTGCTGGGCATCACTGTGCAGAACCGCTGCATCAGTATTTAGGCATTCATTCTTCTGCAAGAGCAAGTGTAATGTTTTATAATACCAAGGAAGAGGCAGATCGTTTCTTGGAAAGTGTTTCAAATATTCGGAGGCGTATGGGCTATGGCGAATAATTTTTATAATGAGATTTTAACGGAGCACAACGTACGTCCGGAGTTCAAGTATGATTTGCCGGATGCAACCATCAAGCTGGAAGGGGTCAATCCAAACTGTGGAGATGACATTTTCCTGAATCTGAAAGTGGAAGACGGTGTCATTCAAGATGCATCTTTCTGTGGCGATGGATGTGCAATTTCGCAGGCATCTGCGGATATTATGATTGGGATGATTGTGGGAAAGACCAAAGAAGAAGCCCTGCATTTATCCGATTTGTTTTTGAAGATGATCAAGGGAACTGCAACGGATGAAGAAGTGGACGAACTGGAAGAGGCATCCGCATTGCAGGATATTTCCCATATGCCAGCACGGGTAAAGTGTGCGGTATTGGGATGGAGAACCTTGCGGGAAGCATTGGAAAAGACAACCGAATGAAGCATAACGAGCGTTCGCTGCTCCAAAAAGCAAAACAAATTCCCCGGGTTGCATTGGTGCGAAAAGCACCGTCAGCAACCGGGGAATTTGCAGTTTTTCTACAGGCATTGGCATTTTCCAAAGAAGCACAGGATGCGGAATGGCAAGCATTGATGCTGGAGATTCAAGAGGAGCGGCAAACATTACAGGAAAATGGTCTTATTCCCACAGAACAGGAGAATTCTGAAAGATGAATCCGACAGAAGAATTTGAAATTTATCAATTTCTCTGCAAAGAAGCAGAGGCATATGTTTCCCTTTCTCAATTGTTAAAAGATGCACACCTGACTATGGAAGCAGCCAGTTCTGCGGTTGCAGATTTTCGGAAGCAGTTTCAGGAGGGGTTGCAGCACTGGCAGATTTCCAATCAGAATCAAGCAGCCATTAGTTTGGGATTGTTGCAGGCATTGCAAGAACATCCTGGAGATTCGCAGCTGTCGTTTCTCTATGCCGCTTGGATTACTGACAGAGGATTGTTGTTTGACTGGCATCCAGAAAGCCGCAGCGAAGAGCAGGATATTCGAGTCTGGCTGAAACAGTCGAAAACGGTTTCTGAATTTCAGTCATTTTTACAGGAACAGGCAATACAAAAAGCACAGTTGCCCATTTTTAAACAAGCAGCAAAGAAGTTTCAGCGAAATGCAGAAAAGGGAACAGATGAACGAGATGCGATTTTTTATTTATCCATCCAGAATCCGTTTTTTTATGCTGGCAGAAAAAGCACTGCTTATGTAGAAAATATCGGGGAACTGCTGCGTTTGCTGAACGGAAATCCACAGTTACAGGCAGCAAAGCCATATATTATTTTTGCAATTTTGACCCGAAAACACGGCATGATGATGAATCGGGAGCACTTCATTCCCAATTTGCAGGCAGCGTTTCAATATCAGGATTATCATATTGATTTTGATAACGGGAAAAATTTTGACAATTATCAATGTTACATCGAATTATATGAAACACTGCGGCAATTTTATCGGGATGATTCTAATGTGAATTTGCCTTTTTGTGATTACTGTTTTGCAAATCTCTGCCCGTTGAGCAGATGGTATTATGAAAACTGTGAACCAAAGGAACAGATTCCAATGAACATTCAACAGAAAGCGGAAATGATTACGGCTATGATTTTCCCAGATTTGTATGATGATTCTGAGGATGTTGAAATAGAGGCAATTCCGGAGGAATGGGAAGAACAACTCGCAGAACATCCAGAATGGCTGACAGAATTTTTGCAGGCGTGTGCAGTAGAAACGGATAGAATGGCAGTCGTATCCCATCTATGGACAGAACCGCCGGAACAGCAGCTGCAACAGGCAGCAGAGCAGGTATTTTATTGCTATGCAAAGGATTTTCTGCGAAAACAAATGTGGGAAGCAGCGGAATGGCTGTTACCCGATTTTGAAACAATCAGCAGTTCGTGAAAATGCGGACTGCTGATTATTTTGTATCTTTGAGAATCTTTGTGGAAAGATAGAAAAAACGTGACAGAACCTGAAAATGTTTCAGTCTGTTTCATGTTTTTCGGCAGGCTTATTGTTTTGTGGGTCTGTGTGCTTATTTTGTAGCCAATTCTCAGGAAAAATGTTTGATATTTAAAATTGACATCCCACAAAGGCAGTGCTATAATATTGAAACGGAAATACCAGAATCATCATGAGAGAGGAAGGTTTGATACAAATGACCAAACAAAAAATGCCTTTAAAAGCATGGCTGCCATTAATCGGAATGACAGTATCAGCTTTTATTTTTAACACATCTGAATTTATGCCCATCGGGCTGCTTTCTGACATTGCAGCAAATTTCGGGATTACAGAATCACATGCAGGCTTGTTGATTTCTGTATATTCGTGGGTGGTGACCTTGTTATCTCTGCCACTCATGCTGTTGGTTTCCAAGATGTCTTATCGCAAGTTGTTGCTGGGAACAATCGCCCTATTTGGTATTTTTCAAGTTTTATCCGGCGTTTCTGCCAGCTATGGAATGCTGATGGTTTCCAGAATTGGCGTTGCCTGTACGCATGCAATTTTCTGGTCAGTTGCTTCTCCGATTGCAGTTCGGCTCGTTCCAGAGGAGCATCAAACGCTTGCCATGAGTATGATTGTCACAGGAACGTCAGTTGCTATGATTTTCGGGTTGCCACTGGGCAGAGTCATCGGGTTAACTGTTGGCTGGCGAATGACCTTTTTATGTGTAGCAGCGGTTGCATTTCTGGTGCTGTTTTATCTGCTGTTTGTATTTCCGAAGATGTCCAATGGAACACCGTTCCAGATTCGGCAGCTTCCACAGATTTTGAAGCGTCGGCAGCTGCTGGGTATTTATTTGATTACGTTTCTCGTAGCAAGTGCATATTATACTGGTTACAGCTATATTGAGCCGTTCCTGAAGCAGGTCGCACATCTGGCAGACAACTGGATTACCATTGTGTTGACGCTGTTTGGTGCAGCTGGTTTGTTGGGCAGCTTCCTGTTTTCTCGGCTATATGATAAGCATCGGTATACGTTTATTCGATTTATCATTTCCAGTGTTGCAGTAGCCTTGCTTTATTTGCGAGTAGCATCTAACAGCCTGTTTCTGATAATTCTGATTTGTGTGCTCTGGGGTATGGCAGTTACAGCGTTCAATGTTGCCTTCCAAGCAGAAACCATCAAGGCAGTTCCAGAAGAAGCCTCTGCGGTCGCTATGTCTCTGTTCTCCGGCATCTTTAATTTGGGAATTGGCTGCGGAACATGGCTGGGCGGAACGGTCTGCAATCAGCTTTCGATTGCAAACATTGGCTATGCTGGCGGTATCCTTGGTGTTCTGGCAGTGCTGTACTGTATCTTCCGGATGATTCCATTGTGGAAAGCAAAACAGAAAAATTAAAAGATTTGCATAATCATACAAAGAGCGACTGTCTGTACGGTATTTGGTGTAGACAGCCGCTCTTTTATTGGCCAATGCCTCTGTAGGAGTCTTGAATTTGTTTTTGTGTCAGTTCTGCCATTGCTTGCACCTGCATCCGAATCAGTTCCAAGTCTTGTGTGGTATCTTCTCGTTCCGTATTGGTGAGGGCGTACATATAATCCAAGAAGTTGGTGTTCAAATCGTTCATATCTTTGCGAATGGCGATTAGATGAGATTGTACACTTTGAAAATAAGCAGCATCTCCTAAGTTTTCAAACTTGCAGAATAATAGTTCATGATAAAGACTTCGTACTTTCACTTGAAATACATGGTCAATATCGAAAAACAGGGAATCTTCTCGCAGTGTTTTATTCAGGTTTTCTAATTTTTGGAGATTCTCTAAAAATCGCTGAATTTCGTTGGAAATCTGTGTTCGATAATCAAAAATCCAACAGGCAACTTCATTGGGGTCAATCCCACTGGTAATGGTTTTGATTTTACTGAAAATAAATTCCACTTGCGATTGGGAAGATGCTGCTGGAACTTTCATTTTTTTCAAGGAGATGGATGATCCCTGTTCGGTTCGGTAAACTTGATACCGAGTGGCTGGGTTTGGCGATCCATTTGTCCAAGCATAAGTACGGGGAATTGGAAAATGTGTGGTTTCCCATTGTTGTAATTTCTGAATGGCTGGTTTGCTCTCTGCTCCGACTTTTGGGGTCGACGGCGAAAAGCAGCAGGAGAATAATCC
>CABQIF010000017.1 GCA_902464115.1 uncultured Ruminococcus sp. | reverse complement strand
GTACTGGGCGGCGGTCATTCTATTGGAGTGCCGCTGGCAGTGAGTGCGAAGCGGTCTTTTATTGTGCCTTCGGCAACGATGACGATTCACCCCGTCCGAACAAATGGACTGGTGGTCGGCGTGCCGCAGACATTTGCTTATTTTAATCAGATTCAAAATCGAATTATCGAATTTATTACACGGTGCAGTCACATCCAAACGGAACGGCTGCTTTCTTTCATGCATCGTACAGATGCCCTTGCAACCGACATCGGTTCAATTCTGACCGGTGAGGAGGCAGTGGCAGAAGGGCTGATTGACCAGCTCGGCAGCTTACAGGATGCGATTTCCTGCTTGTATGAATTGATTGAAGCAGCACCGCTGCGTTATACGGATGCGTCTGTGCCGTCATCTACACTGGGAAAGGACGGTTGCAGTGGGACGAACGGCAAAATCAAAACCAAAGAAAAAAGCCACCCCCAAAAATAGCGATCATCAAAATACGCAGGGATTTAATGCAGCCGAAATCAAAGGGGCTGCCGATGCGGATACCAAAAAAGAAGAAAAACTCACCGAGAAGCAGAAAGCGGATTTGAAATTCAAATCCGTTCTGCTGATGGTGTCAGCAGCATTGGTATTGCTGCTGGTATTCATTCCGGGAAGTTCCGGCTGGAGATGGATGCACAATGTATTACTAGGACTGTTCGGTGTTTCCGTTCTGACATGGCCGATTGTATTGGTTCTGGCAGGGCTATTCTTACAGCGGCAGATTCAGGGACAAAAACCAAAGGAACACCGCCCGAAAGATGTTGGTACATATTTTTTTTACGGATTGGGCATTGCGGTTCTGGTCAGCAGTACCGTACAGGTCTGGTTTGGGGAGGCTCTCCGAACCAAGAACCCTGTAGATGCTCTGATTGCATTCTATCACGCTGGACAGGATAACCCCTTGTTTAACGGCGGTGCAATTAGTGTACTCGCCTATATTTTATCGGCTCTGCTGGGCAGCCCTGGCGATAAAATTTGTGTTTTGTTTGTCCTGTTTTTAGTCGTCATGTGGCTGATGGGCTGGGATATGCTGGACTTGAAAGATTGGGTCTGTCGGGCTGGCGGTTTTCTTCGAAATCTGCTGTTCCCGACCAAAGATGCATTACCAGCGGAAGAGGACGTTCCGGATTTGGAAGAACCAAAAAAAATCGGCTTTTTCTCCAACCTATTCCATAAGGCGGAAGAACAGGAGCAGGAAGCGGAAGCAGTGCAAGCCTCAGAGGCACAAAATACACAGGAATTGGATGCTGGCGAAATCATCGCTGCGACCGATGGGTTAGCGGAAACACCAATACCACCGCAAGAACCACCCTTACAAGAGCCGTTTCAGATGCAGTATGATGCGGTTGAACCAACGCTTGACGTTGAGCCACCAGAGCCGGAAGAACCGATTTTTGAACCGATGTCAAGACAGTTGGATTTGTTTCAGGAACAGGGAATGGAAGCAGTTGTTCCGGAGAATGCGGTGCATACAGGACAGGAAGAGCCTGCTTATCAGATTCCAAGCCTTTCCCTGTTGAAGCGGAGCAACAACACCGGCAAAAGTCCGGAAATTCAACAGGAATTGGAACGCAATCGAAAAATGCTGGAGGATACGCTGAAAGATTTCAACGTTGGCGTTTCCATGAAAGATGTTCAGCGTGGGCCATCTGTTACCAGATATGAAGTGCAGCCGAATGCTGGGGTAAAAGTTTCTAAAATTACCGGCTTATCAGATGATATTGCTTTGAATCTCTCTGCCCAGAGCATCCGAATTGAAGCCCCTGTTCCGGGAAAATCGGTCGTAGGGATTGAAGTTCCGAACCGGAAAAAAGATGTGGTAAAACTGCGGGATATTCTCGAATCCGATGCATTCCAGAATGCGAAAAGCCAGCTGGCGTTTGCAGTGGGAAAGGACATCGCCGGAAATGCGATTATTGGCGACATTGCAAAAATGCCGCATTTGATTATCGCCGGGGCAACGGGTTCTGGTAAATCCGTCTGTACCAATTCCATTATCATGAGCATTCTGTTTCATGCGACACCGGAACAGGTGCGGTTGATTTTGATCGACCCGAAGATCGTAGAATTTCGGGTGTATGAGGACATTCCCCACCTGTTGATTCCCGTTGTCACCGACCCGAAAAAAGCAGCTGGTGCATTGAACTGGGCAGTACAGGAAATGGAACACCGTTACCAGACTTTTGCGGACAATGGTGTACGAGATCTGGCAGACTATAACAAGAAAATCCAGAGTCAGCCTGATGGGCAGACGCTGCCGCAAATTGTCATTGCCATTGATGAGTTGGCAGACTTGATGATGACTGCATCCAAAGAAGTGGAAGATGCCATCTGTCGGCTGGCACAAAAGGCAAGAGCTGCCGGAATGCACTTGATTATTGCAACGCAGCGACCCACTACCGATATTATTACGGGCTTGATTAAAGCAAATATTCCAAGCCGAATTGCTCTGTCTGTGATGTCGCAGGTGGACTCCCGAACGATTTTGGATACAGGCGGAGCAGAAAAACTGCTGGGGCATGGTGATATGCTGTATTTGCCAAACGGTATGCCGAAGCCGATTCGTGTACAGGGCTGTTTTGTTTCCACAGAGGAAATTGAAAAAACGGTGGCATTTGTCAAGCAGCAATCACAGGCAGCTTATGATGATTCTGCTTTGGTCGGTGTCGAACAGAATATTCCGGTTCTGAAGGGCGAAACGGCAAGTCCGGACGGAAATGCAGACCCCCGACTCGAAGAAGCCATTCAGGCAGTTGTAGAACTGGGGCAGGCATCCACGTCATCCTTGCAGCGTTATTTGAATGTTGGCTATGCCCGTGCTGCCCGAATGATTGATGAACTGGAAAAGATGGGGATTGTCGGCGGATACAACGGGGCAAAGCCTCGAAAAGTGCTGATGACCAAGCAGCAGTATGAAGAACGAAAAATGCGGAATCTGCCGTAAAAGAAACCAAGAGGAGGAACAGCCATTATGGCACAAGGCTTTTTGCCGGTTACGAAAAAGGAATTGCTGGAAACGGGCGTTTCCCAGCCGGATTTTGTCTATGTGGTCGGAGATGCGTATGTAGACCACCCCAGTTTCGGGGCTGCGATCATCTCTCGTCTGCTGGAATCACAGGGCTATTCCGTGGCAATGCTGCCGCAGCCGGATTGGCGGAGCACCAAGGACATCATGCGGTTTGGGAAGCCCAAACTGGCATTTTTGGTGACAGGCGGCAATATTGATTCCATGGTGGCACATTATACCGCTGCCAAGCGGAAACGTAGTCAAGATTCCTACTCCCCCGGCGGAAAAGCCGGACTTCGCCCAGACCGTGCCGTGATTACATATTGCCAGTGCATTCGCCGAGCGTATCCGGATGCAGTGATTGCCATCGGCGGACTGGAAGCCTCTTTGCGGCGGTTTGCACACTATGACTACTGGTCGGATACGGTCAGACCATCTATTTTGGTGGAAAGCGGTGCAGATTTCCTGATGTATGGAATGGGGGAACACTCCATCACAGAGATGGCAGCCCGTCTGCGGGACGGTGAGCCGATCTCTGCCCTGACCGATATTCGGGGGACTTGTTACCTGACAGACCCTGTCAACACCCCGTGGGGAGCGGTACAGTGCCCAGACTTTGTACAGGTTGCCAGCGATAAAAAGGCATATGCCAAGGCAACTCGTCAGCAGTACGACCAGCAGGATGAGATCTATGGAAAGACCGTCATTCAACGGCATGGGAAACAGATGTTGGTACAAAATCCGCCGGCGTTGTCGCTGACACAGGAAGAATTAGATGCAGTCTATCAGCTGCCATTCCAGCGAAAGCCGCATCCGATGTATGATGCACAAGGCGGTGTGCCGGGAATTGCAGAAGTACAGTTTTCCATCGCCCATAATCGGGGCTGTTTCGGGTATTGTAACTTCTGTTCCATTGCCCTGCATCAGGGCAGGCGTGTCACCTGCCGGAGCGAGGAATCCATTTTAAAAGAGGCAAAGCAGATTACAGAAATGCCCAACTTCAAGGGCTATATTCACGATGTCGGTGGGCCTACGGCAAACTTCCGTGCTCCATCCTGCAAAAAGCAGCTGACAAAGGGACTTTGCAAGGGCAAGAAATGCCTTGCTCCGGAAATTTGTCCGGCAATTCACGCCGACCATTCTGAATATCTGCACATTCTCCGGCAGCTGCGAAAACTGCCCAAGGTGAAGAAAGTCTTTATCCGTTCAGGCATTCGGTTTGATTATCTGCTTGCCGACCCAGATGACACTTTTTTCCGGGAACTGGTACGGGAACATACCAGCGGTCAGCTGAAAGTTGCTCCGGAACATTGCAGCAATCATGTATTGGATAAGATGGGAAAGCCGCACTTTGAACACTATCAGGCATTTCAAAAGCGGTTTTATGAGATTACCAAGAGCATTGGAAAAGAACAATATTTAGTCCCTTATCTGATGTCCTCTCATCCGGGCAGCACATTGCAGGATGCAATTGCACTGGCAGTTTATCTGAAAGAAAATCACATCCATCCGGAGCAGGTACAGGACTTCTATCCAACGCCTGGAACGATTTCCACTTGTATGTATTATACCGAATATGACCCCTATACGATGGAACCAGTCTTTGTTCCGAAAACAGAGCAGGAAAAGGCAATGCAGCGAGCTTTGCTGCAATCGTTCCTGCCGCAGAATCGTCCTTTGGTGCTGGCAGCCCTGCGGAAAGCCGGTAGAATGGATTTGGTTGGAAACGGTGCGCACTGCCTGATTCCAGCAGGTTTAGAACGGAAGGACACCCATGTAAAGAAATCAACGCAGCGACCTGTCGGAACAGCTGCAAGACGAAACGGAGGCACTTCAAAATGGCAGCAACCCAAAAAAGCAAACAACCAGCCGCCAAAAACGGCAAACAGAAATCCAACCAGCAGAAAGAAAAAATCATTGGGCTGATTGCACTCATTGTCATTGCTTTTGCAGGCGGGGCAAAAGTGTTCGGTTGTGCACCGACGGTGGATTCCAATGCGAGTGCAACCGTTTCTTTTCTGGATGTTGGACAGGGGGACAGCGTTCTGATTCAGGCAGCCGGAAAAACCGTCTTGATTGACGGCGGTGAACGAGATCAGGGCAGTGTCGTACTGGACGACCTGAAGAAATACGGTGTTACCACCATTGATTACATGATTGCCTCCCATCCGCATTCTGACCACATCGGAGGATTAGTAGATGTGTTGGAAGACGCAGCGGTTTCTTCTGATTTGACGGTTTCCATGGTGCTGCTGCCGGAAGTGCCGGACAAAGATGTGCCAACTACACGGGTTTATGAAGCATTTTTGGATGGCATTGAAGACAACCACATTGACCCAACCTTTGTATCGGAAAAGCAGACCTTAAATTTAGGCGGTAGTACCACACTGGAACTGATTGCTCCGCCAGCTGGAAAAACCTATTCTTCCCTGAATGATTATTCTATGGCAGCATATTTGAATTGTGGCGGAAAAACATTCCTGTTTACAGGCGATGCAGAAAAGGACGAAGAAGCAGACTGGCTGGAAAACGGGGTGTTCGATGGCATGCATGCAGATGTCTTTAAGGCAGGTCACCACGGCAGCCGGACTTCTTCCAGCGAAGCCCTGTTGGAGCAGATTCAGCCAACTTATGCAGTGATTTCCTGCGGAACAGATAATTCCTATGGTCATCCGCATGAAGAAGCACTCGACCGTTTGGGCGTTTACTGCGATAAGATTTACCGGACGGATTTGGATGGAACAGTCATCTGTAAGGTAGAGGACGGGGAATTGAAGTGGTCGTTTGATAAGGAGTATGCATCATGATCATCATTGACCGCATGGATGACGGCGTTGCCGTTCTGGAAACCGACACGGGAATGCAGACAGTACCAGCAGACCAGATGCCGGAAGGGGCACGGGATGGCGATGTTCTGCAATGGGTTCATGACCACTATGAAGTAGATGCGATTGCAACCGAAGAACGCCGAAACCGGATTTTGGAACGGATGCGAAAACGAAAAAGAGGAAGGGACTAAATGGAAGCAGATGTACTCATCATTGGTGGAGGAGCTGCCGGAACGGTGGCTGCCCTGCTGCTGGCGAAAGCCGGAAAACACTGTATCATCTTGGAAAAAAATGGGCAAATTGGGAGAAAATTGCGGATTACCGGAAAAGGTCGCTGCAACCTCACCAATGCCTGTGATTTGGATACGCTCATGGCAAATGTGCCGAGAAATCCAAAGTTCTTGTACAGTGCGTTTGCTCGCTGGATGCCGGAAGATGTGATGGCATATTTTGAACAGATGGGTGTTCCGCTGAAAGTGGAACGGGGCAATCGGGTATTTCCGGTGAGTGACCAAGCAGAAGATATTGTTGCAGCGTTGCAGCGTGCCTTGAAATGGGCAGGAGTTCCCGTTTATCGGGAAACCGTACAGCAATTGCTATTAAATGACGGTCGCTGTACCGGCGTACAGACTGCCTCCGGCAAGCAGTATGCTGCAAAGTGTGTGCTGCTGGCAGCTGGTGGGGCATCCTATCCGGCAACGGGTTCTACGGGGGATGGCTATACGCTGGCAAAACAGGCAGGGCATACGATTGTGCCGCCGCTGCCGGCACTTGTTCCCTTGGAAGTACAAGAGAAATGGTGCAGTGACTTGATGGGGCTTTCTCTGCGGAATGTTTCCCTGAAACTGTACAACGGAAAAAAATGCTATTATGATGCATTGGGAGAGATGTTGTTTACCCATTTCGGGGTTTCAGGGCCGTTGGTGCTGACGGCAAGTTCCCTGCTGCCGGAGCAGATTCCGAAAGATGGCAGCTGTCGGCTGGTGCTGAACCTGAAACCCGGCTTGACACCGGAACAGCTGGACAAACGCATTCAACGAGATTGTTCCGCCCACCCCAATCAGGCAATGGGCACGATTTTTCGAGGGCTGCTGCCACTGAAACTTGTCCCTGTTTTTCTGGAAGCGGTTCACATTCCGCCGGAAACCAAGGCAAATGCTCTGACAAAAGAACAACGCCGAATTTTGGTGCAGGGCTTGCAGGCATTTCCGCTGCATATCACTGCAAGACGTTCGATGAAAGAAGCGATTATTACACGGGGCGGCGTTTCTGTTCGGGAAGTACAGGCGAAAACCATGGCATCCAAATGCTGTGCCGGCTTGTATTTTGCCGGAGAAGTGCTGGACGTGGACGCATACACCGGAGGCTTTAATTTACAGATTGCCTTTTCTACTGCCGCTTGTGCAGCGGATGCCATTGGCAATTTATGAACATGATTTCGTGCCGGAGAAACTGCCGGCTTGAAATAGATGGATTTTATTTTTATTGATCGCAGCGATTCTGCTGCAAGTAAAGGAGAAAAAAGGAGTTCGCTATGAAAACCATGAATGTCGCCATTGACGGCCCTGCCGGAGCGGGTAAGAGTAGTATTGCAAGGGAACTTGCTGCCGAGTTGGGCTTTATCTATGTGGATACAGGGGCACTGTACCGTGCAATTGCTCTGTATACCCAACAGCACAATTTGTGCAACAAACAGGATATTATCCGGCAGCTGCCGAAGATTGATTTGAAAATCAAGTTTATTGGCGGAACACAATGCATTCTGCTCAACGGAGAAGACGTGACAGATGATATTCGGACACCAGAAATTTCCATGCTGGCTTCCAAGGTTTCTGCCATTCCGGAAGTGCGGGATTTTCTCTTTGATTTACAGCAGAAGATTGCAAAAGAACATCATGTCATCATGGATGGCAGAGATATTGGAACGGTGGTACTGCCGGACGCTGACCTGAAGATTTTCCTGACAGCCTCTCCGGAAGAACGTGCCAGCCGGCGGTATCTCGAATTACAGGAAAAACCGGACGCTCCCACCTATGAACAGATTCTGCAAGACATCAAGAAACGGGACTATCAGGACACCCATCGGGAAATTGCTCCGCTGCGGCAGGCGGAAGATGCGGTTCTGATTGACACCACCAACATGGGATTCCATGAAGTTTGTGATGCCCTGCTGGAACTGATGGAGGAACGTCTGGACTTAGAATAAGGAGGCGTTCAGTTTGTACAACCACATTGTTGCATTTTTTTATCGGCTTGCCTATTACATCATGCGGTTTGTATTCTTTTTCTATTATGACATTCAATTTGAGGGCAGAGAAAATGCACCGCCCAAAACGGAATCTGCCATCTTTGCCTCGAACCACCGCAGCTATTTAGACCCGGTACTCGTGGCAATGGGTGCACCGCATCCATTCAATTACATTGCCAAAGAGGATCTGTTCAAGCATAAAGTCTTTGCTCGGTTCATCTGGTTTATGGGAGCGTTTCCGGCAACATGGAAAGCTGACCCCAACTATGATATGCTATCAGAGGCAGTGAAGCGGCTGGACAATAACCGTCACCTGACGATTTTCCCAGAGGGCACTCGCCATACAGATGGAAAAGTTGGCAGCGGGAAAAGCGGCGTTTGCGTGCTGGCAGCGAGAAGCGGAAAGCCGGTCATTCCTGTGGGCTTGATTTTCAATTCCAACAACCTGCATTTCCGCAGTAAGATCTGTGTTCGGTTGGGAAAACCCATTTATGCGTCTGATTACGGGTTGACACCGGAATCCACACCAAGAGAAATGCGGCAGATGAAACAAGACATCATGCAGGCAATTCGGGAGCTGGTAGAAGAAAATCCGCCATTCCCGATTAAACACGACCAGCCGCACAAGCAGTCAGCAGTTGACCGCCATCGGGCAGAACGGCTGGAAACCATCCACCATCAGGAAGAAGCCGCTGCGGAACAGGCAGCAAAGGAGCAGCAGGAATGAAACAGATCACCATTGCAAAATCTGCCGGCTTTTGTTTCGGTGTCGACCGTGCCGTGCGGATGACTTACGAGGCACTGGAACAATATCCCCATGTTGCAACTTTAGGGCCGATCATCCACAATCAAACGGTTGTGGATGACCTCTGTCAGAAGGGTGCACGGATCGTGGAGGATGTTTCCGAACTGACACCGGAAGAATGCATTGTCATTCGTTCTCACGGGGTCAGCAAGCAAGTGGAAGATGCCATTGCCGCTGCTGGCAATCCCTGCATCAATGCAACTTGTCCCTTTGTATCGAAAATTCATAAAATTGTAGAGAAACATACTCTCGCAGGCGATTATATTTTGATTGCAGGCGACAAAAACCATCCGGAAGTGCAGGCGATTGTCGGTCATTGCGGAGAAAATTGCACAGTTTTTGCAGATTCCGCAGCCCTCGACCATTTTTTTAAAACAAATTATGAAAATTTAAAAAAAAAGCTTGCAATTGTTGCCCAAACAACGTATAATATATTAGTATGGGAAAGGTGTATGGCGTTGCTTCCCAGCGACGACCCGAACATTATGGTTTATGATACCATCTGCCATGCAACGCAAGTGCGGCAGTCAGATGCAGATACTTTGTCCCGCAGTTCTGATTTGATGATTATTGTCGGCGGCAGGCACAGTTCCAATACTGTGAAGCTGTTCGATGTCTGCAAGCAGAACTGCCGGTCTTATCATATTGAAACGGCGGACGAGCTTTACACTTTAGACCTATGTAATGCGGAGAAAATCGGCATTACCGCCGGTGCGTCCACGCCGGCACACATCATTAAGGAGGTAGAATCGACAATGAGCGAAATCATGGAACGTCACGATGAAGAGGACATCAATTTTGCGGAGGCACTGGATCAGTCCTTCAAGAAAATACATAAAGGGGAAAAAGTCAAGGGTACTGTGGCTGCGGTAAACAACACGGAAGCAATTGTAGACACTGGCACAAAGTATACAGGCTATGTTCCGCTTTCTGAACTGACCGATGATCCGTCCCTGAAGCCGGCTGATGTTGTCAACGTTGGTGACGAACTGGATCTGATTGTCATCCAGACCAATGACCAGGATGGTACTGCAACCCTGTCTAAGAAGAAGGTTGACGAACAGAAGGGCTTCGAAGAAATCGTAGCTGCAAAGGAAAATGATACCGTACTGGAAGGCACTGTACAGGGCGTTGTAAAGGGCGGCATCATCGTTGCTTACGCTGGCGTACGGGTATTCATTCCGGCATCCCAGAGCGGTCTGCCGAGAGGGGCTGAACTGGATACACTGGTAAAGACCAAGGTTCGGTTTGTAATTCTCGAAGTCAACGAACACAGAAGAAGAGCAGTTGGCTCCATTCGTGCCGTACAGAAGGCTGAAAAGGAAGCTGCAAAGGAAAAGTTCTGGGAAACTGCAGAAGTTGGTGCAACTTACAAGGGCGAAGTAAAGTCCCTGACCAGCTATGGTGCATTTGTAGACCTGGGCGGCATCGACGGTATGGTTCACATTTCTGAACTGTCCTGGAAGCGGATTAAGCATCCGAGCGAAGTTGTTAAGGTTGGTGATGTGATCGAAGTTTACATCAAGGAACTGGATCCGGAAAACAACCGCATTTCTTTGGGCTACAAGAAGACCGAAGACAACCCGTGGGAAAAGTTTAAGGCTACCTACGAAGTTGGCGATATCGTAGATGCAACCATCGTTTCCATCACGCCGTTCGGTGCATTCGCACAGATTATGGATGGCGTAGACGGTCTGATTCACATTTCTCAGCTGGCTGACAAGCGGGTTGAAAATGTAAAGGATATCGTTGCAATCGGCGATGTTGTAAAGGTAAAGATCATCGATATCGACATCGAAAACAAGCGGATTAGCATTTCCATGCGTGCTCTGCTTGAAGACGAAGCAGAAGGCGAAGATGCTGAATAAGCATTGACCGTTTGAACAAGCAGTAACAGAAGCCGGTATGGGCAGCAATGCCCGTACCGGCTTTTTGTGAAAATCGGCTGCTCGGAAAATCCAAGTAACTGTGGAAAGGAAAGTGGCTTGTGGAAAACAAAATCAAACCAGAAAGGAGAAATCATTCGTGTATCAACCCAAAATGGAAAAAGATATTCGCTGTCCGCTGGAATATGGGCTTGCCATCTTCGGCGGAAAGTGGAAATCTCGGATTATTTGCGTGCTGACAGCACAAGCACTGCTCCGATATAGCATTTTGCGGAAAGAAATGGGGAATATTACGGATGCGGTGCTGTCATCGACGTTGAAAGAACTCATGACAGATGGCATGGTGCTCCGAACTTCTTACGATGAAATTCCGCCAAGAGTGGAATACCAGCTGACGGAAAAGGGAACGTCTGTTGTGCCGATTTTGCAGCAGATTTGTCAATGGGCTGGGGCATATCACAAAGAGGAACAAATACATCCAATGATTCAATGTGAAAAGTGTGATTACCGCTGAACGCAGATTTGTGATTGATACTTTACAAGAAACGGGAAAATGTGCTATAATAACAATCACAGAACCCGAAAGGAGTGTGCACAATGATACTGGAAAATAAAACAGAAGTCACAGTGCCGGCTGTGATGGCAATGCAAAAGGCAATGAATAAACATGGGCAACTTGCCCGTTATCTCATTGCCGGACTTTTTTTACTGGGTGCAATTTGGCAAATCGGCTATTTGTTTGTAATCGGAACATGGATACAAAGCTATTTCTATGGGATTCTATTCTGTGCACTGGTTGCCGGATTTTTGCTGATCATGCCCATCTGGAGCAACAAAAAAGTATTGAAACAAGTCACGCAGCAGCTCTGCAATTCGTCTGCACCGCTCATCAATCACTATTATTTTCAGCCACAGATGCTGAAAATTCGGGATGAAGGCATTCCAGATGGCAGAGATTTGCAGTTGCCCTATACGGATATTACTCGATTTTTACAGGATGACACTTATTTTTTCCTGTATGTAAAATCCACGAACAGCACTTATATTTTAAAGCGGAATGCATTTCAGCCAAATGATGACGTGCAAGTCATGGCGTGCCTGCAAGAAAAGCTGGCACACTGCAAAGGCATTCGCTGAACCAACGACAAGGAGAATCAAATAGCATGGAACAAATTCGGAATTTTTGCATTATCGCCCATATTGACCACGGAAAATCCACACTGGCAGACCGGATTCTCGAACAGACTTTTACGGTTGCAAAGCGGGACATGGAAGAACAGATTCTGGACAATATGGACATCGAACGGGAACGGGGCATTACCATCAAAGCCCGTGCTGTCCGCCTGAATTACAAGGCAAAAGACGGGAAAACGTATGTGTTTAACCTGATTGATACGCCGGGACACGTGGACTTTAACTATGAAGTATCCAGAAGTCTGGCAGCCTGTGAGGGGGCAATTCTGGTTGTCGATGCTTCGCAGGGCATTGAGGCTCAGACCTTGGCAAATACCTATCTGGCAATTGAACATGATTTGGAAGTCGTTCCAGTTGTCAATAAGATTGACCTGCCGGCAGCTGACCCGGAACGGGTTTGTCAGGAAATTGAAAGCGTCATTGGAATTCCAGCAATGGATGCTCCACGGATTTCCGCCAAAGAGGGCATCAACATCGGCGAAGTGATGGAACGCATTGTCACGGATATTCCTGCCCCAAATGGCGACCCGAACGCACCGCTGAAAGCCCTGATTTTCGACAGCTATTATGATGCCTATAAGGGCGTTGTGATTTATATTCGTGTCAAAGAGGGAACGGTGAAAGTCGGCGATACCATTCGCCTGATGGCAACCGGTGCAGAATTTACCATTGTAGAAGCTGGCTATATGGATACAAAACGGTTGGTGAATGTTGGACAGCTTTCTGCCGGCGAAGTTGGCTATCTGTCCGCCTCCATTAAGAGCATTGGCGATACACAAGTTGGTGACACGGTGACACTGGCAGACAATCCTTGTGCAGAACCGCTGCCGGGTTATCGGAAAGTCAATCCAATGGTGTTCTCTGGTATCTATCCGGCAGATGGTGCAAAGTATGGCGATTTGCGGGAAGCACTGGAGAAGTTGCAGCTGAATGATGCGTCGCTGTCCTTTGAACCGGAAACCTCCATTGCACTGGGCTTTGGATTCCGTTGTGGATTCCTGGGATTGCTGCATATGGAAATCATTCAGGAACGGCTGGAACGGGAATATAATCTAGACTTGATTACCACTGCACCATCTGTTATTTATCGGGTTACGATGACAAACGGGGATGTAGAGATGATTGACAACCCGACCAACTATCCAGACCCAGCTTTGATTCAGTTGGCAGAAGAACCGATGGTGAAGGCAGAAATCCTGACACCGCCGGACTATGTAGGCAACGTTATGGAACTGTGCCAGAATCGGCGTGGGGTATTTCTGGATATGCAGTATTTGGATGATACCCGTGTATCATTGAAGTATCACTTGCCGCTGAATGAAATTGTATATGATTTCTTTGATGTGTTGAAATCTCGTACAAAAGGCTATGCATCTTTTGATTATGAAGTGACGGGTTATGCAGCTTCTCAGCTGGTCAAGCTGGATATTCTGCTGAATGGCGATGTAATTGACGCTCTGTCGTTTATCATTCACAAGGATAAGGCGTATGAACGGGCAAGAAAGATTGTGGAAAAGCTGAAGGAAAACATTCCACGGCAGCTGTTTGAAGTACCAGTACAGGCAGCCATTGGCGGAAAGATTATCGCAAGAGAAACGATTAAGGCAATGCGGAAGGATGTCTTGGCGAAGTGCTACGGCGGTGACATTACCAGAAAGAAGAAGCTGCTGGAGAAGCAAAAGGAAGGCAAGAAGCGGATGCGGCAGCTGGGTACAGTAGAAGTTCCGCAGGAAGCTTTCATGAGCGTGCTGAAACTGGATGAAGAATAATAGAGAAAGGAACTCTTATGGCGGAAAAACATTCGATTTATGATTGCCCTTATTGTGGCAAAAAGTCTTTTAATCCCCTGACCAAAGCCCTTGCCGGCAACATGAACACCAAAGGCAGAGTCTGCAAAGCCTGCGGCAGACGGGTCGTCAACGGCAAAACCTCTGCCATTGTCCGGATGGTGCTGATGGTGGTTGCAATTATCATTGTATTTGTAACCTATTTCATTGAAAGTAGCGATGCCAAGGCATATTTGATTATGGCAGGAACGATTATAGTAGCATGGCTGCTTTCGATGCTATTTGATGCATTTTTCTGTCCGTTGACCAAAGTGGTGCGGAACGATGCCGAGTGAATCCACGCTGGGGATTTATATTCACGTTCCGTTTTGCGTGCGGAAGTGTCCCTATTGTGATTTCTATTCCGTTCCGCAGACAGCAGAGCGAATCGAACAGTATGGAATGGCTCTTTGTCGGTTCTTGCGGCAGATGCAAACCGATTTGCCAGTAGATACGATTTATTTTGGTGGCGGAACGCCGTCCCTGCTGCCTGTTTCTCTGTTGGAGAAGATTTTGCAGACGATTTCTGAAACGGTTTCTCTCCAGCAGCCCGAAATTACATTGGAATGCAATCCGGCAACGGTCAATCGTGAAACACTGCGGCAGCTGCGAGAAATTGGCATCAATCGGCTTTCCATTGGTGTGCAGTCGCTTTCTGATGTGCAGTTGAAACGCTTGGGACGGCTGCATGATGCCAAAACCGCAATCGAAACAGTAGAGCAGGCAGCAGCAGCCGGATTTCAGAATCTGTCCTGCGATGTCATGTTGGCATTGCCCAAACAGACAACAGCAGAATTACAGGATACTTTGACACAATTGACAGCCTTACCCATTCAGCATATTTCAGCTTATCTGTTAAAAGTAGAGCCGGAAACACCGTTTGCATCCATGAACTGGGTGCAGCAGCTGCCGGATGAAGATACAACCGCAGATTTTTATTTGCAGACGGTGGAAACCTTACAAGCAGCTGGTTTCTTGCAATATGAAATCTCCAACTTTGCAAAAGCAGGCTATGAGAGCCGGCATAACTGCAAGTATTGGAACTGTGAACCGTATTTGGGGTTTGGGGCATCTGCCCATTCCTGCTATGGTGGAAAGCGGTTTTATGTGCCCTCGGATTTGCAGGCGTTCTGTGCGGCAGCAACCCAGCCGACAGCATTGGAAGATGACAACCCTTGTACCCGAGAAGAACAGATCTTGCTGGGGCTGCGGCTGCGGAAGGGAATTCCATGCAGCTGGCTGCATCCGGAACAGCTGCAAAAGTTACAGCGGTATGCAGCTGGTGGGCTGGTAGAATTTTTGGATGATCGTGTGGCATTGACCCCACAAGGGTGTCTGGTATCCAATGCGATTTTAGCAGAGATTTTATAAATAGACAGAAAAACGGACAAGATGGCATGAAATCGTCATCCTGTCCGTTTTTTGTATGGTTGTTGTGAATATAAAATTAGTCGGTAAATACCTGCTTGATGCTGTCGTAGTGCAGGAATACGCCTTGTTTTCCGTATTCCTGAATCTGTTTCAGCGTTGCAAACGCATATTCCATGACTTCCCGTTTCTGTGTATGTACAGCAGAATCCGGAATATCCATGGTATAGCGGAAGATGTCAACAAAATAGTTGTTTTTCTCTTCTGGATTTACTCGCTTGTAGGAGAAAACATAGCCGCCATCTGCGTTAGAAACATCCACGCCAGTTTCTTCTAAGATTTCTCGTTTTACAGCATCTTCGGCAGATTCTCCGGCACGAACACCGCCGCCCGGTACTTCCCAGCAGCCCGGTGCCCATTCTTTGTCCATTCTGCGGCGGGTAATCAGGTAAGTACCATCTGGACGGCGTAATACGCCCAGTACCGTCAGGTGAAAATCGCCCGGCTGCATATTCCAGTCATTGCGGTTCATCGTCCGTCCGGTTTTCTGTTTGTTTTCATCGTAAATATCCCATTGTTCCATGGTAAGTCCTCCTGATGTTCCGCACGACTGCGGACACGATTGATTATTTTTTTGCTTTGGTATTGCTGAACAGCAAACAGCCCAACACAACCAGTGCTACAATGCTGCAAGAGCCGATGTAACCAGCGGTTAGCATCCATTCCGGCAGAACGGGAATGATTTCTGTCAGCAGAATCACACACGATAGCAAAGTCAATGCCATTCCGATGATGAGCGTGCCGTAGCCAGCAGAGCGGCAAAGCTTTTTCTGGTCGTATTGTTCTTGTTCTTTTTTGGACATGGTGTTATATCCGGCAATCAAACATGCACCTTTTCCGTGCAGGAAGAATCCAGATAGCACATAACAACCAATGGAGAAAAGCAGTATGATGCTGAATCCAATCCAATCGCCCATTTCACCACTCCTTTTTGTGTAGAAACGGGATTATTTGGTCTGTGTGATCGGCTTTTCACCTGCTTCTGTTTTGGCAGCCTTTTTCTTCGGGGAAACCTTTTCCAGCAGTTCCTTCACTTCTGGGTCATTGGTCAGGCTGTAAACAACAAGCAGATAGAACTGTGAGCCGGACAGGTCTTTCTTTTCGATGGCTTCCTTTGCCAGAGCGGCAGCAACACCAACCACTTCCTTGCTTGCACCCGGTTCCATGCCGTACTTTTCAAATGCCTTGTTGACTTCTTCTCTGGTCGGCGGAACAATCTTTTTCTGGGTGATGGTGTGAATGTGGTGTAATTCTGCCTGTACGCCCGGATGGTCGGCATAGATCAAGCTTTCATAATAGAAGCAAACGGCACTGTCATAGTCTTTCTTTTCAATGCAGTAGTAACCGAGATTGCAATAGCATCTGGAGAGTGTTACCGGTGTAGTGGCAACGGCAAGGGTTTCCTTGGTTACGCCGAGCAAATCTTCCGGCTGCTTCAGATACTTATAGCATTCTGCCATTTCAAAATACGGGTCTGGATTCAGCGGATTGTAGCGAATCGCATCTTCCAGAACGGAAACAGCTTCCTCTGCTCTGCCGAGATCCAGCAGTACATAGCCGTGCAGCATCACCATTGCACACAGGTCAAACGGAGCACGAACCAGTTTCTTAGACGGATGATAGAAGAACAGATACAGCTGATGTTCCAGCGTGTTCCGCATGCTCAAGTACAACTGTTCTTCCGTTTCCCGGAAGTTGATGCAGATCTTTGTATAGAGGGCTTCGGTCAGCTTGAAAGCTTCCTTGGTTTTTTTCTGGTTGACCAGTTCAACGGCTTCTGCGAAAACCTTGTCCATCCGTTTGCCGTCAATATACAGCATTTTTGCAATTTTTTCTTTTTTCTCATCTGGAAGAATTTCATAAGCAAGGTCGGACATCCGGCTTTCCACTTCTTTTCCGATTTCTGTGCCAGCATATTCTTCTACGATATGTTCCAGATGAACCATATCGACATTGCTTTCACCGGTTAAGCCGCTTTTTGCTTCTGCTACGATTTCATCAATTGTTTTTGCCATGAGGGGTTACTCCTTTTCAACGGTAATTTAAAAATTTTTTTCATGGAAAGGCAGGGAAATTTCACTGCTTTTTCTATTATAGCATAATCTGTGTGCGGTTGTCAATTGATTTTTGTGCAAAATTACGAGATTTTCGGAACGGCATCTGGCAGATTTCCGTCTGCAATGTTTTTTTGGAGAATCTGGTCGGTTAGATTAAAGAGGATTTCTGAACCATCTTTCGTTTGATTCTGCCGCTGGTAGACCTGTTCTGCCGTGACAGTATGTTCTTTCCAGTCGCTGCCCTGATTGCTGTCGTTGAGCAGGAGCGGCTGTAAGTTGTCCATGGCACGGGCAAATTTAGATTCAGGGGTCTGCCGGGCTTCAAATTCGTCAAACAGTGCCTGTAATTCCTGTTTCTGGTCGTCCGGCAGGAGCGAATAAATGCGTTCTTTTGCAGCGGCTTCCCGTGCCTGCTGGGTCTGCTTGCCAACTTCATCATAAGCGTAGGTGTCGCCGGCGTCGATCTCTACCACATCGTGCAGCAGGCACATCATCATCACTTTTGCGATGTCGATGGGTTCATTGGCGTATTCTTTCAGCAGGTATGCCATAATGGTCATATGCCAAGCGTGTTCCGCATCGTTTTCTCGTCTGCCATGGTGGGAAAGGTGGGTTTGCCGGAGAATATTTTTTTCCTGGTCGATTTCTAGGATGAAATCCAGCTGTTGTTTTAAACGGTCTGTCATGATAAAGTCACTCCGTTCTGTGGGGATTTTTCGGGGAGAATGCGTTTTTCTATGCGGTAATTGGTGAGAAAAACACCTTGCCGTTCCACTTGCTGGGAACAGAGCACCCGATATCCCCGCTGTTCAAAAAATGGTTTTGCAGTGATAGAAGCCTGTGTGGTAATTACTCCGGAAAAATCGGCTTCCAGTGCATCACAAAGTGCAGTTGCAACACTCATCCGCTGATATTGGTGGTGGACAAATAGGCGGTCGAGATAGCCGGAACGGGTGCGGTCTGCAAAGCCCACAATGGTTGTTTCAATTTCCGCAATGTTTGTGATATGTGCCAGAAAAGCGGTATTCCATGCGGCAAGGTCAACCGTTCCAGTTGCCCATACTTGTAACTGTTCTGTGGAATAATCCGCTGCATTGATGGTGTGTACTGTGTGAAAGAATAAACTTGCCAGCGTGGCACAATCTTCTGGTTGATAAGGACGAATGGTCATCATTTTTTTGTTCCGGATGGGGGACGCTTGGGCGTTCCGTTTCGTTTTGGAACTTTTTTCTTCTTGCGGACGGAATATCCAAAATCGCCTAATTTTCTGCCCAGCGAGAAATATTCCCCATGAGCGTAGGCGAGCAGCCCCATTTGTTGTAAATTCAACTTGCCTTTGCTGTCCACATAGCGTTCTTCTACGTTGACTGCTGTAATTTCTGCCAGCATCAATTCATGTGTGCCGAGCAGTTGTGTGGATTGAATTTTGCATTCCAGACTGATCGGACATTCTGCAATCAGCGGAGCAGAAACGGTTTGTGCTGGTTCTGGGGTAAAATGACAGGCTTGAAATTTATCAATATCTTTTCCGCTCCGGCAGCCGCAGAAATCCGTTTCCCGACACATCGCAGAAGTCGGCAGGTTGATGACAAATTCTCGTTGTTCCATGAGAATCGGGTAAGAATAGCGAGTGGGACGGACAGAAATAGAAACCATAGGCGGATGCGTGTTCAGAACCCCTGTCCATGCAATTGTTAAGATATTGGGGTGTTCCATTGTTCCACAGCTAACCAGTACCGGTGGAACAGGTGCTAATAGGACGCTGCCTTTCCAGTGTTGTTTTGCCAAAGAATGAATGCCTCCTTTTTCAAATTTCAAAGGGATGATAGAAAAATGCCCCTTTGTCCGTGCAGAAAAGGGGCATTCTGTTGGTTCGAGATGGGGAGAATGTTATGCTGTTACGCCATACTGTTCCCGATATGCCAGCATAGCATCCAGATATTCCTTCCCCGGAATGACATCGTTCTGAATGGCTGCAATGATGTCTTCCATGTTGACGATCGCATAAACCGGAACGCCATAGGTTTCATAGACAGTTTGAACGGCAGACTGATTGCCCTGCAATGCCTTTTCCATCCGGTCTACCGTGATGACCATGCCGATGATGTCCACCTTTGCTGCACCCGTCAGCTTCGGGTAAACTTCTGCCATTGCCTTGCCGGAGGTCATAACGTCTTCGATGATGACAACCTTGTCACCATCAGCCAGCTTCTTGCCGACAAACATGCCGCCTTCGCCGTGGTCTTTGACTTCTTTCCGGTCGAAGCAGTAGCCGACTTCCTGATCGTATTCGGTTGCCAGAGCAACAGCTGCACTCGTTGCAAGCGGAATGCCCTTGTAAGCAGGACCAAACAGGGTGTCTGGGTTCAGTCCGTGTTCTTTCATGCAGGCAGCATAGTATTTGCCGAGCTGAGCCAGCTGCTTGCCGGTTTTATAGTTGCCGGTATTGATGAAATATGGGGCTTGTCTGCCGCTCTTGAGGGTAAACGAACCGAACGTCAAAACGCCACAGTCCACCATAAACCGGATAAATTCTTCTTTGTAAGTCATTTGGGATACTTCCTTTCTGATGTGAAAATAAAATCAAAGTTGCGATTGCAACGAAGAAACAAAAATTACAGCTGTTCCAGATCTGCCAGCCACAGTGTCCGGCAGGCATCGCTTGGCATTCGCCAGTCGCCTCTTGGGGAGAGGGTAACGCTGCCGACTTTCGGAGCATCTGGCAGGCAGGAACGCTTGAACTGCTGAGAGAAAAACCGCCGATAAAAACTGCGAAGCCACTTCAAGATGACCGCTGTTTCATATTTTCCACCCAGTGCTTTTTGTGCCAGATGATAAATTTTAGATGGCGTAAATCCAAATCGCAGCACATAATACAGGAAGAAGTCATGCAACTCATAAGGGCCAACCAAATCTTCTGTTTTCTGTGCAATCGTACCGTCTGGTTCTGGCGGCAGCAGTTCCGGACTGACGGGCGTATCTAAAACATCCAGCAGGACGGCACGGAGTGCTTCCGGTGTTTTGCTGGCTTCATACTGTACCAGATAGCGTACCAATGTCTTTGGAATGGAGGCGTTGACAGCATACATACTCATATGGTCGCCATTGTAGGTTGCCCAGCCCAGAGCCAATTCTGAGAGGTCACCCGTGCCAACAACAATCCCGCCGCACTGGTTTGCGAGATCCATCAGGACTTGTGTCCGTTCTCTTGCCTGACTGTTTTCATAGGTGACATCGTGAACGGATTCGTCTTGACCAATGTCAGCAAAATGCTGTCGAACACTCTTTTGAATCGGAATTTCTCGCAGAGTTGCCCCATAGGCTTCTGCCAGACGGCAAGCGTTCTGATAAGTACGGTCTGTCGTACCAAAGCAGGGCATTGTAACTGCTAACATTCCGCTTCTTGGCAGCCCCAACAGGTCGAAAGCATGCACCATGACAATGAGTGCCAATGTGGAATCCAGTCCGCCAGATAAGCCAACCACTGCCGTTTTGCAGCCGATGTGCCGTAGACGGGTTGCCAGACCAGTTGCCTGCAACGTCAAAATGGTTTCGCAGCGTTCCGAAAGTTCTGCTGCTCCGGCAGGCACAAACGGTGTCGGAGAGAAAAAGCGATGCAGGGCAGTTTCTGTCAGCGGCATGGAAAATCTTGTGCAGACCGTTGTCAGCGGCAACGGCTGGAACGAGTTGGAACGCTGCCGTTCTGCTGCCATTCGCTGCAAGTCCGGCTCTGCATAGAGCAGACCATCTGAAAACAGCTTGGATTCTGCCAGAATTGTACTGTTTTCTAAAATCAAGTTGTGTCCGGCAAAGACCATATCCTGTGTGGACTCGCCCATGCCAGCATCTGTATACGCATAGGCACAGAACAGGCTGCCGGATTTTGCCTGCAAAATGGTACGGCGGTAAGCAGCTTTTCCAATGATTTCATCGCTGCATGAGAGATTGACAATTAGCGTTGCACCCATCCGAGCCATTGCAACGGAAGGCGTATCTGCAACCCAGACATCTTCGCAGAGTTCCACGCCAAAGGTGAAATCTGGTGCTTCTGCACACTGGAACAGCTGTTGTGCTCCGAACGGGCAGGGAGCAATGCCATCTGCTTGCCAGAACGTCTTGCCGTCTGCTGGTATACCAGGGGTAAAGTGACGCTGTTCGTAAAATTCTCCGTAGTTGGGCAGATGCTGCTTTGGAACGATGCCCAATACAGAACCCTGATAGCAGACCGCTGCACAGTTATAGAGTGCTCCGGCGTGCCGGATGGGCAGACCAACTATACAAATACAGGAAAGGTCACTGGTTTCTTTCAAAATGGTACGCAGTGCTTGCAACGCACCGTCTAATAGAATTTGCTGAAGGAACAAATCACCGCAAGTGTATCCGGTTATGCAAAGTTCCGGAAAGACGACCAGTTTACTGCCGTTTTTTGCAGCTTCTCTGGTCAGGGAAATGATTTGCTCGGCGTTATAGGTGCAATCTGCCACCCGTAGGGGGGGCGTTGCACAGGCAATCGGGAAAAACCCGTTTTTCATGGTACTTCTCCTCTTTCTCCTGAGCGTTCTTTTCTCTATTATACCGAAAAAAGCGGAAAGATGCAAGAGTAGAACGCAAATTCTCCGGAAAATTACGGGGTAAAAATGATGGTTGCAATTTTTTTGCAGATATGCTATAATAACATCGTTGCCCCCTTAGTTAAGTGGATATAACAAATTCCTCCTAAGAATTGGTCATCGGTTCGATTCCGGTAGGGGGTGCCAGATTCAGATTTTCCCGTGCAGATTCCATTCTGTACGGGATTTCTTTTTTTCGATGGTTTAAACTGTCGGAATGTGGTTCATACTGATGGTAAATCCAATCATACAGGAGGAATTGCAACATGGTAAAAGGGGTTCATAAAAAAGTGATTGAAGTGCATCAGCCGGACAGTGCGTATTTTGAAAAGGCAATTTTTTATCTCCGTCCGGGCATCACACAGCTGCCGCCGGAGCTTGCACAGGCAGCCGCCAGAGAGTATTTGCAGGAATTAGAACCGAACCCGTTGCCGCCGTTCTGGAAGCGGACATTGCCACTGTTTTGCAGTGCGGTGCTCTCAGCAGCGGCAGCGTGTGCGGTTTGTTTTGCAGTCCTGTAAAATTTCAGAATCAACGGTTGCAGAAAATTTTCCATTTCCGCAAAAACTTTATGAAAACCAGAAAAAAGACCTTGTACTTTTTTTGGAAACATGCTATAATAAAAGTCATGGTATTCTGCCATGACTTTTATTCATTTTTGAAATTTACCAGCCGGAAAAAAGAGGATGTCCGGCTGGCATTTACACCAGAAGAGGACTGAGGAAATTTAGATGAAGCCGGAAAGACAACCAAGAAACCGTACCGCTGCCCCACAGGAAGAAGAAAACCGCATTGCCGGAAGAAATCCGGTCATGGAGGCTTTGAAGAGCGGTACGCCGTTAGATACGATTTATATGAGCGGAAAACAGGGCATTTTAGGACAGATTGCACAGCTGGCAGCCGATCAGGGCATTCCAGTGAAAATTGTTTCAGATGCTCGGTTATCCCAGATGACCCGCCAGACCCATCAGGGTGTTGTGGCAGATGGTGCTTGTGCAACCTATGCCAGCATTGCAGAAATCTTGGAATATGCTGCGGAAAAAGGCGAAAAACCGCTGCTGCTGATTTGCGATGAAATTCAGGATCCGCACAATTTGGGTGCAATTTTGCGAACCGCAGAGGCGGCAGGCTTTCATGGTATCATCCTTCCAAAACGGCGAAGTGCATCGTTGAATGCAACCGTTGCAAAGACCTCTGCCGGTGCAGTCAGCTGGGTGAAAGTGGCGAGAGTCCCCAATTTGGTGGCAGCCATGGAAGAACTCAAGCAAAATGGTATTTGGATCTACGGAACAGATGCTGCCGGAACGGATTATACGCAGACAGATTTTCGGGATGGCACAGCGTTTGTCATCGGCTCAGAGGGAAATGGCATGGGTCGACTGGTGCGGGAACACTGCGACCAGCTGCTCAGCCTGCCGATGTACGGAAAAGTCAATTCCCTGAATGCATCCGTTGCAGCCAGCATTTTTATGTATGAGGCAGTGCGGCAGCGGCGGAATCCATCCGGAAAACCATAAGTTGCAGAATCTGCCGTTCTGCAATCCCCTGCTTTAAAGGAGTGTAACAGCAAAATATGGCAAATCAAAAATTTTCCGTTGAGGAAATTTTAAAAGAATATCAGTCCGACGAAGCAACGAAAGGGAAAAAAGAATCTCCGTCCGGAAAGTTGGAAACACAAAAAATGTTGAATCATGCCGCCGGCAGAAGAAATGTACCACCGAGTACCGAAGCATCTGCGGAGGCGTATTCTTATGCATCCAGCCGTACCAGACAGCGTACCCCGTATTCTCCTTACCGTTCTGAAATGGCGGCAAATATCAATCAAATCAAACAGAATCGCTATCAGCGGCGAACCGATGTAGAAGAGAGCCGAACGGCTGCATTCCAGACGCTGGAACTCATGCGTCCAAAGGTGTCGTTTGTTCGTTCTCCTGCGATTCGTCCGCAGACCACACCGAATCCGAAGAGCGATCATATTTCAGATTATGATGGTGCAGTTTTATTGGAATCGCCAGAATCTAAACAGAAGCCGGAGCAGCCGGCATATCAGCCAGCGATTCAGGAAATGCAGGATTCCACCCGTGCCAAAGAGAAGAAGCAGGCACAGAAAAGTCGGAAGCCCAAGAAACGTACCGAGCAATCTTATCAGCGAGAATCGCTGACAGAACCAGAACCAGAGTGGCGAAAGGCAAAGACGGAAACATTTCCGGCAATTACGCCAACACAGACCTTGCAGGAAACCTTGCGAGAGGCTCAGGAGGCAGTTGCAAAGGCAGAAGCGGAAGCAGCTGCGGCAGTTGCTGCCTTAAAGGCGGAACAACAGCAGCCACAGAAAAAACAGCCAATTTCGCATGCGTTTGAAACGCTGCTGACCAGTCCTGCAAAACAACAGGAAAAGCAGCAAAAGCAACAGCAGGAGAAAAAGCAGCCTGTTGCGAAAAGATGGTTTTCTGGGAAGAAACGAGTTCCGCAGGTCAATCATGCAGTACCGCCGCGTTATCCAGAGCCTGCGGATGCGTATCGGCAGCCAGTAGAACCGCAATCAAAGTTCTACACACCGCCTGTGCAGAAAGTAGAAGAGCCAAAGCCGTATACACCACCTGTACAAAAGGTGGAAGAGCCAAAGCCGTATACACCACCTGTACAGAAAGTGGAAGAGCCGAAGCCTTACACATCGCCTGTACAAAAGGTGGAAGAGCCAAAGCCGTATACACCACCTGTACAAAAGGTGGAACAGCCGAAGCCTTACACACCACCTGTACAAAAGGTGGAACAGCCAAAGCCTTACACATCGCCTGTACAAAAGGTAGAAGAGCCAAAGCCATATACATCGCCGGTACAGAAAGTGGAAGAGCCGAAGCCCTATACACCACCTGTACAAAAGGCGGAAGAGCCGAAGCCGTATACACCGCCTGTGCAGAAAGTGGAAGAGCCAAAGCCGTATGCACCGCCTGTACAAAAGGTGGAAGAGCCAAAGCCGTACACACCGCCTGTACAAGAACCTGTACAGGAAGAAGTAACGGTTTCGACAATATCAGAACCGCTTGAATCGACTCCGGAACAGAAGCCGAAAAAGAAAAAATGGTGGCAATGGTGGAAAAAAGAAACGCCATCTTTACCGGAATCCGCACAGCCGGAAGAATCATATATGCCACCCGTGCAGGAAGAGCCGGTGCAACCGGAAACGTCCTATATGCCACCTGTGCAAGAACCTGTACAGGCGGAAGAACCACCAATTATCACAGAACCAGAACCAGTTGAACCAACTCCGGTACAAAAGCCGAAAAAGCAGAAAAAGGCACGGAAGAAAAAAGAAAAACCGTCCAAGCAGCAATTTGCCCAGCCGGAAGAATCGTATACACCACCCGTGCAAGAATATACGCAGCCAGAAGAAGCGTATATGCCGCCAGTGCAAGAATATACGCAGCCAGAAGAATCGTATGTACCACCCGTGCAGGAATTTGCTCAGCCGGAAGAACCGTATACACCACCTGTGCAAGAATATACGCAGCCAGAAGAATCGTATGTACCACCCGTGCAGGAATTTG
>CABQIF010000016.1 GCA_902464115.1 uncultured Ruminococcus sp. | reverse complement strand
TGATGATGTCACCCTGCGGTTGAGAACTGGACGGAACGGCGGTTGATGTGCTTGCCGCTGTAGGGGCTGCATACGCCTGTTGCAATACGGGACTATATGCCGAAATAGCTGCTGCACCCTGTGCATTCATGATGCCCAATGCTTTTGGAACAAGCATTTGTGCAATGTCCGTTTGAATCAGGTTGGAAAATAGATTTGTTTTTGTGTCAATTGTACCATTGGTAGGGACAGGGGTTCGTGCATTCATGATGTCCAGTGTTCTTGAAACAAGCGTTGGTGCAACGTCCATCTGAATCGGGTCAGAAAATAAATCCGTTGTTGCATCAATTGCACCATTGGCAGAAGTAGCAGCTGCTTGCTGTACCAGACCGGCGTTTGAGAGCAAGCCTTCTGCAAGTCCGGCATTCCAGTATTCTGATAAACCTCTTGCAACTTTTGACGGCGAATGAATCCCCCAGAGATTTCTTGTCACGCTTGGGACGCTGCCTGCCAAAATCTGTGCAGCGTTCATGACCATCCCAAAGTTATTGGTACTCGCCAGACTTTCTGCAAGGCTCTGTGCGAAATTATTCCCAAGGTCGTCCCCTTCTGTCCGCATAAAAGTCTTGATTGCCTCTACTTGTTCCGATGCAGACAGCGTAGAGTCTCGCAACGCCTGCATGAATTGTTCTCCGCTGACCTCACCGCCATCAATGCCGGTCGCTTTGCCCAATTCGATGATAGCAGCGGATAATTTTGCTTTGGTTGCCTGTAAAGCGTCATCATCAATGGAAAATCCTTCTGCTTTCATCTGCAGCATTTCTTCATAGACTCCAGATAAATCCTGATACTGTGCTTTCAGGTCATCAATACTTGCTGCTGTTTCTGCCGTCTGAATGGGTTCTTCCGCCATTTGCCGCAGCGTTTCTAATTGGCTGTAATCACCGTTTTTTACCCCTGCAAGTGCTGCTTCATAGTTTTCAATCGTCGTTGTACAGTTGTTAAAATCCTGTGTCAAAGTCCGAACTGCTTCTGCATGTTCCTCCAAATCTTTTTTTGCCTCTGCCATTGCTGTTGCATCATAGGGGGCATTCATATGCATCGCATTTGCCTGGTCGTTTTCCGCCTGCATGGTGTTGTATGTAAGCAAGGCATCGTTGTATTCTTTTCTGGCTCTGGCAAGTTCCTGTGTTTTTTCCGTCTGGTCTTGCAGTGCCTGAGTGTAATCGTCTTCAAAGGAACTTAAAACTGCCTGTGCATGCTGTTTTTCAATCAGCGTGTCCAATTCAGCGGATGTCTTTTTGAAATCGGTGATAACCTCTCCATTTTTGGTAAGAACGCCGTCCAGAACATCATAGGAAGTACCGGCATACGCATTGATTTGCTCTAAAATGCCCTTTACTTCTTCTTCGTGACCAGCTTTTACCGTGCCATCTGAATTGACCAATTCTTCCAGCTTTTGTTTCAGTTCCTGTATGCGTTCCAGTTCGGAATCGGTATCCAGCAATTCCGTTTGATTTTCCTGCATCCGTTCGTGAAAATCATCAATACTTTGTTCTGCTGTTTCGGTTGCTTTTTTCACGGCGTCAGAAACTTCATAAATGTCATCGTACATTTTCCGGGTTGTTTCTTCATGCACCTTTTTTATAGTGATCAGTCCAGAAACAACCGTTGCAAGAACGCCTGCAACATTGAGCCCACGCATCGCAGCAGAGATGCCGTTCAACGCCTGAGAAGAACCGCCTGCGAATTTTACCACATTGGAAAGCCCTGTTCCCAGTAATTTTACAGAAGTAGTGGCTGTGGAGATTCCTTTTCCTGCCGCAACTACGGCAGTGATTCCGGCAATTACCCCTTTGTTATCCCACAGTTTCTTTACAAGGTCAGAAACCAGCGAGATTGCATCCGGCAGATGATTTGCCAGTGTTTTCGCCATGTCCGCCAGCACTTTGCCCAATTCACTTGCTGCTTTTTGCGTTCTGCTGTCCTGCAATGTTTCGGTCAATGTTTGCAGAACTTCCCGAATGGGGGCTTTCATCTCGTCAAAGACATTTAACTGTAACCCTTCAAAGGCAGAAGAGAGGCTGGCAAGGTCTCCCTTGATATTGTCCTGCATGGTTTCCGCTGAAGCTTCTGCGGTTCCGGTCGAGTTTTGCAGTGCAACCGCAAAATCTTCTGCATTCTGCACACCGGCATTCAGCATGACGTTGACCCCCTTGATGCTGTCCGCAGTCAGTGTGCTTTGCAAGGCGGCTGTTCGTTCTGTTTCTGACATGGTACCGGTTGCCTTTTCCATGTCTTTCAAGATGTCTGTCAATTGCCGATAATTGCCGTTTGCATCCGAAACAGCAACCGCAGTATTTCCAACAGTCACAACATATTGCCCCTGCAGGTCAGACAGATTTTCGATATAGTCCGCCGTGCCTTTCAGGGACTGGTTGCTCTGCATCATTTTGCTGTCTGCCAGCTGCATTTTATCCGACAAATCCCGTACCACTGCTGACAGAGCTGTACCGGCTTCTTCTCCTTTAAAACCCTGATTTGCCATCATTGCAAGCAGAGCCGTTGTCGTTTCTACGGATTGTCCGGCAGCGTGCATATTGGCAGCACAGTTCTTGTAAGCACCGGAAAGCTGTTCCACTGTGGTGTTGCTGTTTGCCTGTGCATAAGACAGCAAATCCGCCATATAGGCGGATTGTTCTGCTTCCATGCCAAAGGCGGAAAGATAGTCGGTTACGATGTCGCTGGCTTGTGCCAGTTCCATGCCGGAAGAGGCTGCCAGGCTCAAAATACCCGGCAGTCCGGCGGTCATTTGCTGGGTATCCCATCCAGCCAACGCCATATATTTCAGTGCCTGTGCGGATTCCGATGCTGTGAATTGTGTGCTGGCACCGTATTCTTTTGCTGTTTCTGTCAGGGCTTCCAGTTCTTTTCCAGTCGCTCCGGATAACGCCTGTACTTCGGACATGGATGCAGTAAAATCCATACCGGTTTGCAGGACAGAAGAAGCAAGTCCTTTCAGCTTTTCTCCGATACCGGAAACGATATCCGATGCCATATTTACGCCGACTTCAAATCCTGCTAAGTCAAATTTTGAATCAAATAATAAGCTGCCGTCTGCCTGTGGCATACTGTTTCCCTCCTAATCAGAAAAATGCTCCAACCTGTTCTGCCGACAGGGGATCGCATGGAATGGCAATCCTGCGTTGTAGCTTTTCCAGTTCCATTCGCTGTGTTTTATCTTTGATGGATGCGGTATTGATGCTGCGGTAGCCGATGCGTTTTTTCAATGGTGTATCATCCGGCAGAGCCTCAAACAATGCCAAAAAATGATACCAGTGCAAAAAGGGAATTGTCCGTAAATTCCACTGATAACACTGCTGAAACGCTCCTAACACATAGGCACTGTCAAAAGACCAGGAAAAGCAGGGCTTTTGCGGCAGATGGCTGTCCTCCGATTCCTGTTCTTCCCCCGGAGCATCTGACCGGCTTGCAAATTGCAGCAGGGCTTCATATGCACCAATCAAGTTTGGCGGTGGCTGTTCTCGGAACCACCGCATGCTTGTCAAAACCTTTTCTGTTGTTGTGTATGCATCATCTGCCATCATATCAAAGAATCGCAGCCAGTTCCGAAAATCGGTATAGACAGCATACGAAACGCCATCCACCTGCACCGTTTTCGGAAACGCATCATACAGCAGATTCATTGGAATCCCTCGGTGCGTACTGCTGAATGATAGTAGTCATTCGCTGGGCAGCTGCCAGCGTCTGCCGATAAACAAACGTCAGAAATTCTTCAAAAATATCCAGATACATCCGGCGGTTGTCCGGAATTTCCCGAAAGAGGGAATCTGTGGTGGCTTCTCCCAACACGGCAGCAAAAAAAGAACGGATGACGGCACAATCTGCACGAATCCGTTCTGCTTCATTGGAAAGCTGTTCCTGTGATCCGAACGCTTTCAGCAATTCTGCTGCCTGTTGGTAGTTTTTCGATGTTTCCGCATCTTCCAAATCCAGCGGAATCTTCAGCCCCCGAACATTCCAGGTACAAAAATCCTGCATGAAATCCCTCCTTATTCTTCAAAGGATGCGGTCTGACCATCTGCGGACACGCTAATCTTTGCCAGCTTGGTTTTCTTTCCTCTGGATTTGAAATCGCCGGAATATGTCATGCAATCCGTGGAATCCCCGTTGCTGTTCGGAACAACTGCATAATCCCGCACATAGCCGGAACAGATTCTGCCCAGCCCCGCACTGTTCGGGTCGGAAGAAGAACCTGGAATGGCACTGCCGGTGGTCAAATCCACAGTCAAAATTCGGCGGACAGCATCGTTCCCGATTTTTTCTTCTTCCGTGATTCCCACCAATTCTTCCAAAACCGGATTGTCCTTGTATCGGTCGAATTTGTAGCTGATGCTTTCGGAATAACCGCTTGTGTCAGTTCGCTCGGTATCTTCATCCACATACTGTCGGCTGTATTCCTTCGCATTGTGATTGAATCCCAGGTCTGTAAAGCCTTCCATTCGCACGAATTTCTTTTCTGTTGTCCCGCATTCCATGAAGGACAACTTTTCCGAACGTTTTACAAGATGTTTGTCATTGATACCAACACCCATTTAAATCCCTCCTAAATATCGTCTGTCCTGAAAATAGGTCAGCACCAGTTCCATTTGATAAATGGCAGTGCTGTCGCCTGTGTCATAAATATACCCGCAGGAAAGAATTTGCAGTTCCTGCGGTGTTTGCCATTTCGGCAGCTCCGGCAAGTTGCCTTGGTCAGATTGTTCTTCCAGCCAGTTTTGCAAGTTTTCGTAGAATGCGGTGTTCTGCAAATTCTGCTGACCGCCGTATTCCTCCCGGCTGGCAAAGGCAAATTGAAACTGCCGGATTGTAGAACCGTCTGTGTACCGCTTTACAATTGGATTGCAGGAAAGCGGTGCAATTTCATATTCTATGGGGTCTGCTCCTAACATGTCCACCTGAAATGCGGTATCTTGCCGCAGCAGCGGACAGGCTCGGAACCATTCCCGAACAGCTGCAATCAAATGCATCAACCCTCTCTCAATTTTTTACCGGCTCCACGCAAAATATCTTTTTGGTGTGCCTGTTTCATCCGCTCGAACCACAGTCGTCCCCGCTGTCCGGTTGCCCGTCCTCGGTAGTACTGATAACCGGCATAGGGAGCAAGATAACGAATCTTTCCGCTGCCGATAACAGTTCCCAGCGTACCGGATTTTTTCAGCATGCCGGTCTTCATGGGAACCAGTTTGTCGGAATACCGCAGGCATTCGCTGTCAATGAACTTCTGCACCTTGTCAAATTTTGCTGTATACTTGCTCGCAAAATTTGGATTCCATACCAGTTTTGCAATGGTTTTGCCATTGCCAGTTTGCACTGTAACAACTGCACCCCGTGGCGTTTGAACTTCCGTCATGTCGCTGTCACCTCGATATGCTGGACGGCTGCCGAACCATATCGGCAATCTGTAACCGTCATCACCGTATAACTGTCAGTCGGCGGAGGAACATCCCGCATGCCTTTTGCAATCAAATCACCATGCTTGGGCAAATAGTCGGACAGAGAAGCCGCCGGAATTGCCAGATAAATACTGTGATTTTGTGTCATTGTGCTTTTTTGTGCAGTTTGATTGGCAGTTTGCCCCGTGCATTGTTCCCAATATACCATTCGGATGGAATGGGCAAGATAGGCAGGAAAGCCATCTGCACCAACTATTTTTTCGTAAATTGTAACCGCATCGCAGTTCGTAAACATCAATCACACCCCCGATACATCAGCCCTGTGCGTCCTAAATACCGCAGACAAATGCTGTACAGATAATCTGCAACACTCTTACCACTCAGCAGAGCCGTCAGCGTTTCTGTTGGCGTGCTGTATGTCACACTGTAATTGTGCTGCGTTTCGGACTTTTTTGCACCGCTGCCGTCTGTGCTGGCATATACCTGCCGCTGCAACTCAAATGCCTCCGCCAACGCACACGCACATTTTTTGACAGGTTCTGCAAACGGTTCCGGCACGCTGCCGGTAAGCCGCCCGAAGGTCACATTGTCGATATAGTCAGACGCACGGGCGGCAGCCGTGCGGAATACCGCCGTATCTGTAAACACCGTGCCGCAGTAGAAATCCTGATAGTATGGAAAATCTGCATAGACTGCCATCCTTATACCTCGGTTCGCTTAACATAGACGGTTTTCGGCTTAGAGATACCAATCCCATAGACCTTTCGACCTTGTACCGCAGAAGATCCGATGTACTTGTTTGTCAGATTGTTGATGGCAACTGGAACAGACCATTCCTGCACCCGGTGGCACCAGTTCGGGTGACCGCAAATGAATTCTGTAGTGGTTTTCTTGCCGCCGACAATCGTAGTATCCTCGAACATCGTGTTGTTGGATTCAAAGACGTTATATCCTGCGATTCTGCCAACCACCCCGGACTGTACCAGTTCCTGGGATAAATCACCCTGCCGGATATAATGGTCATCAGACAGCAGGACTTCCATAAATTCCGGAGAAGCAATCAGCCAACGCCGTCCATCGTTCGGAACGCCCATTCGGGACTGTGTCCGTTTCGCAGCCAAAACTGCCTTATATGCGGTACTGTCGGTGCAGGCAGTCTTCGTGGTTGCAATTGTGATACCAGTTGTTTCTTCCAGTGCTCGGATAGATTTCGTATCCATAGACAGCCCCAGAGAGTAACCAGCACTGTCCAGCCGTTCCGCCTTGATGCCGTCCGGCACAGCAGCTGCTTCAAAACCGTCAATCATTTCATTAACCGCTTCATCATTGTCAATCGGCAGATTGAAATAGGTTGTAGAACCAGCAGAAATGTCTACACCGTTCTGCCGGTCATACTTTTTCACTTCCACCTCAGTGTCCCGTACCGGCACCTTTACCATACCGGCTTTCGGGTCGCCTTCGTAACGGTTGTTAAAAATGAGATTGTCCTTGGTGACGAGCGTCGCACGCAGCTTTTCGTCTACCAGCTTCGAGTATCGTTCCTGTAAAGCATGTGCCATAAGTAAATTCCTCCATTAGTTGTGTTTCAAATTTGGGTTCATAGCGTAAAAGGCAGACTCGACACCATCCATTGCCTGCGGTGTGCTGTGTGATGTCGGGGCAACCGCCGGATGATTTGGATTCAGCAAAAATGCATCCGGGCAAGTCTTTCTCAAATCCTGCACCGCCTCTGTTCCGCCGATCAGCTCACCCTTGTCATCGAACTGCAGCTTTTTATCCAGCAACTGCCGTTTTAGATAGTCTGCATACACGGCATTTGTCATGCCCTGTTGCTGAACAAACTGATCCAGGCGGTCGCTGTAATCTTTCGCTTTGCGGTCTGCCTCTGCCTGCTCATACTTTTTTTGCCATTCGGCTGCAGACTGCTGGATGCCGTCAATGTCCATATCTTTGTAAGATTGGATAGTCTTGTTGGCTTCATCCAGCTGTGTTTTGGTGGCTGTCGCAGCGTCCTGTTCTGCCTTGATGTCAGCGGTGTAAGTTTCGGTAATCTTCTGCACCGCACTTTCATCTGTAACACCAAGGCTTTCTAAAAACTTCTGGTCAATCATGTGCTTCCTCCTGTTCCTGCATTTCTTCTAATGCAATGTAGGTTTCGCCCATGCTGTGAAGAAATGCGGTTACTTCTTCCTGTGTGCCTGTGATTTCAATGGTCATATGCTACTCCTTTCCGAATTTTTGGTATAAAAATAGCACCGGTTTCCCGATGCTTTTTGGTGCTGCCGGCAGGAATCGAACCTGCGACACGAAGATTTTCAGTCTTCTGCTCTACCAACTGAGCTACAGCAGCAAAGTAGCACCCGAATGGGTGCTGGTTAAGTTTAGATTACGGCTTTGCTCTGCAAAATCATTGCAATCACAACCAACATTGCAATACCTGCAACAATGCCACAGAGGATTGCTTGCCGCTTTGCCCTTTTTCGTTCTTTGGTCGTCATGTCCCACGGCGTTTCTTGCTTTGGTAGTGGTGTCCCCACTTCTGGCACGCCATCATACAGAGTGATAATATCATTAAGCAATTCGCTTTTTATTACAGCACTTCTTTTGACAAGATTTTTCCTTGTCTTTTCTTCATCAATGTAATGACGTTCATATACTGTTTCTTCTTCATCTGAATACACGATTGAGCACCTCTTTCAGTTCGATGGTATCAGGTTCAAGCAAAGTCGCTCGTGCCTTTTCCCGCATATCGACCACCCTATCTGTATCAAACACCATGCAAAGTGTATTGATGCCGTGTGTTTCGCACGTGTTTTCGATAAATCGTACACCCTCCAGCTTTACACCACCGACATACACGGCACCACTCTTGCCAATAAAAATAGGCGTGTATCCCAACTTTGTCTTGCTTGTCCAAATAGGCAAGCTTCCCACTCTGTGCCTATCTCTTTCTGTGTCTTTTCGCATTGCAGAGATTTCTTCGGTTGTAAGTCCGTCATATTCTGCCATTGTAATTCCTCCTCAGGGCATGCAGCGACGTTATGGATATTGGTCGGAAATTTGATACTGATTGTAGGTTTCTTTCGGCACTGTAATCCAATCTGTTTTCACTTTTCCGTCTATGGTGTCTTGCAATTCCAACTGGTATTTTTCTTCGTGGTGAATTGTATCTGGAACCATGAATCTTCCAATTCTATGATAATAAGTACTATCATAGGCGTCTTGATGTCGTCTATTGATTACGGTTCCGGATTCAACAGATGTACAACCTGTAAAGGCAACCGCACAGCAAGCAAGCCCAGTCAGAACCGCTAACCATTTCTTTTTCATCAAATTTCTTCCTTTCCAATGCTGTTTAAAAGCCGCTTAACTGATATTTAAGTATGAAAAAAGCACCTGATTTGCTCAGATGCTGATTTGTTGATAGAAAGAACGCCGTACCCACAGGCTTGTTTGTTCTTGGTTTCCACCCTCCGCCAGTTTACCCATGGTCGGGGCAGTGATTACTCTACAATGTGCCAGTCCTCTGCCAGCATATCGGTCTGACTTGCAAGCCAGCCTACAACAAGCTGTTTCTGTGCTGTATACATCGCTATACTATCAAGGACTTTTGGAGTATGCTCCGCAATTCCGTTACCGTAGCACTCAGTAATTGAATTGTGAATACACTTGCCATTGATAAGAATGAGATGCATTCCTTTTCCGTTCCATCCGTTTCTGGCAACTTTCTTTCCAGCTTTCAGTGCTTCCAAAGCTTCTCCAAATGTCAAACTATTTTTTGTTTCTACCATTGTAACTCCTCCTCAGGGCATGAAAAAAGCACCTCATTGAGATGCTTTAATCAACGTCTTCCCAATCTTCCATTGTCCATGGAGATGGCTTTCCTTCTCTAAGATACTTAGAAAGTTCATTTAAATCTTCTTGCCATGTCGTTGTATCGCCACTCGGTTGAGCAACATATGTCTTTTTAAAATTTTTTTCATATTCTTTTTTTAATTGACTATATGTGCTTTCAGCGGTATCATCATCCATCATGTCAATTTCCGCTTCTGTTGGAATTTTCATTTGATTTCCTCCATCATTTTTAAAAATACAGTATATGTTTCAGGGAAATGCTCTTTTATCAATTTCAAAGATTCTGGATTATTTACCGAAGCACTAAACATTTCAGCAAATATTTCTCTACCATTGTCACGACCATGCCAATATCCAGCTTTATGCCCTATTCCAAGAGGTTTACCTGTATTGAACGGTAGTGCTCCTTCCAACATATCAGAAAGGTCGCCAATTGCTCTTTTATCTGCCTCCTTGTATTTTTGCTTCAGCATTGCAACATAAGCTTCTTCGGCTTCTTTTCTGCTGACAAATCCAAACTTTGTTTTGTATGCATCAACTTTTTGTGCTGCTTCTGCTCTTGCTGTTCTGCCGAGCAAGCCATCCTTATAGTATACAGAATATGCAACACTTTCATCGCCATTACCATATAACCTGTTCAGAACATAATCAGCATGATGCCCATATTCATGAAAAATTACTTGATAGGGGGCGGAAACTGAGCTGTTCAATATTCTTGATTCTATGATCTGTACGCCATCTCTTCTGTAAGAATAGTTAGATGCTCCAGATTGAATATAGCCAAGATTGTGAAAATACGGAGAGCAGATATTCCATACTTTTTGTATGTCCTTTGGAGCATCCTGCAAATATGCACGAATATTCTTTGCATGCTTTTTTCCGTAATTTTTTACTTCTCCCAAATTTATAGTACCACTTTTTTGATTTTTTGTCAACTTGTTTTTTATTGAAGCAACTGCTTTTTCCATGGTTTCTTTTATTGGACTGTCATCCTGCTGTGCTGCGTGCACGGCTTTTTGTGCCGTTGACCGATTGAATCCAAGAACCTGTTCCCGGAACCGGTCACGGTCTTGTCCGGTTTGCCTGCAAAAGTCTTTCAGCTTTGCTTCATTGTTTTTCAGGTAGCGTGCTGACCGGTCAAATTCCGCCTGTGCTGTCGCTCTGGTCGCTTCATCTGTGGCACTGTTCACGCCTTCCTGTGCGGTGATGCAACGCCGCTTCCAGGCTCGGACTCTTCGTTCCTGTGCTCGCTGCATCTGACTGACTTCATATTCCGTGTACAATTTTCCGTTGTACGAAATACAAGGTTCATCCAGCTTTTTCAGTTCCTCCGGCGTGTAATTCGGTGTGCTTAATCCTAGATAATAAGCATGCCAGTTATGGCGGCAGTTCCAGCCCTTAAACCCTTCGCCACTGCCATAGCCGATCCCACTCAACGACCAGACTTTTAGCCCGTCAATCGTCTTGCCAACATCTTTGCCCGTCAGACTGACAAGCTGCCCCTGCCATTTTGCGTGGTCAGGTCTTGCTCCGCTGTGTGCAGTGATCTCCATGAGATAGCAGCCTGCATCTTCCGCCTGCCGCAGGGAAACCGCTGCAGCTGTCTGACTGACACCTGTCAGCACGCACCGCCGGACAGCAACATCCATGCGGTCGGTGTGTCCAGTCGGGTAAGAAACTGTTGCCCCTGTGTCCGCCAAGACTCGCAGAGCGTTCATAATGGCTTCCTGATAGCTAAACGCTCCGGAAGATACCTGCATATATATCCGGTCGCAGGTCTGAATAAATGCGGTCTGTGTCTGCGTTGCAGTTGTGCTGACCAGATTCCGCATCGTGCCAAGTGTCTTTTTGTATCCGGCTTCTAATACCTGTCGGGTGCTACTGTCCTGCCGGATATCAATGGGCAACGCTCCGGCAGCTTCGTGCAGGCTGTTGTCAATGGCAACTGTCTGCACACCGGCATCTTCAAACAACGCTTTGACCTGTGCTGTGCATGCATCTGTGCGGTCGGCAATCAGCTGCACAATGTCATCATACAATAAGCCGGCAGCCTGTAAGACTTCCAGCTGATGTTTGGACGCTTCTGAAACATACCCCATTTTCAGGATTCTGCGAATGACCGCTGACAAAATATCATCTTCTAATTGCTGATATAGAGCAATGATGCGGTCAGCAGATGGTTCGTACTGCTGCCGCATTAAAATGCACCGCCGTCAAATAAACCGCCTGCATCCTGCTGTTCCGGCAGCAGATTCCGTGCTTCTTCCTCCGTGCATTGGAAATGATATTGCAGCAACTGTTCCGGTTTCAATACTCGTGCCTGTACCATGGCAAGCTGTCGGTTGAACTCCTTTTCTGTGTCCTCCAGCACGCCATCCCCAAATTGACAGGTAATCGTTGCATCGGTATTGGAATTTTGGAAGAGCAGGCGGTCATAAGTCAACACTGCTGCTGCCAGCTGTTCCAGAGCAGTCTGCAAATTTTTCTGGATGTCACACACTCGCACAAAGGAACGCTGCTTGCTGCTTTTGACTTCCTCTGCCGTTTTTTCAACGTCCGAAACCTCGGAAATTGTTCCATAACTCAGCCCGGTCGTATTCTCGATTTGCCGGAATATCTGGTTGAGGGCATGAAAATACGAATTGTCCCGTACCTCCGGGGAAAAGGTATTGTAGATGGTTTTTCCGCCATCTCCGGTCGCTTCCAGGCAATGATACATCCGCTCCCGTCCCTTTGGCAGTACTGGCTGATTGGTTTCCGGGTTAAATCGGAATAAATCCTCGCTGGCATCAATCGCCCGTTCGGACGATTCTAATTCCCAAAGAATCCGCTCCCATTGTTCGTCCGCATCTCGAATAAATCCAACCGCATCTGAAAAAGCGGATACTCCCAGCGGACAGTCTAAATCAATATTGTTGGTGTCCGGCATCTGAAATACTGCAAACAATGGCTGTTCTGCTGGAAATGTGATGGATTCCAAAAGGGATGCCCACTGCGGAACTTCCAATAGACTACAGGGCGTTCCCAGCACGCCAACCATTGGCGACCGGAAACAGCGATTCTCTACCGTATGCCTTCCGTTTTCATAGGTATGGATTTCAATGCGGGTATAGCAGTTCTTTTCCATCACTGCATACTCTGTGCAGGCAATTGCTGTGCACCGGTCATCGGTATACTGGATGGGCAGATACCGCCCCTGCGGCACCAGATCTACAAAAATTCCACCTGCTGCATAGCAAGGCTTCATCAGCAATCCGCCGGAGGCAATGCCGTAATCCAGCTTTTGCCGTAGTTTGGGCAAAAAACGCTGCAAAATCTCTTGCAGCTGGGAATCCGCTGCGGTCAAATCAAATTCTGTCAGTGTCAGCCGTTTCAATTCTCTGGATACGACCGCCGGAATTTGCAGGGAACGCACCCTCTGATTCACCCAGGCTGCCTGATTGCAGTAGAGCGTTTCCCAAAGCTGCAGATGTTCCTGCATGATGCCGCTGATGGTGCAGGGTACACCGATCGCAGCGGCAATTCCATTCATATCAATCATTTCATCACCTCCGCCGTAATTCTTTCAGGGTGTGCTTCATCGCTGTCCGCACAAAATACCGCATGTCATCCATGGCATGGTCATATTCTTTGATGACCTGATCTTGTCCCTTGGATTTTCCGTCCCATCGGTATTGCCCAAATTCCCGGATGATGTCTTTGCATCCGGCACAAATGTGCAGACGGTCTAAAGCAAGCAGCGTGCCAACATCCCGGATACCGTCCAAAACAGAATTATTTGCCTTGTAAACCCGGAATTTTCCGTGCCGCCGAACGCATTCCATAAAAGAAGCAGCGGACGGGTCAATGATGACTGCCCGCACAAATGGATAGAGCGTTCCGACCAGCTGCTCCAATGCTGTGTAATGCTCTTCATCCGTTCGAGGATTTTGTTTCCGTCCATCATAATAATACTCCCGCAATCTTGTTGCATTGCCGTTCGGGGTCAGATGCCATAGTCCGATTGAAGTTGGATTTCGAGTACCATAGTCGCAGGAAACCCAAAATGTTCCCGTTCCGGCAGGCGGCATACAATCTGGAACCACATGCCTGCTGCGGTCGAACATCGGATACACCAGACCTTCTGCCATTCGCCAAAGTCCCAGAATATACCGCTCATAGAATACACCGGTATACATTCGCTCGTATCGCTGCCGGACAGCATCGGACAGTGCATAATTGTCCTCCATGGTAAAATGCAGGTGCAGCCGATTTTTCCCAGATGCAGCTTCTCCGCCAACCCAGTTCTGAAAAAACCAATGTTCTTCGCTGCCGTCCGGATTGCAATTGAACCAGAGCCGAGAATCTGTGACAGAACAACGGGCAACTGCCTGATCCACAAAGGATTGCGGCATCAAGGCAGCTTCATCCAGCAGCACGCCTGCCAGAGTGATGCCCTGAATCAGCGTATAACTGCTTTCGTCCTTACCGCCGAAAAAATAATAGCGGTTTTCATGTCCCAGCCACTGCACATCCATGTAGTTTTTGGATAAATTGATTTTCGGCTGTACAATGCCCTCCATCCATTTTTGCAGGGGCTGAATGACGTTTCGTTTCAAGCTGTCAATGGTCTTTCCGCAGAAGGCAAAGGATTCCCGGTCAAAATTCCGCATGCTCCAGATCAAAAATCCAATGCTCATTGCCATTGTTTTGCCGGAACGTACCGACCCATCGCATACAATGGCATCATACTGCTTGCTCTCCGGCATCGCCCACCAGAGCATTGCTTGCCGCTGCTTGGGAGAAAAGTCCTGAAATATCATGACAGTCCCTCCTCCAGTTTTTCCAGCAAGTTGGAAATCTGCTTGGAACCCGTTTCATTCTGTTCTCCGGCAATCATTGCCTGCAATTCCGTTTCTGCGGTCAGCAAATCCGGATGGCTCTTCAAAAATTGATGCAGTTCCAAATGTCGCTTCTGAAATTCTTCTGCCAGCTGTTTTCGTTGCTTGCGTCCCGGCGTATTAAGGTAGGCAGAGAGAAAAGTTTCCAGCGTGGAAAAGTCTGCCTGCTGCTGTTTAGCTTCAAACTGTTCCATGCCGGCTGCCAGGATGCGAATGCTATTCTTTTTTCTGTTCATGGACAGTTCCTCCTTCTAAAAAAATGAGGGGCAGAATTGCCCCTGTATGCCGTTTTCTGTTTTTGCGGAATCTGTTTCGGGTGGAATTTCTTAAACGATTCTACAGGCGTTTAAACACCTTTTAAACGCTCTTTTCTCTGGGCAGGCTCCGCCATTCGGATGTTGCTGTAAAATCCGTTTTGATTTTTGTTGCAAACGCCGTTCCGGCGGGACGAATCTACCGCCGTGCAGACGTAGGCAAATTTTTTCTGCAAAGATTTAAATTCCGATTACCGGCAATGTGACGGAATAGGTCTTTCCAAGAATGGGAATGGCAACTTTCGCTCGCCGCTGCCGCAGCTGTATGCTCTGAATCTGTCCTTCATATTGCCGCAGCATACCGGAAAGAATCATACAATCTCCGCTTGCGGTCACAAAGACACGAGAGGCAGAAATCGGGAAGCCCTTGTTCCAGAGTAAGCGAATATATACTTCTTCCCGGCTGGACAGAGAAGCTGGTCGGCTGCCCTGCTTTAAAAAATACAGCACACCATCTGCCTGACAGATGTCATAATAGGACTCTGACCGCAAAGGCTCTGGAGATTCTAAAAACAAATATCCGGAAAAAATCGGTTCTGTCCGGTCTGTCCAGGTACCGTCTTTCCGGATGGACAGGGTTCGCTGCGGACAGCGGATAAAGTATCCTCGCTTTCGTAGGCTGGCTGCTACTTCGCAATCCATTCCGGGTTTTACCCGAATCACATACATACTCATGCCTTGTCCTCCTTCTGTTTTTCCTTCATGAACCGCCGCACTTCCTGATATAAATCCGGTCGTTCTGCTGCCATCGCTTCAAAAATCAAATCCCGGAACTGTTCCGCTCCGTTTTCCAGTGCATCCCGTGTTTTGACATCTACATTTTTCTTGTATGCAACCGCACGGGTTAAGGCAACTGCATTTTTGGAAAGTGTATCAAAATCCACTTCCTGCAACCGTTCTTCCGGCAGCTTGTTGATGGCATCCAGCATCTGATTGCACAGCAGCCGAAGAATGCCGTCTGTCATGTCCAAATCCGGATATCGGTCAGTTTCTTCCATGATTGCCCGGAAATTTTCCTGACTCAGCCGCAGAGCATCCAGTGTACTCATTAAATTCTTTGCATACTTTCCGACTGCTGCCAGTGAGATGCTGACACCGTGCGACTGGATATATGCTACAATCTCCCGGTAATACGCCCCGGTTTTAATCATTTCATCCACAGTTTCTTTCACTGCCGGCTCCAGCTGGTCGATTTTGGAGTGCTTTCTTCGTTTTCCCATTTTGCACCGCCTTACACGTCAATGCAGACATCTGTCCGCACACAAGCGATGATTTGAATGCCTTCCGCTGTTACCTTGGCTTCCAGTTCCTGCATTTCTGTATCCGCCAATGTGGACGATTCCTTGCTGCCTGCTTTCCGCAGGCGGATGTATCCGGATTCCGTCAAGTAGTTCACCGCATCCCGAAATTCTGCTTCGTTCATGCTGGGGTGCAGGGCATAACAGACATCGGACAGCGATACATATTTGTCCCGCAGCAGATTGACTGCTTTCAGCACCATGCCGTTATTCTTGAAAAATGTTTTTTGCTGCATCCGCCGCAGCATTTCTGTCTGTTCCATCGTTCCGCCTCCTATCTGCTGCAGTAATGGTCGATTTTGCTTTCCAGTCTTGCCATAGTTCGGATAAAATCCTCATTTTTCGTTGTGTGTTCCTTGATATAGTCGATGTTCTCCGACAGCTTTTCCATGGACGCTTTGATTTCCCGAATCTCTGCCTTTGTGGCATATTTATCCGATAATGTCAGCAGATTATCCCGCAGTTCCTGCACGGCTGCTTCGTTCTTGTCGTTCCTGTCCATTGTGCGTTTTAGAAAATATCCAATCACACCCAGAACTGCTGTGATCACGGTTGTGATAATGAAGAGGATAATCTCCTGTGTCAATTGCAAATGCCCTCCTTCCATAAAAAAATGTGTTATCCTGTTTGTTCCAGCATAACACATTTTTTAGATTCTTGTATAGTTGGGCGACAGATTCACCTATTTCTTCAAAACTCTTCCTGTAAAAGGGACATCTGACCGCTCATATTGGCTGCATTTTGTCTGTCAATGATGTCCCGTACTGTTTTTTCTGTCAGATGATAGGCAAGGGCAAGTTCCCGGTAATTGTCGCCGGTAAAATGATGATAAATGGCATCATCCCGCAGGGGTTGCAGCAGGGTGTCCGGTTTGCAGATGTAGATGTTTCCGCCGCCATACTTCAATACCAGCCGTTTGTATGCTTCGATTCCGATGGTTTCGGCAAGTTCTCTCTGATTGCCATGTAGCTGTTCCAATGTCAACTGATCCAGATTCATTCGGCATCGCCGCCTTTTTTGGCATGCTGCACATAGCGTTTCAGCTGCTCAATCAATCTCGACCCGTCTGCCAGAGAAACCCATCGTAGAGGATCTGCGGCGGAGGCTGTAATTTGCAGTTCCTTCTGCACAACACCTGCCATTCGTTCCTGAATGCTGACCGGAGAAGGAGTAATTCGTTCCAACTCATACAGCAACGCCCATGCCTTGCTTTTCTGTCGGGCAGTCATCTTTCCGGCAAATTCTGCTTTGGACGGATGATAGCTCAGGTATTCTTTCCGCAGCCGTTTTCGCAATTCTGCTGCCACCGATTTTCGTTCCGCTTCGGACAGCGACCGGACGGAATCTTTTCCCGTCATACCGTACACCAGCTGATGCAGAGCATCTTCCCGGTTTCCGGATTCCACCATGCCCAGCACGGCAGCAATGCCATAAATCTTTTGCACGGAATCTCGTTCGCTCATCCGTCCGCCCCTTTCAGCCGGTAGTTTTTGTTCCGGTCTTTTTTCACACAAATGGTATAGCCCCGTGCCATGCGGATGATTCTTCCGGCAAGGGCTTCATCCACTTCAATCAGCTGGGCAGTTGTCCATTCCGTGGATAAGATGGTCAGCATTCGGTTCCGGCAGCGATAGTCCAGCAGTTCAAATGCCAGCTTGACATCTGCATTGCTGACATCCTGCAAAAAGCCGCTCTTCGTCTTGAACAGATCATCCAGATACAACACATCCGCTTCTTTGTAGGGCAGCAGCTCCGTTGTATAACTGCCGTCCATAAGGGCTGCTTTCAGTCGGGCAGCGTCTTCCTGCCAGACCAGATAGCGGACGGAAAGCCCCAGTTTGAGAAATCCGCCGACCAGTGCCGTGCAGATGTGGGTCTTCCCACAGCCACTCTGACCGCCGACAAAAAACCATGCCTGCCGCTGACTCAAAAAGTCTGTGGCACATTGTTTCATGCGTGCCTGAAATGGCTGTTCCGTCTCAAAGTTGGAAAAGGTACAGGTGCGGAGCAGATCTTCCAGTCCGCTTTCTCGGATTCTCCGCAGGGCATCTCTGGTTTTCATGCAGGTGCAGGGAGTCATCCATTCCCGTTCTCCGTCCGTAACAGCAAGCAGCCCTTTGTCATTGCAGATGTTGCAATGATACCCGGTCAGTGTACCGGGCTGGGCATTGTACTGTTTCACACGCAGTTGCATCAGGTCAGAATACGTCAGCCCCGTAGCAGCCATCTTCGGAAACGACAGTTTCTCCAATCACTTCATCCTCCCATCGTTTTTGATTTAACCAGGTCGCAGGGTGTGGAATGTATTTCCAGGTCGCCTTGCTCCAGGAATAGACACGGCTTTGTTCCGTGATGGCTTCCAGCATCCGAACAAGCTGGTCTTCTGTCGGATGCACTTTTTCAAATGCCCGGCGTGCTTTTTCTTTCCCGACCTTCTTCGGATAGGCTGCCCAAAAACGGTCGAAAAATGGATTGCCGGTTGTTTCGGTCGTTCTCATACCGATTCCTCCTTGCAAAGTTCAATGGATGTATTCTGTTTGAGAAAATGGCTTTTCAGCGTGCGGAAGGAATAGAAAACCGGTGAGAATACCTGATAAGACGCTCTTGCAAGCACGGCTTCCCGAACTGCTTTCCGTTCCTTTTGCAGCTTTTTCCGTTCTTTTGCTGTCAGCAGCGACCGTTTACTGCAGTAATAGAACTTCCTGCGAATTTCGCAGTCCTGTACAACCCATTCTCCTTTGACATATCCATCTACATAAACGGTCAATCCGAGCCGCATCTTATCGCAGGGTTCTTTCCGGATGGTGACTGCATAGCCATCTACCAGCAGGTCAACTCTACTGAATGCCGAGTTCAGCTTTTCTTCTGCCTGTTTCCATTCTTCTTTTGTCATCGCTTTTCTCCTTAAGAAATGGAAAATCGTTTGCTGGAAACGGTTTCCGTGTACTGTTCATACAAATCTGCATGCGTTTTCTTGAAGGCGGACGTGTTGAACCGTTTAGATGTCACAGACACATACCGAACAACATATTCGTCCAGTTCCAGTTCTTCCAGCTGCTTGTCCGTCATCAATGTTTTGATGCGTTCCTGCTGTTCTGCAATGGCATGCAGGATTTCCCGCTTTGCCGTTTCCAGCTCCCGAATCTGCTGAACAGCAGTCAGCATGTCCAATTGCTGTTTACTTGTTAAACTTTTTTTCATTTGCAATTCCTCCATAATTTGATTCCGGCTCTGCATTGTCTGCGGGCTTGCCACCGCCATCGGCTGCATTAGGAGAGAGGGGGCAGCCCCTCTCAATTTTGGAATTGTTTTGGAACATGTCTGGTGCGTCCGGTGTATCGGTGCTGTATCAGCAATTCCGTGCTGGTATTCTTTACAATCAGCCAATCTTCTGCCTGAAATCCAAACTGCTGCAAAAGTTGCTTCTGGGATTTGGTTGGCTTTTTTCCATTTTTCATTTTAGACCTCCAGTTCCATGAACTTTGCCATGGCGACCAGTCCGGCATAGCTGTAGTCCTCGTTGTCGTAGGCGTTGGAAAACAGGTTGATGGCTCCCCGCAGTGCCTGCGGTGTTCGGGCTGTCTGAAGTAAAAAATCCAGTTCCAGTTCTTTGTTCTCCTGCACCAGAATCGGGAATAGTTTTTCAATGTCGGAACGCTGAATCTGTGACCGGAAATAGGTCTTCCGTTGTTTGGTGCGGTTGGAAATCTGGGCAAATTCTGCTTTCTGGCTGCCCATTTTGGTGACTGTATCCAGATTTCCGATGAAACAAATTCCAAGTGTCTGCCCCCGGTCGGCAAAATAATCCGAAAAGCTCCGCAGTACCTCGATGGTTTTCAGATTCAGATGCTGGGCTTCGTCAAAAATCAGCACCATGCCGTCTTTCAGTTTTTGCACGATGGCATACCACAGGGCATCTTTGGAGCGTCCTGGTGACAGGTTCAGCTTGTCTGCCAGCAAATTTAAAACTGCTTTAATGTTGATTAAACAGGGATTCATGGTCATTAAAATGCTGTTTTCCGGGTGCAGAGCCACATAATGCTGGGCTGCCTTAGTCTTTCCAATGCCGGCATCTCCGGCAGCAACTGCCAGACCACCTTTGATCTGGCACACACTGATGACATCATAAATTTCTTCGGAAATGCTGGTATCTGCATAAGGAACTTCCCGGTAAGTCAGTTCGGTCTGTTCTTTTACACCAAAATAGGATTCCAGGATGTCAAACATCCGCTGTGGATCAGCCTGATATTTGCCGTTCCGCAGCTGAGATAATGCCGTGCCGGAAATTCCCAGCAATTTTCCAAGGGCATTCTGGCTCAATTGTTTTTCCTGCTGTAGAGCGGTGACTTTTTGCAGCAATGCCTGCTGCTGTTCTGTATATTCCATACGTTACCTCCGTTTTTGCGAGTTTTTCTGAATGCGTTTCAAGTTGACGACCACCGTTTGATTTTCTGCTCCGACTGCCACTGCTGGCTCCAGCGGTTCTTCCACCCGAACCGGCACAATATTCTTTGGCATGTCGATGTGAAATTGTTCCGCTTTGGCTGTCTGTGCATTTCGGACAGTCATATCCAGCATGGTGATCCGCTGTTCCGGTGTCAGGCTGGCAGTCAAACCCTTTGCAACACTGCGGATAAATTTCCGGCTGTGGTGAGCAACTGTCTGGGCATCGGCAATCTGCTGCTGTTCTGTTTCCAAATACGATACCAGCAGGGTATCTGCAAGGCTCCAGGTGTACAAATATCGGTCTTGTTCATCATAGAGCCGGACGGTTTTCAAATCTGCCGGGTCATACCGGACATAGACCGATTCATCCAAGTGCAAGATGGTCTGTTCTGGATGTCGATACCAAATCCGTTCGCCGCCATAAACCACATATACGCCGTTTCGTTTGATTTTTTGCAGCCGGGTTGACCGCATCAGCATCAAATTCAAGTCTGCTGCATTGGCTTTTCGGATGGATTCGATTTCCTGATTCCAAACATCCAGACGGCTCATTGCCCGATACTGGGATTCCACGCCACCATAGGGCTGCAGGTTGTAATCTCCATCAATCCAGTCCGCCAATGCTTCCCGAATCGCAAAGTCTTTGGGCAGCTTGCCGGCTTTGATGCGTTTTTTCAGGCTTTCTGGTTTCTCCAGCACATTACCACCGCAGAATCCGGCAGTTGCTCTGGAAAAATGTTCTTTTACTGTGCGGAATGTCCGTTCAATCGGCTTTGCCTTGGCATTGCACACAATCGCATTATGCACCTCAATTTGCAGCCGGTTTAAAATCGTGGTCGGGCTGTTCTTTTCTGCATCGCTTTTTCGTTTTCGGTTGCCTTTTCCACCTAAGTCAAAGGTTGTAAATTCATGTCCGTTGTCGAAATAGACTGCTTTCGGGATTCCGAACCGCAGGATGCCATGCCGCAGGGCAAGAATCGTAGATTGGGAATCGACTGTTTCTGTGATGTTCCATCCCACAATTACGCCAGATTTTGCGTCCTGAAAAGCGGTCAGATACAGCCGGTGTCGTTCTCCGCTGCTGTCCACTGTCTGGATGTCCAGCGTGTGATTGTCTGCAATCCAGACATCATTGGGCTTCAAGTCGTCATACATTCGCATAATGTATGGCATGCAGCGGTCGGCGAACGCCTTGTTTCCGTTTCGGGTCAGTTCCTTAACTGCCTTTGCAATGTCGTTTTCTACATGCCGCCGGAAACTCCGTTCCGATGGGATTTCTCCCAGCAGTTCCGGGTAAAACAGCTCCGTCCAGTGCAGGGTGGATTGATAGCACCTGCTCAGCGGCGGTTTGTTTTCTTCTAAGTAATACCACAAAAATGCTTCCCAGACGGGTTTCGGGATGGTACTGCTGCCTCTGTTCCAGGCACCCCGCAGTCCCAGCAGCCCGGCAAAGTCGTTTTCTTTGTAGGCTGACCATTTCCGGTACAGAATGTCAGTCGAGATTTGCAGCTCCGGATGTTCCAGCTGGCATTTTGCCACATACAGGTGGTCAAATTCCGTCTTTTTCTGGTACTGCTCCCGCTGCCCCTGCCAGTCCTGCAAAATCGCCGTCCAGAGGTTGATCGATTTTCGCTGCTCTGCTGTGCAGTTTTCAAACGTCAGAAGCCGTTTGGCTTTCTGTTTCTTGGGGGCAGCTGGTTCTGGCATCACGCCATTTTCTGTACGCTTTCGCTGATAGTATTTCAGCTGTAATTCTTCCGGCAATGCTGTGATTGGAATGACATAACAATTATGCCGATTTTTATCATTTATGACCTGCTCCGAATAGATTTTTCCTTTTCTAATCTGGTCACGAATATTTCGTTCAGAGCAGCCTTTCAGTTCAGCCAGTTCTTTTACTGATAAGTAATCCAAAAGATTCCTCCTTTCCAGCAGAAAAAATCTGCCAAAACACTTGACAAAACCTGCTGTTTCTGCTATACTATATCCGTCACTTTAGCAATGGTAATTCTTTGCTAAGCGTGAGGATCTCCAGTTGTACGGCTTCGCAAATCTCGTCAAGATGGTAGCCGTATGACTGGATTTTTTGTATATGCAGCAACAATTTCTGGTTCCATTCCAAAAATTGCAGTTTACAGGTGCGGACGGCTGCAAGATTCAGTTCCTGCAAACCAAACTGATCAATAAAGACAGCAGTTTCTGCTTCTGCATCCAGAACACTCTGCATCAGTCTGATCTGCAATTCGATGTTGTCTTGCAAGTCTGCACAGAAAACAGTCTGTGCCATTGCAGCAACGGCTTTTGTAACCATTTGCAGTGTCCAGCCCATACATTCCTCTAACTGCATCGAAAACACCTCTTTTCCGGTCTGCCTCATCAGTGCCGGGAGACCATCTCCGGCAGACGGCGGAACAAGTCCACCGTTTCGGCTTACAGACATTCTGCCGTCGGGCAGTTCAGATTCAGCGATGGGAAACACCAGTCTGCATAGAATTGTTCCGCCTCTTCCCGGCTGGGAAAGCATGTGCCGCCCCAGACCCCTCTGCCATCGCAGTCGATGTGCCACACCACATATTCTCCGTCCGGTGCAATTGGTTTCGCCAGACAGATGCCGCTGGCGTGTAAACTGTACACGATGTGAAAGCCAATGACAGAACCGATTTTTACTTTTTTCATCTCATGCACCTGCTTTCTCATGGGATTCTGCTGCGGCAATCAGGGCTTCCGGCGGCAGCTGCAAACCCTTTGCCAGTTTCAAAATGGTAAACACGGACGGGTAGGAAATGCCTGCTTCAATTCTGCTGACATGTGCCTGAGAAAGTGTGCTGCGTTTGGATAATTCCACCTGATTGATCCCCAGCTCTTTCCGCCGGTTACGAATCAGAACGCCGATTCCTGTAGATTGTTTCATCATAGATTCCTCCTTGTTGTTCCAGCTGTCTGTCCAGCTTGTAATTGTGTATGCGAAAAGCACATTCGCTGATGATTGCCGCAGTGCCGAAAATCAGCAGTAAGATGGTCTGCACGGCATCGCCTCCTTTTTTCTTTTTTTTGGTGGGATTCTGCGGAATTGCACCGCACAGCAAGACAGAGGAAAACGATTAGACAAGCTTCCTGTCGAAGACGATTGTCACGGAGTTGCACCGTGCATTGCCCAGAGGACTTCTATTATCTCAGCTGGTCACTCAGACGCATCCCAATTATGCGGTGATCCGCTCACCGCAAAGCGTAGTATAAAGGCAAAGAATGAGGTGTTTGTCAATGGCTACGATGCTGCCACATCGTTCCGTGTTGCCGATAGGTCAGCAGGTGCTCAGTCATGTTGAAATAACTGGTTTATAGAAACATCCGGAAAAAAATTTTCCTGCAATTGAATCGCTTCATCCAGTGAAAAGCGTCGCATTCCATTCAACTTCAATACAAAGCTGGATTGTTCGAGGTTTAAGAACTTTCGCATTTCCTTTTTTGTAAGGTCTCGCAGAATAATTTCACGTTCTAATACCGGATAATAAGCACTTCCGTCTTTCCGCATACTATCACCTCTTTTTCTATATTTTGTATCATGCTTGACGTTTTGAAATAAATATGGTATAATGAAAATTATGAAAAGAGGTGAATAGTTCATGATACAATGCGAAGCCAGTAAAGCTGCCGAAAGGCTGCTGAAAATCAATATGCAACAAGTTACAGGAGCTGGAAAAGATATTTTATTTAAACTCGTTCAGATTCGCAATATGAAAAAATCAAGTCCGCTTTCAGAATTGGAAGAGGAAAAAGTAAGAAGATTCTCTGAATTGATAAGCTTGACATTTGGAATACCATATGAAACAGAAAGCCTGCTTTTTATAGCAGAAATAGAAGTAATTCGAGATTTGCTTTCTGAAACAAAAAAGTCAATTGCAGCTCTGGAAGAATTAGATAATGCCATTGTTGAATGCGAAGAAAGTGATAGTGACTTTTATCGTCAATATGCACTTTTTGCACTTGATGAATCTCAAGTAAGGTAGAACCAAGTCCACAAGGTCGGAACCAGAATGGCATACGATCCATCTGTCTTGATGTAAATGTTAGAAGCGATGAAATCAGATAGCATGGAAATCGGAATTTCCATTACATTGCAGATATCATGATAACGTGCAATATCCGTGTTGCTGATGGTTTTACTCTTATTCTCAAGGAATTGATAATTCTCTTTTGAACCCTGTTCTGTCACAACCGGAGCAGGGTTTCTTTTTAATGAGCGTTTTCTGACTTTTACTTTCATGACTTTTTCTCCTTTAATCCAAATAAAGTGTATTCTTGTAGTTTCCGATCGCAGCCAAAGAAATCACTATGCCGTGCAGACGAAGAAACGATTGAATATCGATATACCGATACTGTCTTGAGAGTAGCATGTCATCCACAATGGTGCGAAGTTCTGGTTTCAGTTGTGCAATTTTACTTTGCTTTAGTCGACGTGCACGAGTATCCTCTTTCAGAATATCTCTGCACGTTGTGTTGTTTTGTGACTGCATGATCGGCATCAGCTGTTTGATGGTTTCTGCAACTGTCATGGTCACGGTTTTGGCGATCAGTTCTTCCAGCTGGATTTCTCCATAGCTGCCGTATTTCCGCAGAGCAGGCAGCACCTCATCAAAAACCCATCGTTCAAAGCGTTCTGCTGCCGGAAGCTTGGAATTTACGATTAGACGGTACAAGTCGCCTTCTGGTATGTAGTTGACCTGTTGGATACCGCCTTCAGTAAGGACGCCTTGTTTCAGGGCTCCCTTGCAATGACGTGAAATCGCATTTCTCGGTTTTACATACCCTAAAATTTCTGCACACTGCGTAGCTGGAAAATACTCTTTTCCGTCAATCAGCAGAATTCCAAGTTCGCCAAATTCGCTGTTCTGAAATACTTTCAGTTCGTTCAAGCTTTTTTCCTCCTTTTCTATTTACTTACACAGCCCTTTGTGATACAATTATCATAGGGCTTTTTCTGCCCTGGGCGTTGTGTATATGTATATTATACCGCTATTTTTAGCAGTAGTCAATAGAAATAACGCTAAAAAGTTCGATAAAATTCGGAGGGAATAGTTATGCAACTTGCACAAATTCTAAACAACTTAATGGAATCCAAATCAATTTCCGCTTATAAAATGAGTAAAGATACCGGTATTTCTGACAGACTAATTGGATACTGGAAAAAAGGCGAGAAACTTCCAAGTGCTGAAAATCTAATGATTATCTCTAATTATTTTGGCGTATCTATTGACTATCTTCTTACAGGAGAAGACCGAATTGCTCAAAATGTTTCTCAATCAGCGATTACAACAGGAAATCACTCAACCAGCACGGTGAACATTGGATTGCAGGAAGCTCATTCACAGCAGGAAGATGAAACAGTACAGGAGATTACTCGGATACTGAATGGGCTTCCACTAAAGGAACGAACCAAACTTCTTTCCATGATTTATGATTTCGAGGAAGATTATAAGAAAAACTCAAAATGAAAAAAAGATAGGGTGCGGAAGTGCTTCCGCACCCTATTGCAAAAACTTCCGCACTTCCGCACTACTTTTGATGCAAATTTCTTTTCT
>CABQIF010000015.1 GCA_902464115.1 uncultured Ruminococcus sp. | reverse complement strand
GAACAAATGCCAGCGTCACCAACACTGGAACAGAAAGCAATGCTGTATTGAACTTCGTCATTCCTGCTGGGGCAACGGGAGCAAACGGAACTGATGGTGCAACTGGGGCGACTGGCACGGCTGCCACTGTTCAAGTCGGCACGACCACCACGGGTGCACCGGGAACAAATGCCAGCGTCACCAACACTGGAACAGAAAGCAATGCTGTATTGAACTTTGTCATTCCTGCCGGTGCAACTGGTGCGGACGGCACGGCTGCCACTGTTCAAGTTGGCACAACTACCACGGGTGCACCGGGAACAAATGCAAGCGTTACCAACACCGGAACAGAAAGCAATGCTGTATTGAACTTCGTGATTCCTGCTGGGGCAACGGGGGCAAACGGAACTGATGGTGCGGACGGCACGGCTGCAACTGTTCAAGTCGGCACAACTACCACGGGTGCACCGGGGACAAATGCCAGCGTTACCAACACCGGAACGGAAAGCAATGCCGTGTTGAACTTTGTTATTCCTGCCGGAGCGACAGGGGCGACTGGCACGGCTTCCACTGTTCAAGTCGGCACGACCACCACGGGTGCACCGGGAACAAATGCCAGCGTCACCAACACTGGAACAGAAAGCAATGCTGTATTGAATTTCGTCATTCCTGCCGGAGCGACGGGGGCTTCTGCTGCTGAATCAAGACCAAGTGTTCTGGCGGTACAAGATACCACAGAGCAGGCATTGACTGAAAATACACCCGTTTCCTTTGCGGTTAATCTGCTTCAATCTGGAACAGACTTGACACACACTGCTGGCAGCAATCAAATTACAGTAGAAACAACTGGCATTTATCAGGCTGCCCTTTCAGCGGAAGTTTCTCCGACAGGAGCAGCTACGCTGCCACAAACCAGTTCGCTTTCTCTCGAACTGGGAACAACCATCCTCGAAACCGGCAGCACCACCATGACAACCGCAGAACAAAGCAATACCATTGCATGGACAGTTCCCTTCTCTGTGACGACTGCACCAGAAACCATTCAGATTTTGTCTGACAGCAATGATGTCGTTTTAAATCGAGCAACGCTCACCATCAACAAAATCGGAACGGTTTAAGAAAATACTATCTGCAAATGAAAATCACCGCACAGTTTTTATTGTGCGGTGATTGCTTGTATATTAGCTTGCAGCGTGTTTCAGCAAAAATGTTTTTAAATCAGAAACGGTATCCGCCAGATAGACAGATGGATATGATTCCAATTCTCCAGCAGGAGCATATCCATAATGAACACCAATAAACGGCAGTCCGCAGGCAGCTGCACCCTCTGCATCAAATTTGCGGTCACCAATCATAACGACCTGCTCTTTTTGTGTTTCTGAAATGTGCAACTGTTGCATGGCTCGTTGCATCAGATATGCTTTGGATGCGTCAGAATGTTCCATGGAACTGCCCACAACTGCATCAAAATATGGAGTCAGTTCAAAAAATGCAACAATCTTTTTCGCATAAAATTCCGGCTTTGCCGTTGCCATGGCAATTTGATAGCCTGCTGTTTTCAACGCTTTCAGACAATCCGCAATTCCCGGATAAAGTCGATTCTCTTTCCAGCCAACTGTTCCATAGCGTTCCCGGTATTTCTCAACGGCAAAGGAAACCATTGGTTCTTGCATCTGATAAAACGTAGCAAATGAATACGACAACGGTGGACCAATAAACCGAATCAATTTTTGTGGGTCGGATTCTTCTATTCCACAGGCATTCAAGGCGTATTGTGTGCAGCGAAGAATCCCCTCTTGAGAATCTGTCAATGTTCCATCCAAATCCCACAAAACAGCTCGATAAGACACTTGTTTCAACTCCTTTCCGTTGTACCGCAACCGGTACAGTGTGGATTTTTTGGGAAAGAAACCGTTCTGGTTTTCATTGTTGCAAAGTCAAAACTCAACAATCTGCCAGTCAACAGTTCTCCAACATGGGTCAGGTAGCGAATCGCATCCAGTGCCTGCAAATTCCCGATGACACCGGCAACCGCTCCCAAAACGCCCACTTCTTTACAAGTCGGAACAGCACCTTCTTCCGGCGGTGCTTCAAAAAGGCAGCGATAACACGGACACGTTTTTTCTGGCACATAGGTGAAAATCTGCCCCTGATAGGCAAGAATTCCACCGTGAACATAGGCAACCCGTTCTGCAACGCAAACATCATTGATGAGAAACTTGGTCGGCAAATGGTCGGTACAGTCTAAAACGATATCATATTGCCGGACAAGCTCCGGCAGGTTGTCTGCATCTGCCATCACCGGATAGGTCTGTATGGTCACGCTGGAGTTGCAGCGGTGCAGGGCGTTGGCTGCACAAATCACTTTCGGCATGCCAATTTCAGCATCGGTATAAAGAATCTGCCGGTGCAGGTTCAACAGGCTGACGGTATCGCCATCCATCAGCCCAATTGTTCCTACACCGGCAGCAGCCAGATAGAGGGCTGCCGGACAGCCCAGTCCGCCCACACCAATGAGCAGCACACGGGCTGCCTGCAAAGCAGCCTGTCCAGCTTCCCCGAAACCAGATAATGTCATTTGCCGAAGATACCGCTGCGAATCAATTGGTTGCAGCATCTCAAAAATCCTTTCTGTTCGGAAATATTATTTTATTTTTCATGGATTCTGCATCAATAGAAAGTCGCTACTTCCTGCTCTGGCTTGGAAGTCACTGCCACTTCCTTGACGGTCAGCACAGGACCTTTTCCACGATACAACTTATGCCGGGTAATATGAATTGAGGCAGTAATATTCACCCACTGGCGATTGCTCAGAGCAAACGCATTGTTCCATTCTGCAACGACACACTGATAGGTGATGTCTTCCACACAGCAAGTCATGACATGACGACCAACTGCAAACGTTCCCTTCGGGAATTTCTTGTCCACGGCAACGATGCCACGGAACTTGACTGTTTTGCCCTCATATTTGTTCATGTCTTCCATCAAATCCCGATACCAGATTGCATAATCCCGATCATCAATCTGAATCACAGGTGCTTCGATGTCAAACGGCAACGGGTCTTCAATTTGGTCATATTCTACTTTCCCATCGGTATATTCATAGGCAATGTCCGTTCTCCGGCTGACTGCCCGAACAATCTTGTGAAATTCCATCTTGTCCATATCCTTGGTAAAGCGGTTGAATACCACCAGTTCACAGGTGTTCAGTTTATCCACAACCAGACTCCGCATATTGGCGTTGTAGTTCATAAAAGTTGTGGAATCGACAAAGCACATTTCCTGATAAACTGTCCAGTTGTCTGGAATGTGTTCAAACAAGAACTTCAGCTGCCACATCCCATTGTATTCCAGAACAACCCGTTCTGCCCGATGTTTTTCCAGCAGTTCAGTCAAGTGTTCCGGATTCAGTTCGGATTCGTCCTCAATGACTTCCTGATAAACATTCTTTGCCGGATAGGTGGAAATATCATATTCTTCTTCGCCCTCTTCGCAGAGCAGCAGCAATGTGCGTTCACCCTTATTGAACCGAGGGTCTTCCATGGTTTCCTGAATGAATTTGGTCTTACCGCCTTCCAGAAAACCAGTAAACAGGTAAACCGGAACATCTTCCGGCTGTTTTCTTGCTGGCATGTATGTGCCTCCTTTGCTTAGCAGGTGCGGAACAGTGCAGCCAGTGCATCTTCCTGAATGTGAGAACCAATGACGCAGAGTCTGCCCGTCGTGGAAGCACTGCCTGTCCGAACGTCCGGTGTACCCGGTACATAGTCAAAGTGAATCCACTTGCCATCTGCTCCGGCAACAATGCCCTTTGCACGCAGAATCATACCATACTTTTCTGCATCTTCGAGCTGTTCCAATGCTGTCTGAATTTCTTCTGCGGTATACGTCTTTGCCGTTTCCATGCCCCAGCTGGTGAATACTTCATCCGCATGGTGGTGATGATGTTCATGGTCGTGGCAACCGCAAGTGCAGGATTCGCCGTGTTCATGTTCATGGTCGTGGTCGTGATGGTGGTGCTCGTGTTCGTCGTGGTCGTCATGGTCATGGTGATGATCGTGATCGTGGCAGCCACAGGATTCATCATGGTCATGGTCTTCATGGTCGTGATGATGTTCGTGTTCATGGTCATGCTCATGTTCGTGCTCGGTTTCTTCGAGCAGATTCTTCAGAGCAGAATCCAGTGTTTCGGTCTGATTCATCGCAGCCAGCAGCTGTTCGCCGCTCAGCTGTTCCCAGTCCGTTGTTACGATCGGAGCAGTGGTGTTCAATGCACGCAGACGCTGTACACAGTCTTCCAGCTTGGATTCTGCCAGACCAGCGGTATGGCTCAGAATTAGGCAGCTTGCATGCTCAATCTGATTGTTGAAAAATTCGCCGAAGTTCTTCTGATACATCTTGCATTTCTTTGCATCGACAACCGTTGTGAAGCTTTCCAGATGAATTTCTGCATTGTGCAGGTTCTGCACCGCACGAATGACATCGCTCAGCTTGCCAACACCAGACGGTTCAATCAGAATCCGGTCTGGATGATACTGATCCAGTACCTTTTGCAGAGCATTGCCAAAATCGCCAACCAGACTACAGCAAATGCAGCCGGAATTCATTTCTGTGATATTCACGCCAGCATCCTGCAAGAAACCGCCGTCAATTCCGATTTCGCCAAATTCATTTTCAATTAAAACCAGCTGTTCGCCAGCGTATGCTTCTGCAATCAGCTTCTTGATGAGTGTGGTTTTGCCAGCACCGAGAAAACCAGAAAAAATATCTACTTTTGTCATACTTACAATCTTCTTTCTCAGAAATTTATGGTTCCCCATAGTTGTTTTTAGTATATCACAAAATGTGGAAAGATGCAAGCGGAATCCATTCTGTTTTTGTGAATGCTTTATGACAGAGCCGCCCCAGACAGCGGCAAGGCTTTCTGCTGCACGATCTGTTCAATGACTTCTCGAAAGATAGGGGCAGCTGCATCGTTGCCATATCCGCCGTCCTCTGCCAGTACGGTCACCACATAGCGTGGTTTGGACGCTGGAAAAAAACCTGTGATCCAGCCGTGGCAGTACTCCACCCCGTTTTCATCATATCGCCCTGTTTGTGCCGTGGAGGTTTTTGCTCCAACTGTAATCCCATCCGGAACGCCCTGAAACGTATCGCTGCCGTAAGCGGCTGCAATCATCAATTCCTGTAGAGCGGTTGCAGTATTCGAGGAGAATGCCGGAGTCGCAGTTGTTTCTGTTTCTGTCACAAGGGAAACGCCGTCTTTCGTAATGCCCCGAATCAGACAGGGCTGCGGTAATGTTCCGCCGTTGGCAATTGCACACGTCATGCGAGCAACCTGCAACGGCGATGCAGTCAACATACCCTGCCCAAAACAGAAGTTTGCTTTTTCGGCAGAGATTTTCAAGTCCTGTAAAGTGGGCAGGATTCCACCATCCGCAGATATGCTATCTGTCAGGGGAATTTCTGTCCCGTAGCCGAGTTTCTCCGCCGTCTGAAACAAGGTCGCAGCAGAAAGCTTTTGACTGAGGGCGATAAAATAGGGGTTACAAGAATGAATCATAGCTGCCTGCAAATCCTGCTTTCCGTGCCCGTTGCGGTCATGGCAGTGAAATACTTGGTCGTAGATGGAAATGCTGCCTGTACAGGTATAGGAAAACTGGCTGAGATTTTGCGACAAAGCACACGCTGCCGGCACTAACTTGAAAATCGAACCGACTGGATAGGCATATAAGGCACGATTGATGAGTGGACTGTCCGGCGACTCCAACGCTTCTCCCAGTGTTGAAACCGTATAGGACGGGAAACTGCACAGGGCAAGAATCTCCCCATTCTGTGCATCTAAAACCACAATGCAGCCTTTCTTCAAACCACAGGATTTCCCAACTGTTTCACAAATCTGCTGCACCTCTTTGTGCAGTGTCGTCACCACACCCAGTGAAATGCTCTGTCCGGTATGGATAAGCGTTTGCTCGCCAGCAAGGACACCGCCGCTGCCATTCACGGTAAATGTAACCGATGACTGCGAAGAAATGCTGTGCAGCAAGGCGTTATAATCCGCCTCTAAGCCTGTAACGCCCTCCCCATCTCGGGTATAGCCAATCAAATGTTGAGCAAGCTGTGGCTCTGTTGTCCGGATCGGAACAGAAAAAATTTGAATATCTGCACAGTCCACATGGTTCGTGGTGACAACACAGGAAAACGGCGTGCCGTATTGCAGATTTTCATAGAAGGCTTCTTTGTCCTGCACATAGGGCAGAATCGCAGTGACTGCTTCTGTCGTTGGATTGATGACCGCAATTTGCTGCACTGTATCATTCACCAGTTTCTGAAAATCGGCATCGTACAAATTGGCGTAAGTGGTCGGAGTGCGGATGGTATACGTACCCTGCTGACGGGCAGTTTCCTGATAGTTGGGCACACTGATGAGATAGGCAAGCCGAACCGCAATGGCTGCTGCCAGTATCAGCATGGTCAGGCATAGCATGGTAATCCGGCGGCGAATGGACTGCATATAAAATCGACCTCCCTGCATGGCAAAAAAATAAATATCCCATTCCTACTATGCCCCATCGCTGCCCACTTTAAACAAAAACAAACAGCTCGGTCTTTCAATGACCGAGCTGGATTTGCTGATGATTGGATGAACTTGCTTTGCAAAGTGATTTCGATGCGTTTTCCGTTTATTCCGCAATGACAGCATCCGCTGCTGTGTATCCTTCAAGAGAGTTTTCCTGAACCTGAATACATACAAAACGGATTGCAGAATCATCCCCTGCAAAGAACTGTCTTTTTGCTGCCGGAGCAACTCTGACAAAATCTCCTGCGTGCAATTCAACCGTTTTCCCATCAATGACAGCCTTACCCTGACCAGAAAGAATGATGTAGATTTCTTCGTTCTTCTTGTGCGAATGAACAAACGGAACACCAGCCCCTGCCGGAAGATTGTTCACGCTGATTTCAGCACCTGTCAGAGAAAGTTTGTCATGAAGTTCTGTTCTTGCATCCTGTGCAACGCTTACCTTTGTAAAATTACGCATTATTGTTACCTCCAAAAATTTTATTGTTGTAACCTATTTGATTACAACTACATTCTATCACGTTCAAGTTGTAATGTCAAGAATTACAACAATATTTTGTATCATTGCACAATTTTTCACTTGCTTTATTGTAACAGTTGACATTACAACTAAATTGTGCTACAATAAGAATATCAATTACGCTGGAGGCACTTGTATGCAATTTTCATCTCGATTGACCATCGCAACCCATATTTTATTATGTATAGAAATTTTTAAAAACGACTATAAAATCACTTCAAACTTCCTTGCCGGAAGTATCAATGTGAATCCTGTCATTGTCAGAAACATATTAGGATTGCTTTCATCGGCTGGAATTGTGGAAATCAAAGCAGGCATTGGCGGTGCATCATTGGCAAAATCCCCTGATGAAATCACAATGTTGGATGTATTTAAAGCAGTCGAAAAAGAAGAATCTCTTTTTCATTTTCATGAAAATCCAAATCCAAACTGTCCGGTAGGCAGAAATGTACATCGTGTATTGGACAGTAAACTGGACAATATCCAAATGGCAATGGAAAATGAACTTGCTAAAATCACGCTTCGTCAACTCATCCAGGAAACAAAAGAAAAAATGTCATCATAAAAAAAGCACTTGCTCCGGCAGGTGCTTTTTCATGCTATTTTGCAGGAGATACCGTCATATTAAATCCTTAGAATGTTTATCAATCAATAAAGCAGCCTGCACAATTTGTACAGACTGCTTTTGGTTTACAATATAGAATTTTGTTTTTCTGTTTGTATCTGTTGATTATGCAATCACAATGACTGGATAGCCAATTTCTACGGTGTCATACATCTCTGCTGCTACATCCAACGGCAAGTTGACGCAGCCGTGAGAGCCATTCGTCTTATAAATATCTCCACCATAAGCACTTCGTGCCAAGTCATGGAAACCGATGTCAATTTCTGTGAAATAAATCCAGTAGTCTACTGGCTGTTCATAACCATAAGTTTCCATCGTTCCCAGAATTCGGTTACGATCCATCGACCAGACTTTATAAACACCCGGCGGTGTTTCTCTGGATGGGTCATCTGCCATACCAGTTACACAGTCAGACTCAATCACCAGTTCGCCATCTTTATAGACAAACACTTTCTGGTTCGTGATGTCTACTTCTGCGTAAGAATCGCCGATGTCATCTGTTGCCCGACAATATCCGGTTCGTGCATATTCCGGTTCTACAGTCACGCTTTCGCCGTTCTGAATATATTCAATCAGCTTGTCAACCGTTGCATCTACATCCGTCAGCCAGCCGTAAATTCCATACTGTCCGCCCGGAATCTCTAACGTACCCTGTAAGGTGGAGTGGAATGTCCGCATATAGTCTGAACCATAGGTGTCATACTTCACTAAGTTTTCATTCACCCAGTTGGTAACCGCATCTCGGTCAACGTCTACAGAATCATCATCTTCATCCACGGTAATCCATTCGGAAATCGTGTCTGGCTCTAAGACTTCCTGCCGGTCATCAAAGTCATAGGTAATGGTCAAATCTGAAAACCGGTTGTATTCTGCAAGTTTGTCCTGCAAATCCTCCGAGGTGATTTCCGGCTGTAAGTAACAGTTGGCATCCGTCAGCGAAATGGTATTGTTGCCATCTTTCATCTGTTCCAGCGTATACGCTGCGAGGGTATCCGTATCCACCATATCGCCCTCTTCTTCTGGTACAATCTGATAGGTATCATCGTCACCCTTTTCAATTTTTGCATCGGTCGGTGCAACCGTTCCCCAAGTATAATTCTTGACTAAATCAGCAAGGTCTTCTTCCGAATAGGAATTGATCACCGAAACGGTCAAGTCGGTTGGATGGAAATAACTTGTAAACCATGCACCGTGTCCGCTCTGAACAGCATTCGTTAAAACCGTATTGCTGGAGAGCGAAACGGTCGAACCGAACTGGTCACCGGAAAACGGTACTTCTTCTCCATCTTTTTTCACAAAGGTAATCCCCTTTGCATTCGCCTGACTGAGAACACTTTGTTCCGCTTCCGCTGCTGTCATTCCGCTTACATCTATGCCATTCACACGGGTGTTCGGAAGGATACGATCTTGATAGGAGAAAAATCCAACCAAATACACGGCTAGCAATGCAATCACAACAATCAAGCATACCAGCAGGGCAATCTTCTTGCCATTTCCGCTTTTTACCACTTCTTCTGCTGGCTCTGGCTTTGGTCGAGGCATCCGCTTGACTGGGCGAGGACGTTCTTCTTCTGCCCCTGCACCATATCCATCCGAACTCATATTTTCATCCATATCCACTGCATCGTGGTTCAGGTGCTCTGCTGGAAATGTTCTTCTGCGAGGCGGTTTTCTGGTTTCAGCCTGTTCTGCTCCAGATTCTGCTTCAGCTTCTGTATAGGGTCTTGGCGGTCGTTTCCGAGTCGTCCTCTGCCCATTTTGCAATGCTGTCTGCATTCGCTGTTGCAGCTGCTCTTTGGAAAGGACATTGGCTGGCGGATGGCTGCCGTAAGACGGATTCTTTTTCTTTTGTGTTTCATTCAATTGCAATCGTTCCCTTCTTGTTTTTTCATATTTTTGTGGAAATGTGCGATTTATTGTGTCTTTCGTACAAATTCTGACAGGAAAATCATTGTTTTTATTATATCCGTTTCCAGATTGGTTGTCAACTATTTTCTTTTAATATTTTCAGGAACGAACAGGGTTTTAAGAATTGTGAATAAATTGGTTACGATTTACATCATAATGATACTGCACCGTCTGCATGATTGCTTCTAAAGCAGCCTGGTCTTCTTCCAAATCATCACACAGGGCTGCAAGGGAAGCGTATTTGTCCCGCAACTGGGTGTTCAAATAACTCAATAAAATGTAAGGGTCTTTCGGTAATGCCATTTTAAAATCCTTCTTTCTGTTGATTTTGATGTTTATTTTTTGTTTGCCTGTTCCAGTATTTTCTTCCGGTAAAGAGCAGCTGCCTGCTCCTGCTTATTCATTCCGAACTCATAATAGACTGCATCTCGGATTTCGTCCGGCAAGTACTGCTGCGGAACATAATGGTTCGGGTAATCGTGCGGATATAAATAATGCTGCCCCTTCACGGCTGCCCCTGCTCCATCAAAATGACAATTCTGCAAGTGCCGTGGAAAATCTAGTGCCCCATGTTTTTCTACGTCCTCCATTGCCCGATGCATGGCAAGATAGGCACTATTCGACTTTGGGGCGGTTGCCAGCAATACCACCGCCTCAGCCAGCGGAATTTGTGCCTCCGGCAAGCCCAGCTGCAAGGCACTGTCCACGCAAGCTTTTGTAATCACAATCGCCTGCGGATAGGCAAGCCCGATATCTTCCGAGGCAATCACCAACAGCCGCCGACAAATCGAAAGCAAATCTCCTGCCGCCAGCAATCGGGCTGCATAGTGCAGTGCTGCATTTTCATCCGAACCACGAATGGACTTTTGCAGGGCGGATAATAAATCATAGTGCTGGTCATTCTCTCGGTCATATCGCATATTGCTGCGTTGCGTCAATTCCTGTGCCAGTTCCAGCGATACAGAAAGACCAGATTCTGTTCTTTCTGCTGACAGCACACAGAGTTCTACCGTATTCATCGCTTTGCGGACATCACCGCCACATCCGCCGGCAATATGTGCACAAACACCCTCTGCAATTGTAATCGGCACAGGGAAATTTTTCTGCACTTTGGAAAATGCCCGTTCCACTGCTTTTTGCAGTTCCTTCGGCGAAACGGCTTTGAATTCAAAGACTGTTGACCGACTGATCAATGCATTATAAACTGCAAAATAGGGATTTTCTGTGGTGGATGCAATGAGTGTAATATCCCCGCTTTCGATGTACTCCAGCAAGCTTTGCTGCTGTTTCTTGTTGAGATACTGAATCTCATCCAGATACAACAAAATGCCATGCATTCCGGAAAGTGTTCCGACTTCCGCAGCAACTTCCCGTAAATCTGCTGTAGAAGCAGTCGTTCCGTTTAACTTGTGCAGTGACATCGAGGTGCTGTTGGCAATCATACGGGCAACGGTTGTTTTGCCAACACCGGAAGGTCCATAAAAAATCATATTCGGAATTTTTCCGCTCTCAATAATCCGGCGAAGCGGTCGGTTTGGTGCAAGCAAATGCTGCTGTCCAACCACTTCCTCCAGACAAGTCGGGCGAATCTGTTCGGCTAAAGGCTGCATCGTGTTCCCTCCTCTTTCCGTCGGTTTTTCACTTGGTTTCTGCTTCTGGTTCCATGAAGATTTCTGAAATTGCAAATAGAACCGCTTTTCCTGCAATTTGAATCCGATTTCCACATTGCTTTGCATACAAAACACCAGAACGGCGAGATGCTTGCAGAGCAGTCAAAGAGAATCTCCCCAGCTTTTTGCACCAATACGGAACGATCATACAGTGTGTCGAGCCTGTTACCGGATCTTCCGGAATGCCCATCTTTGGAGCAAATACACGGGAAATACAGTCATATTCTGTATCACGTGCCGTAACAGCAATACAAACGCCGTCTAATTGGCTCAGCTTTGCAAAATCCGGCTGCAAGTTTCGCACTGCATCCGCATTTTCCAGCACCAGCAGCAAATCCCGATCCAAATAGGCTTCCAGGGGTTTTACGCCAATTGCCTGCTCCATCTCTGCGGTCACAGCAACCGGATGACAAGTATATGCCGGAAAATTCATCTCATAGCAATCTGCCCGCTTTTGAACAGTGATGTTCCCCGACTGCGTTGAAAAGGAAAGGGTTGTTGCCTGCTGCGGAACAAACCGAAACAATACATATGCTGCTGCAAGAGTTGCGTGTCCACAGAAATCAATTTCTCCATTTGGCGTAAACCAACGCAGTTGATAACCATCTTGTTCCGGTACAATGAAAGCCGTTTCTGAAAGATTGTTCTCCATGGCAAGATTCTGCATCTGCTGTTCGGGCAGCCAGTGTTCCAACACACAAACAGCTGCTGGATTGCCAGAAAAGATTCGGTCTGTAAAGGCATCTACAATGTATTGTTTCACAATACGTTCCCCCTGTTGAGCGATGATTCTTTCGGCTGTTCCCACAACATCAGCACATGTGGAACGCCTACATCTAAAAACGGCTCTGAAATTACCCGAAATCCTGCCTGTTCATAAAATGGAATGGCATAGGTCTGAGCAGCAATCTTGATTTGTTTCGCATGAAACCGCTCCTGTGCAAGCTGAATGCCATTGGAAATGATTTTACTGCCCAATCCGCACCGCCGCTTCTTGGCAATGATTCTGCCAATGGATGGTTCTGCAAATGTCACACCACCATCCATCACCCGTGCATATGCTTGTATGCCATCCTCGTCCTGAAACCAGATGTGATAGGAATCCCGGTCGGCATCGTCCACTTCCTGATAGGGGCATTTCTGTTCTACGACAAAAACAGACACTCGCAACTTATAAATCTCAAGTAATTCTTCTGTGGTCAGTTCTGAAAAATGTTTTACGATGTATTGCATGAAAGTTCCTTTCTAGGGATTTAATCAGTCAATTTCAGCTGCATAAAATTCTTGTTTTTCTGAAAGCCAAAATCGGTATACAGCAACACACCCATATCAGATGCTGTAATCTGCACCGTTCCGCAACCGTATGCTTTCGCCTCTGCAACCACTAGGGACAGCAACTTTTTGGCAATGCCCTGTCGGCGATAGTTCGGATGGGTAAACATACTGGAAAGCAGCCCGATTTTTCCGCTTGGGCAGCCAAAATACGGCGGTTTCTCAACAAAAGACATTCCACTTGTTCCGATAATCGTTGCACCATCTAAAGCGAGCCACGAAATAAATGTTCCGTCTGTCAGATGCCGGCGATAATAATCAAAAAGGGCTGGCTTTAAGTCAATGTCTTCTGTTGCTCCTTCTTCCCGCAGCTGCTGAATCCGCATATCAATAAAAGTTGGCAGCTCGGTTTCTGTCAGTTTCTGATAGTGAATTGCCACGCTGAACACCTCCGATTCCACGTTTCTTTTCGTTTCGTGTGCAAAAACACAAAGTGACTTTTGATTGCATCATCAAAAGTCGCTTTGCAAAATCATTCAATTGTAAGAATTCAAACGGTTGCTGAACGGCAACTGAAACATAATCATACGCTTTCCCTGCCGAATGGCAATCTCTTTTTTCTTTTGCCTACTTTTCTTTTTTAGCAAAAAAATCAAATGAAAAAGATGACTCCACGCTTTCCCTGCCGAACGGCAATTCTTTTTTCTTTTGCCTACTTTTCTTTTTTCAGCAAAAAGAAAAGTAGGTTATTCGTAGAGCGGATACTGCTTGCAGATTGCTGTTACCATTTCCCGAATTTCATCTGCCTTATCGAACTGTGTTGCAGTCAGATACATGCATTCTGCAATCTGATCCATTTCAGCAACACCCAGACCACGTGTCGTAACAGCCGGTGTTCCAACTCGAATACCAGAAGTTACAAACGGCTTTTCCGGATCGTTCGGGATCGCATTCTTGTTGACTGTGATATAAACTTCATCCAGACGGCGTTCCAGTTCCTTCCCCGTAATGGAGAATGGACGCAGGTCTACCAGCATCAGATGATTGTCTGTACCGCCAGAAACCAGATTGAATCCACGCTGTACCAGACCCTTTGCCAGTGCCTGTGCATTTTCTACAATGTGCTTGCCGTATTCCTGGAATTCCGGCTTCATGGCTTCGCCGAAGCAAACAGCCTTACCAGCGATCACATGCATCAATGGCCCACCCTGTGTGCCCGGGAAAACAGCCTTGTTGATTTTCTTTGCCAGTTCTTCATCATTGCAGAGGATCAGACCGCCACGAGGACCACGCAAGGTCTTGTGTGTGGTGGTGGTGGTAATGTCTGCATACGGAACTGGAGATGGATGCACACCTGCTGCAACCAGACCGGCAATGTGTGCCATGTCAACCATCAGATATGCTCCAACAGACTTTGCAATTTCTGCCAGCTTCGGGAAGTCAATGATTCTTGGATATGCACTTGCACCTGCAACAATCATCTTCGGCTTGTGTTCCTTTGCCAGAGCGGCTACCTTGTCATAGTCAATGGTTTCATCATCGCCCAGACCATAGGAAACGAAGTTGAAATACTTACCGGAAATATTGACCGGAGAACCGTGTGTCAGATGTCCGCCGTGTGCCAGACTCATGCCCAGTACGGTATCACCTGGCTGCAACAGCGCAAAATATACAGCAGTGTTTGCCTGTGCACCAGAGTGCGGCTGTACGTTTGCAAACTTTGCACCGAACAGCTTCTTTGCACGGTCAATGGCAATTTCTTCTACAACGTCAACATATTCGCATCCGCCGTAGTACCGCTTGTGCGGCAGACCTTCTGCATACTTATTGGTGAGAACCGAACCCATTGCTGCCATAACAGCTGGAGAAACAATATTTTCACTGGCAATCAGTTCGAGATTTCTTCTCTGTCTTGCCAGTTCTTTTTCCATTGCTGCACTTACTTCCGGATCGTACTTTCCAACGAATCCGATGGTATCCATCATATCCTGATACATAGTGGGAATCCTCCATTTTTTCTAAATTGATCGCACGAACTGTGACCAATTTCATTATACAACATTTTTTTCCGGTTGACAAGTGGTTTTCTAAAAGTTTCAAATCCTGAACCAAAATGGACGAATTGCAAAAATTACACAATCAAAGTCCGCTTTCCAGTATGGTATCTAAAATGCGGTGGGCAGCTTCGTCTTTTGTCATTTGTTCCAGTTCAATTTCCCGTTCTGCTGTCAGAATCGTAATAATATTCGTATCGCCGCCAAATCCAGCCCCTGCTCTTCGCAGGCTGTTCGCACAAATCATATCACAGTGCTTGGATTGCAGTTTCTTCCGAGAATTTTCTACAACGTTTTCGGTTTCCATCGAAAATCCACATAAAAACAAATGTTCCGGCTTGTGTTCGCCCAGTGTCTTTAGGATGTCCGTTGTCCGCTGGAACGAAACTGTCAATGTTCCATCTGCTTTCTTGATTTTCTCCGTGGAGGTGGAAACCGGTGTATAATCGGAAACAGCTGCTGCCTTGATGATGCAGTCATATTCCGCTGCAACGGGTAAAATCGCTTCTGCCATGTCTGCTGCGGATGTCACCCGAACAACTTTTACAAACGGCGGCGGTGCAACTTCCATGTGAGCTGCAACCAATGTCACTTCTGCTCCTCGCTGCATGGCTGCCCGTGCCAATGCACAGCCCATCTTTCCAGAAGAATGATTCGTCAAGAACCGCACAGGGTCTAACGCTTCCTGCGTTGCTCCGGCAGAAATCAGAAACTTCTTTCCGGCAAGGTCTTTTGGATAGGCAATCTCTCGCAAAAGATATTCCAGCAATACCGTTTCTTCCGGCATTCTGCCGTCCCCAGTATCACCATTTGCCAGCATTCCCGTTGCTGGCGGAATGATGCCATAGCCGAACCGCTCCAGCTTTTGAATGTTGTCCTGCACGATCGGGTTGTGATACATGTTGTGATTCATCGCCGGAGAAATCCACTTTTTACACGGACACGCCAGAATGGTTGTCGTTAGCATATCGTCTGCAATGCCATTTGCCAGCTTTCCGATGACGTTTGCAGATGCCGGGGCAACCAGAACCACATCTGCCCGTTTCGCAAGGGCAACATGTTCTACACTGTATTGAAAATTCCGGTCAAATGTATCAATCAAACACTTCTGATTCGTCAGCGTTTCCAGTGTGATCGGATTGATGAAATTTGTGGCGTTTTGCGTCATCAAAATCTGTACATCTGCATGCAGTTTTTTCAGCATGCGGGCAAGGTTGGCGATTTTATAAGCAGCAATGCTGCCAGTCACGGCAAGCACAACGGTCTTTCCTGTTAACATGGGCGTTCCTCCTGTCGGTTTCCATTTCACCGGATTTGATGCGTTTTCCATCCGGTGGGTTGTGCCTAGTATAACACAAAAAATTCAGAAAAAGATATATAAAATTTGAAAAAAATATGATATACTGCACCTGTATTGTATTGTATCCCGATTTCGGGAATAATAACAAGGAGGTTTCTGCATGAAATCACAGAAAAACATCAAATCCATGGTACTGCTGGGCTTAATGGCAGCAGTCCTCGTCATCCTCGCCTACACACCGCTGGGATATTTGAATATTGGACCTTTGGCCATTACATTCAACACCATTCCAGTTGCAATTGCAGCAATTGCTCTTGGCCCAGTAGGCGGCATCGTTGCCGGCGGTATTTTTGGATTGACCAGCTTCTTACAATGCTTTGGCGGCAGCGTACTGGGAACGACACTGTTTGGAATCAGTCCGATCCTGACCGTTTTTCAATGCTTTGTGCCAAGAATGCTGGACGGTCTGCTCATTGGATTTCTCTCCAATGCCATGCGGAAGCACTGCACAAGTGCTATTGCAAACTGTGCGGTAACCGGATTTTTTGCTGCTTTCCTGAATACGTTGTTCTATATGAGCAGTCTGATTCTGTTATTCGGGAAAACGGATGTCATCTTGTCCTATCGGGAAACACTTGCACCAGGAAAAAATGTCTTTCTGTTCGTTTGTGCCTTTGTCGGCATAAATGCCATTGCAGAATGGGTTTCTTCCACTTTAGTTACGGGTGCAGTCGGGGCAGCTTTGACAAAGGCAAAATTAGTTCCTGCTCCAAAAGCAAAATTGGTTGCAGCAGAATAAAAGCAGAAATGAGGAACATGCGGAATGATTCTTGCGATTGATATTGGAAATACAAATATTGTACTGGGCGGTTTTGAGGGAGAAACAATTCTCTTTATTGAACGCATCTCCACCAATCAGGCAGCCACAGACTTGGAATATGCTTCAGATGTCAAAACGGCATTGGATGTTCACAACATTGACCCAAAGGAAGTACAGGGAGCAATTCTCTCTTCTGTCGTTCCTTCTGTGACCAACACATTTCAAAGAGCGGTGCAAAAATACTTAAATGTTTCTGTAACCGTTGTAGAACCGGGCATGAAAACTGGTCTGAGTATTGTTATCAACAATCCGGCACAGTTGGGCAGTGATTTGGTAGTCGGAGCAGTTGCTGGCATTCAGGAATATTCCCTGCCGCTGATCATCATTGATATGGGAACAGCAACCACGCTTTCTGTTATCAATCAAAAAAAACAATATCTTGGCGGAATCATTATGCCTGGTGTTGGCGTTTCACATGATTCTCTCATTGCCCGCACGGCACAGCTTCCGAAAATCGCACTCGAACCGCCAAAGCATGTCATTGGAAAAAACACCATTGATTGTATGAAAAGCGGTCTGCTGTTTGGAACGGCTTGTTCCTTAGATGGTCTGATCGACCGCATTCAAGCAGAGCTTGGCGAACCCTGTACAGTGGTTGCAACGGGCGGACTTGCGACGGTCATTGTTCCGCTTTGTAAACATCCGATGATTTTAGATGATGATCTCTTATTAAAAGGGCTGATGATTCTTTATCATCGAAATCAATAACTTTTCATCTTTTATAATACAATACAAGTAACGCTCCGACAGGGAAAAACCTTGCCGGAGCGTTTTCTGTTTCTGATGAAATTATGTGCTTACTGATAGAAATCGCCGGTGCTTTCGTCGTAGTTCAGGCGAATCTGTGGACGTTCATGGGCAGCTGAACCATCTTCAAAGGTATATGCCCCATTCTCATCCACCTGGAAGCCATGCAGAGAGCCGGACAGACTGGAAGCATAACAACTGCCATTCGTGACGCTGTACAGATACGTGGTGACTCCTGAACCGCCATTATCCGTATTCATCACGAAAAATTTCTTACTGCTGTTATAGGCAACGACTCTGCATTGTCCACGACCACCCCAGAAATTTGTGCCCAAATCGGTGATGTTGCCCTGTGCATCAATATAGAACAAGCCCAGAATCTTATGACCACCCATTCCATCATCCTGATATGCCATTGCGAACGCCTCTTTGTTGCCGTCGCCGTCGAAATCGTCATAGCACCAATCCAGCGGACTATTCCCACACTTCGAGAGAACCTGCTCTTTCAAGGAATCTTCGGAAAGAGCGGCTGCCGGCGGTGTGGTTTCCGGCTGCTTGGGGGCATCGGTTACCAAGTGCTTGTCTTCTTCAGGTTGATTTTGATTGGAGCTTGTTCCGTTTACATGGGCTGCATATTCTTCAATGGTCATTGGACTTTCGTCTCCGCCCTGCAACGCACTATTTTGGAAAACGTAGTCATCAATATCATTTTCTACCAACCGAAATACATGATCCATTCTGGTCAAATGATAATAGTCATTCTGTCGGAAATAATCAGTATCACGCAATAGCCAATCGCAAAGCAATGTTTCCTGTAATGTACCAGATACCATTGTATAACTGAAAATTTCTTGTACACCTTGTATGCACATATTGCTATATAGCAAACCTGTTTGATTATTATAATATAGACTTGCATGAGAGCCAATTGCTGTTCCAGCCTTAACAGCCTTTCCGTCTGCTCCCTTTGTCCAAATCTCATAGACATAGTTTGCTTCACAGTTTCCGGTCTTAACCATCAATTCTGGATAGCCATCCAAGTTCAAATCTGCCATCGCATAAGAATATGGATAAACTTCTTTGTCACTGGCTACCCGATATTGTGCCACAACATCCGTATAAATATCCCCTGTTGTTGGATTGGCAGCAGGCGTAGCAGGTGCTGCGGTTGCGGCAGGTGTTGCATCGGCTACCGTTTCCGTTTTGGTTGCAGGTTTCGCCACGATTTCTGTTACAATCGAAGTTTTTACAATCACTTCCGGCTCTTCCTCTGGTGTTGTTTCTGCTTCTGAAGTCATGGTTTCTAAGTCTACATTTGCTGTAGAATCTGCATCCTCTCCACAACCCGTACAAGCAAGGGCTGCTGCTGCCAATAATACACCCAAAATCAATCTTGTTCTTCTCATCTGAAATACCCCCATTCAAATCATCAATCGCATTTGGATTGATTTTCCATTTCTTTTATTATAACCGATTCGAATACGAAGGGCAAGAGGGGGGATTATTTTTTGTCATTATTACCAAATTTCTGAGCATCTATTCAGCAATATTCCAAATCCTTCCTTATTTATGGAACGAGAACAGACCCTTCTTGACGTATGGTTCACTGGTATGCGAAAGCAGCTTGTAGCCGATCCCTGCAATTTCTGTTTCCAGCTTTGGCATATCCAGTTCCTGTTCGCTGATGATGACGGTTTCGCCATCTTTTGCGGAAGAAGTCACTTTCTTTACCTGAAACAGATTGCGAACCAAGTTGTTCATATGAGATTCGCACATTCCGCACATCATACCATCAATCTTTAATACTGTTTTTACCATTTTAAAACCCAGCTTTCTTTTTTCTTTATTTTCCCCAGTGGCGTATGGTATAGACCACTACAACCGCTCAGACGATCACAACGATTGCTCCGACCAAAAACGTTCCCAATTGAATCCTTCCTCTCCGGTGTTGCCGTGCGATAAATACCCCATCGGGGTATCTTGATTATATACCCGAATGGGGTATTTTGTCAAGGGGTTTTTGAAAAAATTTCTAAAAAATTATCGCTGATCTCTACTTTCCTACATTTTTTTCACATCGATCGATTGGGGCTTTATGAAGAACTCAAATAAAAACCTTATTTCTCAACAGATTTTTCATTTTGTTTGAAAAGCAGTAACCATTTTCCCTCTTGTTGCGTTATGATAGATGTCAGGCAGCTGCAACACTGACAGGAAATCATCAAAAACAAAAACAGGAGGAATGCATTATGCGGGAAAGCCGGCTGATTACCCTGCTGCAATTACAAAAACCAGAAGGTCTGCAAGTTCTGATTTCTACTTACCAAGCTTATGTTGGCACAATTATCCGCAATATTACACGCAATTCTCTTTCTGAACAGGATGTAGAGGAATTAACCGCAGACACATTTTTTGCTGTCTGGCAAACAACGGACAAGCTGCAAGCCGGAAAAGTACGTGCTTACTTAGCAGCAATCGCACGAAATAAGGCAAAAAGCCGTCTGCGTTCTCTATCCGAAACAATTCCTTTGGAAGAAGAAGCAATTTTATTAGAAACAGCAGATTTGGAACAAGAAGTGGAACATATGCTCTTGTCTGAGGCATTACAAGATACAATAACGACACTTTCGGCAACAGACCGAGATGTTTTAATTCGTTATTACTATTATTATCAACGTATACCAGAAATTGCAGAAGAACTTCAATTATCTGTTTCAGCAGTCAAAGTACGATTACATCGTGCCAGAAAAAAATTAAAACAACTGCTGATCGAAAGGGGTTATGTATATGAAACAGAGTCTTTATGACATTTTCGACCATTTCACACCCGAGGACAACACCCTGCCGCATCTAAAAGAACAACCGATGAATGAAAAGGCGGTTGCCGACCAAGTGTTTTCAAAAATTGGTTGCCATCCAATTGTACAAACAAAAAAGAGAAAACCCTATCGCTTGTTCGGCAGTGCTGCTGCTGTTGCCGTTCTGGCTTGCGGAACGATCACAACTGCTGCTGTCACCGGCAATATAGATCTGTTCTTTGCGACGGTTTCTAGTTCTGATCTGTCTGATTCTGACGCATCTTTACCAGACGATATCGAACAAATGCAAGCATATTATCAGTGCCCGGATGTTTCCTTCACTGAAACCGATCAGGCATCGGTTTCCCTGCTTGGTTTTTATCACGATCACAACACCCTCATGCTGAGTGTACAGTTCACGGTAAAGGATGGCACTGCTTTGACAGAATCCATGGGACTTTTGCCTTATTTCACACTAAAAACCGCAGATGGAACAGAAAAAGCACTCACAAACAGCGGCTCACTCAGCAGCTATCTCCAGAAGAGTAATACTTCCGACCATGTGTATTATGCCACTTATTATCTGGTTGATCCGGACTTCTCTGACAGCACGCTGCAAGTATCTTTTGCCGGCGTTTATGATCAAAGTCAGGAACAGCAGGTGCAGAACGAGATTTTAGATTTACAGGAAAGCTGGCAGAATGCCTATTTTTCAGAAACCATGTCAATCGATGAATGGAAGGACTACTGGAAAGAACAGCATTTCGATGAAAAAACAACTGCCGCACGTAAAGCTGCTTTTGAAAGCTTGCCTGCCATCCTTGATGGAACTTGGACAGCAGAAATTCCAATTGACTCCACGGATACCACTGTAACAACCGCAGAATCAAAGGGAATTTCCATTTCTATGGATGAATTATCCCTTTCTGTATCGCAGATCCCAGAAGCCATTCAGAAACAAGGAGCAGTTTCTCCTGTTGTCTATCTGAAAGATGGAACAATCTTATCCGATGACTTCTTTATGTTCCTTGATGTACCAAAAAATCAAGATGGAAGCTATCAGTTGACCGATACTTCCTATGAAGCATTTGCCTTTGTACAGGGTTCTGAAAAGAGCACCATTTATTCTTATGCGTATCCCATTGATCCGGAAAGCATCGAAAAAGTAGAATTGTATGTACAATATTATGATTCTGACTGGAACGAACAGATCAATTGTTATCCAATCTATTCCGCACAATAACTTCCATTCTTTTTCCCCTGAAAATTCCAAAAGATCCAGAACACGACTGTTTTTTCATCGTGTTCTGGATCTTTCTTTTTATCCTCATTTTCTTATGCCCCAACATAACGGGACAAAATTTCCATCGCAACTTCTCTCCGGTTTCGGCGGGTATCCATTGCCAGCTTTTCAATATAACGGTGTGCCTGCTCTTCCGTATACTGTTCCCGTTCGATCAAGATACATTTTGCACGGGATACACACCGCAATTCTTCCAGTTTCTTTTGCAGCTTGTCGTTTTCCGCTTTCATATGCATCATTCGACCATGCATTGCTTTTCCCATCCGAATCGCTTGCAGCAATGCTGCTCGATTCAAGGGCTTTGTAACGACCAAAACCCCATAGGAAATGGTCTTGTTCGCCATTTCCTCCGCCATGTCCGCCTTGCAGAGCATCACAACACCAGAACAGGTATTTTGTGTTAATTGCAGCGAAAGCTGATAGCCGAATTCATCTTTCAGCGGTGTATTCAATACAATCAAACTGAATGTATCCTGCTGCAACATCCGGCGTGCTTCATCACCGCTGGATACCACAGAAACCGCAGCATATCCGCAGCCTTTCAGAAAATTGATAATCGCATCCAATCCCTTTTCTGAACCGGAGATCAACAGCGTTCGTTCTGTATACACATCCATACCCCCTTTTCATCTTTTTCTCGTTGTGGTTTTAAAAAAAGTGATGATAGGAGTATGCCTGTGCATCTTCTGCTTCGGAAACTGCCTGAATCTGCTGTTCGGTCTTCTGGAAGAAATCATGCAGAATCGCATTTGGCAAGTACGCCTTTACAAATTCGCTTTCCCGTGCCATCTGCAACGCCTCCTCCAATGAAGTCGGCAGCTTCTGGAATACCGTTGTCACGTTGGCTGCATCCCATTCTTCTTTGAGCTGTTCCTGATGATGGATGCCCTCCATACCAGCACGCAACAGCATCTGGAAGGTAATATACGGGTTGCAATAGGCATCCGCAGAGCGTACTTCAATAATGGCATCGCCGCCCGGTACATACATCAAGCGAATCAATGGTACTCGATTTTCCGATGACCAGTTGACCCGTGCCGGTGCGGTGTGCAGCTGCAGGCGTTCATAAGAATTTACAATTGGATTTGCAAACAGCGTAAAGCCACAGATCCGGTTCAGAATTCCGGCAATAAAGGACTTTCCTTCCGGTGTCATATCCTCTGGGCAAGAGCCGAAAATGTTTTGTCCATGCTTGCGAACAATGATGTTGATTTTCAGAGCACTGCCATTCTGATTTGGCAACGGCTTCGGCATGAATGATGCATACAAGCCGTTCTGGGCTGCAATCGTTTTCACAACAGTTTTATAATGCATCATGTTGTCCGCTGCGGTCAGTGGATTGCTACATGCGAAATCAATTTCATTTTGTCCAGGCCCATGTTTGTGACAGGAGGAAGTCGGATTCAATCCCATTTCTTCCAGTGACAGGCAGATTTCCCGTCTGGTATTTTCGCACTTGTCCAGCGGTGCAATGTCCAGATAGCCGCCTTGATCATAGGGTTCTCTAGTCGGGTTGCCCTCTACATCGGTCTTAAACAGATAAAATTCACAGCGGGTTGCAATCTGACACTGATAGTCTTTTTCTTCAATCTCTCGCATGGTATTGCGGAGATTTTGCCGCAAGTCCCCTGCATACGGCTTGCCGTCCATGGTCATCAGGTTGCAGAAGAACCGGACAACTCTACCGGACTGCGGTCGCCACGGCAAAACAGAAAGGGTCATGCATTCCGGCTTCAACAATAAGTTCTGGTGCTGTTCCTCCAGCAATCCCGTTGCATTGAACGGGATGCCGTAAGCAATCGCTCTCGGCAGTTCTCTCGGCAAAATGGCAATGTTTTTCATTGCCCCAAGGGTGTCACAAAATGTCAGTCGAATAAATTTTACATCGTTGTCTTCAATAAATTCCGTCGCATCGGATTCTGAAAAAAACATAAAAAGCCTCCTCCTTGCTTTTTCATTTGTTTGGAACAACGGCAAATTTTCCACGATTCTGCACAAAGCAACATGGTACTGCCATCGTGTTAGATGCAGGAACACCGCTCCGCAGCCGGCAACGGGGTCTACATATTTTTTTATTATACCCCAATTTCTGCGATTTGTAAATAAGAAAACCAATCTATTTTGTAAATTCTCGCTGATTTTGCCCATTCTTTCTTATTTTTACAAAATTTCAAGGTGGGATTCTTTCTTTTTCAAAGAATGCCTGCCCACACTCTCCGCTCGTCCTTCTATGGATTTCGCTTTTCCCGACAGAACAACACCGCTCCTTCGACAGATTTTTTTCGCCGTTCCTGCTACAATAAAACTATTCTCTACAGGACGAAGAAAGGAGCATCACCATGCCTGTTACCATCCAACTGGAAAATCCCTGCCTGACGGCAGTACTAGACGGCGAAATCGACCATCACTGTGCTCGCAGCTTGCGAGAGGAAATCGACCAAGCAATTTTAGACTACGAACCGCATCAGCTGCGGCTGGACTTTGAAAAGGTCACGTTCATGGACAGTTCCGGAATCGGGTTGATTTTGGGCCGCTGCCAACAGATGCAGGCTCGTTCCGGTCATGTCATCATCCAGAATCCGCCCCCGCATATTCGCAGAGTGATGCGGCTTTCCGGCATGGAACGCATCGCCAGCATCGAAATCACCAACGTTTAAGCAGGAGGAACGTCATGCATACCACCAACCAAATGAAAATGGTCTTTCCCGGCATCTCTGTCAACGAACGCACTGCCCGTTCGCTGGTTGCTGCCTTTTTGGTGCAGCTCGACCCCACCGTGGAAGAACTGGCAGACATCCGAACCGCCGTTTCCGAGGCGGTCACCAACAGCATTGTACACGGCTACCGCAGCCAGAAAGGCGATGTGGAATTACATATTAAGATTTTAGCAGACCGTGAAGTTTATATTCGTGTCAAAGACCGTGGCTGTGGCATTCCAGACATCGAACAAGCCATGCAGCCCCTCTATACCACTGCAAAGGAGGAAGAACGTGCAGGGCTGGGATTTGCTGTGATGCAAAGTTTTATGGATCGTCTGCAAGTTCGCAGCAAACCCAATGAAGGAACAACTGTCATCATGCGGAAAAAACTGAGGGCTTCTCTATGAATGCTCCCACCGCCGAAGAACACCTCGGGCTGGTGCATCTCTGTGCCAACCGCTTTCGGGGGCGAGGCATGGAATATGAAGACCTCTATTCTGCTGGCTGTATCGGCTTGTTAAAAGCAGTCAAAGCGTTTGACTGTACCCGTGGTGTGCAGTTCTCCACCTATGCTGTTCCGGTCATTCTCGGCGAAATCAAACGACTGTTTCGAGATGGCGGTGCGGTGAAAGTTAGCCGTTCCCTCAAAGAACACGCCATGCAAATTCAACAGCTGCAAGAACAGTTTCAACAGAAATACGGTAGGGCTGCCACACTGACAGAACTGGCGGAACGTTCCGGACTTTCGGAAGAAGTCATTGCAGAATCCCTCTGTGCTGCACAGCCGCCGATCTCGCTGACCACTGCCGCAGAAGAAGCCCCTTTAGAGATTCCTGTTCCTGCACCGGATACCGAACTGGAAAATTTGTTTGCTCTACGGCAGGTGCTGCAAATTCTACCGCAGGCTGACCGGAAATTGCTGCAATATCGCTATTTTCAAAACCTCACGCAGACCGAAACCGCAAAGCGGCTTGGTATCTCTCAAGTGCAGGTTTCCAGAAAAGAAAAAAAGATTTTATCCCGTTTGCGACAGGAATTGTTGTCTTAATTGCACACCGCTTTTTTGTAGGGATTTGTCGATGAAAAAATGGCTAAAAGCGTTTTCCCTCGGGCATACTAAAACCGGAGGTGAAACGCATGGCATTTCAAAAGGTGATGATTTCAGGCATTCACACATCGGAATTAACGGTGTTAAAAGAAGAAGAAAAAATGGCACTGCTGCGGGAAATTCAGGAAACTGGCAGCAAAGCTGCACGGGATAAACTCATTCAGGGCAACTTGCGTTTGGTTCTGAGCGTCATTCAGCGTTTTACAGGACGGGGCGAAGATATGGAAGACCTCTTTCAAGTCGGCGTGGTGGGACTCATCAAAGCCATCAACCACTTCGATTTGAACAAAGAAGTCCGATTTTCCACATACTGCGTTCCCATGATTAGCGGTGAACTTCGCCGGTATCTGCGGGATTTCAATCAGGTCAAAGTCAGCCGTTCCCTGCGAGATTTGGCATATAAAGCCATGCAGGCAAAAGAACGTCTGACTGGAACGCTACAGCGAGAACCCACCATTGAACAGATTGCAACGGAAATCGGTGCAAAACGGGAAGATGTTGTGATTGCACTGGAGAGCATCACCGACCCTGTTTCCCTGTATGAACCTGTCTATTCTGATTCCGGCGATACCCTCTATGTGATGGATCAAATCAGCGACCGGGATAGTATGGAAAACTGGCTGGGAGAACTCTCCATTCGGGACGCCATGCAGGAGTTGGGACAACGAGAGAAAAATATTCTATATCTGCGATTCTTTCGAGGAAAAACACAAATGGAAGTTGCCGGAGAAATCGGCATCTCACAAGCACAGGTTTCCCGTTTGGAAAAAGGTGCTCTGCTCAAAATCAAGGCAGCTGTACAATAATTTTTTTACCAGTTGGAATAAGGGACAAAAATAGAAAAGAGCCGCTCTTTTTTAGAATGAAATGCTCCCCTTTTGTTAGACAATGTGGTATAATAGAAATATACCGAAATTGAAACTAACGAAAGGGGGCATTTTTATGCCTAAAGGACAG
>CABQIF010000014.1 GCA_902464115.1 uncultured Ruminococcus sp. | reverse complement strand
CATCCAAATCCACGGGCAGCATCTCCAGCATCAACACGCACGTTGGAAACTTTCCAGTCATAATCAAATTTTGATAGGCACTTTCCAGTGCAACACTACACACACGGGAGCGAATATACCGCCCATTGATAAAGAAATGTTGAAATGTGCGGTTCGACTTGGAATAGAGCGGCTTTCCGACATAACCGCTCACCCGTAAAAATCCATCATCATACTGCACAGGAATCAAATCATGGGCAAACTCTTTTCCAAACAACGCATAAATCGCAGCGTATAAATCGCCGTTGCCATCCGTGCAAAATTCCATTCGGTTATCCCGAATCATTTGAAAGGAAATTTCCGGATGTGACAACGCAATTTTCTGCACGATCTGGCTGACAGCATTGGCTTCTGTCACATCTTTTTTCATAAACCGCTGCCGTACCGGAACATTGAAAAACAAGTCCCGAATGAGAATGGTTGTTCCATCCGGGCAGCCGCCCTGCTCCGGTTCGCCTGTCGGCGTTCCGCCGACCATCTCATAGTGCGTTCCGTAATCATCTTCTCGGCGTTTTGTCAGTAGGGTCACTTTGGAAACGGCTGCAATAGATGCCAACGCCTCTCCTCGGAATCCCAATGTATAGATGGATTCCAAATCTTTGCGGTCGTGAATCTTACTGGTTGCATGGCGGAAAAATGCTGTTGGCACATCTTCCGATGCAATGCCAGAACCGTCGTCTGCAACTCGAATATAAGTTGTTCCGCCGTGCTTGATTTCGACTGTGATATGCTTTGCCTCTGCATCAATTGCATTTTCAACGACCTCTTTCACAACAGAGGCAGGCCGTTCTATCACCTCTCCGGCTGCAATCAACTCTGAAATTTCTTTGCTCAACACTGCAATTTTTGACACAGCCGTGCTCCTTTCTGTCTACTCCTGCGATGCTGTCAGCCTCGCAGCAAATTCGTTACTTCTTCGAGAACCTGCCGACATTCTGCATCAGAAAGTTCCTGTAAGTTTGTCTTTTTCAGCATCTGAACGGCTTGCTTCTGCTGCATCGCAGCAAAACTATACTGCATATCTTCTGATTGTTCCGGCTTCTGATTCTGGGCAGCGGTCTGCTGTTCCATCTGTCGCAGCAGAACTCTGGCACGCTTGACGACCTTTTCCGGCAGCCCTGCCAACTTGGCAACTTCAATGCCATAGCTGTCATCAATGCCGCCCGGCACAATCTTCCGCAGGAATCGAATGGTATCGCCATGCTTTTTCACCGCAATGCTGTAATTTTTCACGCCATCAATGGTATGTTCCAAATCAATCAGTTCATGGTAATGTGTTGCAAAGAGCGTTTTGCAGCCAATCTGCCGACTGTTACAAATGTATTCTGCAACGGCTCGGGCAATGCTCACACCGTCAAAGGTCGATGTGCCCCGTCCGACTTCATCCAAAATTACAAGGCTGTTTGGCGTTGCATATTTCAGGATGTCGGAAACTTCGTGCATTTCCACCATGAAGGTACTCTGTCCAGCGGTCAGGTCGTCCGATGCTCCAACTCGGGTAAAAATCTTATCCACAACAGAAATTTTCGCATAATCTGCCGGAACAAACGAACCAATCTGTGCCATCAGTGTAATCAATGCCACCTGTCGCATATAGGTGGATTTCCCTGCCATATTTGGCCCAGTAATCAGCAGCATTCGGTTGGCTTTGTTGTCCAGATAGGTATCATTCGGAACAAAAATGTCATCGCTGAGCATCCGTTCCACAACGGGATGTCTACCGCCCCGAATCTGAATCACACCATCCATGGCAATTTCCGGCTTCGTGTACTGGTTTTCAATTGCAACATTTGCGAACGCTGCCAATACATCCACCTGTGCAATCGCCGAGGCGGTTTCCTGTACCTGCTTCAGCTGTGCAGCAAGGCAATCTCGAACTTCTACATACAGCGATTCTTCCAGTCGCAGAGCCTTTTCTTTGGCACTGAGAATATCGTTTTCCGTCTTTTTCAGGTCTGGCGTAATGAATCGTTCGCAGTTGGTGAGCGTCTGTTTCCGGACGTAATCATCCGGCACTAAATCATAATAAGAACGTGTCACTTCGATATAATATCCGAACACCCGATTGAATCCAATCTTCAAGCCTTTAATGCCAGTACGTTCCCGTTCGGACTGTTCCATCTTTTCAATGATTTGATTGCCACCGTTCATGATGCCTCGGAGATAATCCAAATCCTGATGGAATCCCTCTTGAATCACACCGCCATCCTTGACGGAAACCGGCGGATTCTCTACAATTGCACGGTCAACCAAATCGGCGACCATATCCAGATTAGAAATCTGGGAGAGCAGTCTTGCCAGCAATTTGCGGTCTGCAACCTTTTCCAGTTCTGCCTTTAAAGCTGGAATCTGTCTTGCGGTTGTCGCCAGTGCTTTCAAATCTCTTGGGGTTGCTGTCTTATAGAGCACCCGTGTCATCAGGCGTTCCAAATCATAGACAGAATCTAAGATTGACCGCACTTCCATCAGAACCACGCTTTTCTTGACGAAAATTTCCACGGCATCCAACCGAGCCATAATTTTTGCCGGCTGAACAAGCGGCTGTTCAATCCATGTTTTCAGCATTCGTTTCCCCATGGATGTTTTCGCCGTATTCATCAGCCAGAGCAGTGAACCTTTTCGTTCTTTGCCTCGGAGCGTTTCGGTCAGTTCCAGATTTCTTCTTGCATTGAAATCCAGCCCCAGATAGGCATCATCATCGTTGACTGTCAGGGAAATAAACCGGGCAATCTGGTTCTTCTGGGTTTCCTTGATGTAGTCCATCATACCATAAACAGCTGCTGTTTCTGAACCCGTTTCCGGCAGCTGTAAATAGGACAATTCCGGCACTTGGAACTGATGACACACAAAATCATGATTGCGTTCTGCGGAAAAGCATTCTGCATCTCGCATCGTAACCACACACTGCAACCGAATCTTGATGAACTCCATCACGCTCTTCAGCAACAGAGCATCTTCATTCATCAGAATTTCTGCTGGTGTATAGCGAGAGAGAGCATCAATGACATTTGCCTCTAAATTCTTCTGTTCTGGCAGCAGAGCAATGATGTCCCCCGTGGACAAATCTGCAAAGCAAAGTCCACAGTCGCCGCCCTCTTCAAAATACAGGCTGCAAAGATAATTGTTCGCTCCCTCTTCGAGCAGGTTGCTTTCAATCAGCGTTCCTGGCGTTACAATTCGGATGACATCCCGTTCCACCAGTCCCTTTGTGGTGGCTGGGTCGGTCAGCTGTTCACAGATGGCGATTTTATATCCCCGTTCCACTAACCGTTTCAAATACATATCCACACTGTGGTACGGAATTCCGCACATCGGGGCACGTTCTTTCAGTCCGCAGTCCCTGCCGGTCAGCGTCAGTTCCAGTTCTCTGGAAATCCGGATGGCATCGTCAAAGAACATCTCATAAAAATCTCCCAGCCGGAAAAACAGCACACAGTCCGGATATTTTTCCTTGAGTGCAAAATATTGCTGCATCATCGGAGAGAGTTTTTCCTTCTGTATCTCCATGGATTCTGCACCTCAATCAGTGGCAACCGCCGCAGGCGGAACAATCTCCGCTGCACTGGCTCAAATCTGGATGGCAGGTATCCGGGTCTTCTCCATGCAGACAGAGCGTAATAATGGCATCAATCTGCTTGGTCATGCTGTCCATTTTATCCTTGGCTTCCTGAAATGCAACCATATTCGGATTTTTCAGAATCTCCGTATAGAGAGCATCCAGTTCTTTTTCCAGAGCCTGCAAAGCTTCTGCATTTTCTTCTGGGTCTTCATCCATCTTCCGCTGATAGGACATCCGTTTCATGTTAAATGCACCAATTTGTTCCTGTAAGGCAGTATCGGCATCATTGTTTTGTTTTGCCTGCTGATACTGCTGATAACGGGGGTCTGCCTGAATACATTTTCCCAGTGTCCGTACTGCTTCCTCGACTGTCATTTTTGCACAGCTTCCTTTCTCTCATCATCTAATAATCTGCCGCTGACTGCCCAGTTTTTCGACTCGGTAATCTGCACAGAAACAAAAGTTCCGATTAAGGAACGATTGCCCATAAATTCCACAATGATGGCTTCGTTGCTCTTGCCGAACAGCCAGCCATCCCCACGCTTGCTGTCGCCCTCGACCAGAACCCGCATGGTTCTGCCCAAAAACCGTTTATAATTCTCGGTGGCGATTTCTCGCTGCAAGGTCAGCAGCCGTTCCATTCGCTGCCGTTTTTCGGCATCAGAAGTTGCATCCGGCATGTTGGCAGCCTTTGTTCCGCTGCGTTTGGAATAGATAAATGTATACAGGTTGTCATACTGTACTCGCTGAATCAAGTCCAGTGTCCCCTGAAAATCTACTTCGGATTCGTTCGGGAAACCAACAATCAGATCGCTGGTCAGCGAGAAATCCGGTCGGCGTTCCCGAAGATAATCGACGGTTTTCAAATATTGTTCCACCGTATAGCGGCGGTTCATGGCAGACAAAATTGCATCGCTGCCGCATTGTACTGGCAAATGCAAATGCTGCCCTACTTTTTCACAAGAAAGAATCGTATCCAGTAATTCCGGTGTGGCATCCTTCGGGTGGGAGGACATAAACCGGATGACAAATTCACCCTTCATGGCGTTGATTTTCCGCAGCAATTCTGCAAAGGAAATCGGCTGTTCCAAATCTTTTCCGTAAGAGTTGACGTTCTGCCCCAGAAGCATGATTTCCTTGTATCCGTCCTGAATCAGGTGCTGAACTTCTCGCAGGATCACTTCCGGCTTCCGGCTGCGTTCCCGTCCCCGTACATACGGAACGATGCAATAGGTACAAAAGTTGTTGCAGCCATACATAATCGGAACAGACGCTTTGAACCCGCTGTTGCGAACCTGCTGCATCTGTTCGGACGGCATTGCGGTGCTATCCATATCATAGACGAATTTCTTGGTATCGTAATAAGTTGCCAACAGGCGTGGCAGTTCCCCGATGGAGGCAGTTCCCATGAGAATATCAATAAAGGAATAATGTGCCCGTACTTTTTCCAGCGTCTTGGGTTCAGAACCCATACAGCCGCTTAAAATCAAAATCGTACGAGGGTGGGTTTCTTTATACTTTTTGATCACACCCAGCATTCCATATACCCGGTCTTCTGCACTTTCCCGCACGGCACAGGTATTAAATACGATCACGTCTGCATCTTCGTGCGTTTCGGTCAACGAAAACCCCATTGACTGGAGCAACCCTTTGATTTTTTCCCCGTCCGATACATTTAATTGGCAGCCAAAGCTATGTACATATGCTTTCGCACACGGATAAGAAACTGCTACGATTTTCTGCACCCGTTCGGTACAAGCCTGTATGGACATGGTTTTCTGTAAATTTGTCGTTTCCTGCATAGTAACCTCTCTTTTTCTACATGACATTATTGTTATTATAGCATAGCGTTCTTTTTTTTTCAAGCGTTTTCGCCGGAAAAAATAAAAAATCAGTCTTTCTGCAACCGCTGCTGCAAAAAGACTGATTCGCATTATTCGTATGTTTCAGAATCTGTCCAGTTTCCGGAATCTGCTCCAGAATCAAAATTGGTTTCTTCTTCGGTTTCCTCTGTGTCTGCTGCATCATCTGATTGCTGTAACAGTTCCCGAATGGAATCCGGTATTGGCATCGTATCCATGATGGGATACACCGCATCCAGCAATTCCTGATAAACCGTAGAGGCAAGGTGAATGCCATCGCCGCCGGAGTAATCCGGATTCATGTCTTGTGTATCGGGGTCAGCAACAATTGAATAGGCATCGAAATAGACCACATTCGGCTGCTGTAAATCGGCAATCATCTGTTCCAGACCTTCATTGAATTTCCGGATTTCGGCATTGTCGGTATAGTCGCTATCTGCTGCAACGGGCGTGATTCCAGCGACAATGATATTACTATTCGGGCAAAGCTGCTGAATTGAGGAAATTGCCTCCTGATAATAATTGATGTATTCTTCTTCTGTACACATATTGACATCATTCATGCCCATAGACATATAGATGTATGCTGGCTGCCGTTCTTCGAGGGCATCCAATACATCGACTTCCTGCCCGTCATTGTCTGTAAAGGTGAAATCATGAATGTTCCGAATCCCGACAGAACCTTGTGCCAGATTCTGTTCATCGGAAATATAGCCGTATGCGTTGAATCCATAGGCAATCGAATCCCCGACAACTGTCATATTTTCTCCATAAATCGTGTGCAGCTGTTCTTTTTCTGCTGCGGACAAGGATTCCGCTGATCGTGCCATGGTGGTGGTTGTCACAGTCGTGGTTTCTGCCGTTGTTTCTGCTGCTGTCATCGTAGAATCGGTTGTTTCTGTGGTCTGTACCTTCGCAGCAGCTGGAACAACATTCTTTTTCGTTCCGATCTGTCCCGTCAGATATAGCCCTGCAAACAGCATGACAATACAAATCACAACGCCTAATAATACACCAAAAATTTGCTTTCGTTCCATAAAAAATACCCCCTATATTGTTCCAATTTGTTCAAATCTTAAAATGTCGGCGGCAACCCGGCTGCCTGTTTTGCATAGTACGTCAGAATGCCGACTGCATCCACAACATCTACGATTCCATCTTGATTGACATCTGCCAGCCTAGGATCAATCGTCACTGCAATTCCTGCGGCTGATTTTGCATAATACGTCAAAACCAAAACCGCATCGGCAACTTCGATCCTGCCATTTCCGTCCACATCCCCCAGTTTGAATGCTGGCTCTGTGGTGGTTGTCATGGTGGTTGTCGTGGTTGCAGCAGTTGTTGTAAAAACGGTTGTGCTGGTCACCTGTGGAACATATCGCAAGGTCACCTGATTTTCTACCGTCCGCACACCGTCAGAAATATTTTCTTTTGGCACTGTTGCAATCACACCACCCGTCGTTCCCTCTAACATGGTAACCGCATACCGATAACAAGTCGTGTCGACTGCTTCCGAGAAATGCGGATCAAAAATGGCAATGTCTGCTTCGGTATAGACCGCTTCCGGTGTGCTTTCATCGGCGATCGTCAGCTGATATGTTGATACATACGAAGCTGTATCGAGATTATATTCACAGCAATCTAGATAAAAAACATATTCGGTGGTGTCTGCACTGGATTGTGTCGGGTCTAATACCACATCATAATAAGTATCCGAGCCCTCCTGTGTCATCTTCTGAATGATGACATGCACCTTTCGGCTGTCCTGCAAGACCACTCGAATGCTGCCATCTTTTGCCGTCAGCGAAGATGCATACGGCATTTCAATCACAGCTGGTGTTTCTGCTGCAACCGCTGGCGTTGGCATCAGCCCAAAAAAACCGACTGTTAGCAGACAACCAACTGCCCGTTGGAAACCTTTCATAACCTTCCTCCATTCTCCTGTTCTTTGTATCTGTTCGTTCCCTCAATTATAGCACATCTTCTGACGGTTGTACAGAGAAAAATTACAAAAAACAACATTTTCCTCGTATTTTTTTCAAATTCTGACTGTCCCTCCAAGCAAAATTCGGGCACTTCTTGAAACTTCAGCCATAAAATTTGACAAATCCGATAAAAAGCATTGACAAACCGGAGAAATTTTTTTATACTATAAGGGAGCACTTTTGTTTTTCACAAAATACAGGCTCATGGGAGAAAATTATTTTCACAATTCTGCAAATCGCAGGATGTATCATCGAAGGAGGAATTTATGAAACATCAAAAAATGAACCGCATCTTAGCAGCAGCTCTTTCCGCTGCTTGTCTTGTTCCGTTTGCGGCAATGGTACCAGTGAACGCAGATGCTGCGGACATTATGAGTGCCCTTGAAATCACACAGGAAATGGGACTGGGCTTCAACATCGGGAACTCTCTGGACAGCACTGGCTATGGCAACTATGACGACATCACCAGCTTTGAAAAATCCTGGGGCAATCCGGCAGTGACCAAGGAAATGGTAGACACCATCAAGGCAAAGGGCTTTGATTCTGTCCGGATTCCGACCAGCTGGTTCCGCCATGTCACCAAGTCCACCGATGCAAGCGGAAATCCGGTCTACACCATTGATACTCGCTGGCTGGAACGGGTCAAGGAAGTTGTTGACTATGCATATCAGCAGGATATGTATGTCATCCTGAACCTGCACCACGAAGAATGGATCAACCGTTCCGACTTTGCAACTGCTTACGATGAAATGGCTCCGCAGCTGAAACAGATGTGGACACAGATTGCAACCTACTTTGCCGACTATGACCAGCACCTGATTTTTGAAGGCATGAACGAACCAAGAGCCGCAAATTCCGGTGCTCTGGAATGGAACGGCAATGAAGCTTGCTATGAAGTTGTCAACAAGCTGGACAATGATTTCATCGAAACCGTCCGCAGCGTGGATTCTCCATACAAGGACACTCGTCTGCTGATGATTCCGGGCTATGCAGCTTCTGCATATTCTTCCATTTATGGTTATTTGGAGATTCCAGAAGATGATAACTATATCGCTGCTTCCGTTCATGCATACTGCCCGTATAACTTTGCAATGGGTGACGGCGACCACATGACATTCTCCGACACCAACAAGACAGAACTGGACAAGATTTTCAAGGACATCCAGACCACATTCACCAATGAAGATATTCCAGTTGTCATCGGGGAATTCAGTGCATCCAACTACAACAACACGGAAGCAAGAGTGGACTGGGCAACTTACTATTTGAACTGGGCAAAAAAACTCGGCATTCCGTGCTTCCTCTGGGACAACAATGCCATCAACAACGGCAGCAATGCTTCTGAAAGCCATGGATACTTAGACCGCAGCAGCTTGCAGTGGTTCAGCGCATCCGAACCAGTCATTGATGCCATGCTTTCCGTTTTGGATGATTCCAGCGTAAAATGGGGTAGCGAACGTCACCTGCCGGAATACAAGCACAGTGATCTTTCTGATGCAATCAAGGTAATCTATGAAAACGCTGACGGCGGTACTTTTGCCGCAGATTCCAATTACTTCGATGCACAGATGGTAAGCGGTTCAGAACTGAGCGAAGATGTGGAAATTGCCGTTCAGTATACGGACATCATGAATCCGGACTTGAACTTCATGGATGCAGATTGGGGCAATTGGACAACGGTCGCTGCTTATGATGTAGATAAGGAAAAGGGGATTGCATATTTCAGCTATGCAGATATCAAGAAGGCATGGGGAGATCTTTCAACGCTGAACAGTGTCTGCATTGGTACGGGCAACTCCAGCTCTCGGATTTATAAGATTGCACTGCTGCCAGCTGCAAAGTTGGTAGAACCAACTGACCCGACTGACCCAACCGATCCGACTGACCCAAGCGAAACCACCATCAAGGGCGACATCAACGGGGACGGTGTTCTGAATGTTGTGGATTTAATTGGCATGAAGCGGTTATTCTTCAATTCCGATCCTGCACCATCTTTGGACGTTTGTGACTGGAACGAAGACCAGACATTCGACTTGATGGACGTTGTTGGCTTCTCGAAATTCCTGATTCGCAAGGACTAAGTTCTTCTCTTTTTTGAGGATGTTTTTCAAAACCAAAAACCGCCATTCACAGGGAAAATTCGCTGTGAATGGCGGCTTTTTTATGATGATTTTCTGTCAATATTTAGCTCGTTGCTTATTCGCCGAAATACCGCTTCAGCAGACCTGCAAATGCACAACCGTGTCTTGCTTCGTCCTTTGCCATTTCGTGAACGGTATCGTGGATCGCATCCAGATTCAGAGCCTTTGCCTTGGCTGCCAGAGCCTTCTTGCCTGCACAAGCACCGCTTTCTGCAGCAACCCGCATTTCCAGATTCTTCTTGGTGGAATCGGTTACGACTTCGCCCAGCAGTTCTGCGAACTTTGCAGCGTGTTCCGCTTCTTCATACGCTGCCTTTTCCCAGTACAGACCGATTTCCGGATAGCCTTCTCGATGTGCCACTCTTGCCATTGCCAGATACATTCCGACTTCGGAGCATTCGCCTTCAAAGTTCTGACGCAGACCTTCTACGATTTCCGGATCAACATCCTTTGCAACACCAACAAAGTGCTGGTCTGCCCATTCAGTCTTTTCTTCTTTCTGCTCTACAAACTTGCTTGCCGGAGCTTTACATACTGGACATGCTGCCGGCGGATTTTCGCCTTCATAAATGTAACCGCAAACCTGACATACAAACTTTTTCATATTCGTTCCTCCTTGAATCGTATTGACATAAATTTTTTTCTTGAGCAGTCCGTTCTTGAACTGTGATTATAGTATAGCACACCTTTTTCCGTTTGTCAATACTAATTCTCAATAAGAAACAAATTGTTTACAATTAGAATGCAAAATCCGTTGTAGTCGTGCTGGTTGTGGTGCTGTCCGGATCTTCTTCCAGCATCGTCAGCAAGCCCATTTCCAGCTTTTTCATCAGAATTTTATAGACGCTTTCGTTAATGCGTTCTTCGGAAATCGTACCAGCCTCGACCGCATCACAAATGCCACTGACGGCATTGGAAAGATCCATCGGCATCAGAATCACATCCACCCCAGCGGAAACCGACTGCACTGCTGCGGTTGCCGGGCTGTAATTTTCCGTAATTGCTGCCATGTTCTGTGCATCAGTGATGACAATGCCATTAAAGCCCAGTGTTCCCTTTAACCAATCGGTAACAACCGTATAAGACATATCACTTGGCAGCTGGTCGCCGGCAGCGGTGGTGATCTGATGTCCCACCATCACAAAATCTGCTCCGGCATCAATGCCCGCCTGAAATGCTTTAAATTCTTCTTCCTTCAATTCGGAATAAGAACGGTCGATCAGGACAAAATCATCATAGTGGGTGTTGCCATCTCCAGCACCCAGCCCCGGAAAATGCTTTAAGGTTGCAGAAACGCCCATGTTCTGCAAGCCCGAAACAACACCCGAAACCATATCGCCAACAATATCCGGGTCACTGCTGAAAATCCGGCTGCCCAATTCGTTATTCGGATTTAAATTGACATCTGCAACGGGGGCAAAATCTACATTGAATCCGAACTGACTCAAATCAGAGCCAATGGTATTTCCAATGGCATATGCTTCTTCTGGATTGTGCCGTTCGCCGTAGTATTCCATATCATACAGCTTGGTTGTTCCGAGGTTGTCCGCCACTCTGGCAACCGTTCCGCCCTCTTCATCCACGGACAAGAACAAGCCAACACCAGTTGTTTCCTGTGCATAATCCTGCATCGTAGAGAGCATCGAAACCGTCTGCGGCGGATCTTCCAGATTGTCGGAAAAATAGATCAGTCCGCCAACCGGATAGGCTGTAAAGGATTCTTTCGACAGTGCACCAGCTTCTGTGACTGCTCCATTATAGCCCGTCAACGACTCCGGCGTAACAATAAACATCTGGCAAACTTTTTGTTCCAGCGTCATTTGCCCCATCAGGAAATCCACCAACGAGGAATCTACAAATTCTTCGCCCGTTGTGGTTGGGGTTGTCGCTGCGGTCGTCAGAACATCTGCAATCTGCGGAACGGTTGTAGTTTCTGTCGGCTGTTCTGCCTCAGAAACTGGAGCAGTTGTGACGAGATTGGTTTCTTCTGCGGTTGGAATTTCCTGCGTGGTGGATACCGGCTTTACAGAGTCGCATCCGCTCCCAGTAGATAGGATTCCAATGGCAATCATCAGCCATAAAAATTGTTTCTTTTTCATTGTTGTACCTCTCATTTCCTTCTTTTAAACTTCCCTTTTTTGCAAATTTGCATCTATGTCCAGTATACTGGATTTTTACAGTTTTGTCAATGTTTTTTGGATGGTTTGCGGATAATTTCGCCGATTTGGCAGATACTATTTCCGGAATCAGATAGGAGGAATTTTTTTATGAAACAAGCAGAAATTTCCGTCTTAAACGGACTGTATAAAAATGCTGCGGTCGGAAAAGATGCCATCTTTTGTGTTCTGGAGCACACCCAAGACCCCGACCTCCGAAAAGAACTTTGCACCCAGCTGGACTACTACGAAACCCAGCAGCAAAAAATCCGGCAGCAGATGAAAACATTCTATCAATACCCCAAAGAATTGGGCACGCTTGCAAAGGTTTGCAGCAGTGCCAGCATTCGCCTGCACTGTCTGGGGGGTGCAGACAGCCACCAAATTGCAAAACTGATGGTGGAAGGAACAAACATGGGCTTGATTCAGCTTTCCCAGCTGATGAACCGTCACGCCAACCTGACGGATCCTGTCCGGAAACAAGGGGCAGAAATGATGCAACAGGAAGAAGTGTACTTGAATCACCTCAAGCCTTATCTTTAAGGAGGAATCGGTATGGAATATGGAAAACAACCGCAGACACCCGCAGATGCTCCGGTAAAAATTTATCAGCCACAGGTAAAATCCGTGGCGGTTCGGCAACAGACCGGTTTTTTAGACCATGCCCCGGTTCGCATCTATGAAAAACCGCCGAAACAACAAGCATCCCCGTTTCCGCCAGCATTTCAATAAAACAAGCAGCATACAGCTGGAGATTGTTCCAACTGTATGCTGCTTTTCTTACGATTCTTTTTTTTGCTGGGCATTCTGGCACTGCTCACAATATCCATAGAGTACCGTTTTGGTATGGTCAATCTGGAAATGATGGTGGGCTGCAATGTGTGCCTGCATCTCATCCAGAAACGTGCACTGTACATGGAACAGCGTTCCGCAGGAAAGACACTTCAAGTGAAAATGCTCCTGACACGTTGCATGCTCCCCCAAATACTGATAACACGCACTGGATTTTCCATCCAGAATATATTTCCGGAGAACGCCCTCTTCCGTCAGCTGTTCCAGATAGCGGTAAATCGTCGCCGTTCCAACGGGTGTACCGTTTTCTTCCAGCTGCTTTCCCAAGTCGGAAACGGTCAGGTGTTCGCCTGCACAGGTTTTCAGCAAATCGAGAATCCGTTCTTTTTGCTTTGTGTGATAACCCATTGTGCCAATCGCACTACTTTCAGTCTACGATGGTGACAGACTTCATCACCTGCGGTGTCAGCGGCTTGTCTGCATAGTCGGTCTGCACACTTGCAATTTCATCTACAACATCCATGCCGGAAACGACTTTACCGAATGCAGCATATTGTCCATCCAGATGCGGAGCATCTTCGTGCATGATGAAGAACTGCGAGCCAGCAGAGTTCGGATTCATTGCCCGTGCCATTGAGATCACGCCACGGGTGTGCTTGAGATCATTCTTGACACCGTTTGCAGCAAATTCGCCCTTGATATTCCAGCCTGGGCCACCCATGCCCGTTCCATCCGGACAGCCGCCCTGAATCATAAAGCCTGGAATCACACGGTGAAAAATCAAGCCATTATAAAAGCCCTGCTTCACCAGCTTTTCAAAATTTTCACAGGTAATCGGAGCAATGTCCGGATACAGCTCCAGTTCAATTTTCTTTCCATTTTCCATTTCAATTACAACCATGATTGTTTCCTCCAGTCATTGTTAATGCTATTAGTGTAACACGTTTCCCGAAAAAAATCAAGTGCAAACCCCTGTATCCATGAAAAATTCTCATCTTTTCTGCTTTCCGGCAGCCTGTACAAATGCCTGAAGAATCTGCTGACTGGCAGTATTTTTCCGGTAATCATATTCCGGATGCCACTGTACGCCCCAGACAAACGCTTTTTCCGGCAGCCATACGCTTTCCACCAATCCATCGGATGCAACTGCCATGGGCTGCAAAGCCTCTGCCAATTTCAAAATGCCCTGATGATGATAGCTGTTCACTGCCAATGTTTCTTGTTCCAGCAAGGCTGCCAACGGCGTTTCTGGCAGCACCGAAACGGTGTGCACTGGCTGGTCATAGGGTGGTGTTTGGTGATGGGAAATCGAACTGGAAACCTGCTCCGGTAAATCCTGATACAGCGTTCCGCCAAAGCAGACATTCAAAAGCTGAATCCCTCGACAGATGCCTAAAACAGGCAAATCCTGTTGAAATGCCAGTTCCAGCAGCTGCAATTCCATTGTGTCCCGTTCTGGGCTGCATTCGCCACAGCATGGCAACGGTTCTGCCCCGTACAATTCCGGCTGGATGTCCTGCCCACCTGTCAATAGAATGCCATCGCACAAATGACAGAGCTGTGCAATCCGGCTGGCATCGGTCGTCAAAGGCAGCATCAACGGCAATCCACCTGCCTGTAAAATTCCGTTGAAATAGCCGGGCAGCATCCAATAACTTTCTTTTGCTACATCTACTAATGGCGTTACACCAATGATTGGTTGTCGGTTCATCTGTCCCATCTCGCTTTCTGCTCACAAAATCCTGACGAACTGGAACTGCCAACTCGTCAGGATTTTTTTCTATTTGGATTTTTATAAAGCAATATCGCCCGTTTCGTCTGTCCGAATCCGGATACATTCATCCACGGTAGAAATGAAAATCTTTCCATCTCCAACCGTTCCGGTATAGACACATTGTTTAATCAGCTTCAAAATCCCATCCACTTCCGCATCTGGTACAACCGTCATCATGTACACCTTCGGCAGGGTATTCATCATGACTTCGCTGCCTCGGTGATAAGCAATCCAGCCGTGCTGGTTGCCGCAGCCGCTGACTTGATAAAAGGTTGCCCCCTTAATGCCTGCCTCCAGCAACGTTTCTTTCAGCGGTTCTAATTTTTCCGGTCGGAAAATAACTTCAATTTTTTTCATACTGTCACACCCTTTCTCAGTCTAAGCCATTGAATGCCGGATACGCACGTTCGCCGTGTTCGATTTGGTCTAAGCCCTGTGCTTCTTCCATGTCCGATACCCGAACACCACCGCACTTCTTGAGAATCAGCATAATTACAGCGGTAAAAGTAGCAGCAATGGCAATGCTGATGGCACTGGCTGCCAGCTGTGCAACAAACAGCCGCCATTCTCCAAAGACCAGCCCATTATGCGGAACGGCTGCATTCACAGAACTGTTGGCAAATAATCCAGTCGCAATGCCGCCCCAGATACCGCCAACGCCGTGACATCCAAAGGCATCTAAGGCATCATCATAGCCGAACTTCTGCTTTGCCTTGCTGATGGCGAAGAAACAAATCGGAGCTGCAATCGCACCAATCAGAAACGCTGACCAAATCGGCACATAACCTGCTCCCGGCGTAATGCCGACCAAACCGACAATGCCGCCTGTTACCGCACCCATAACCGTACATTTCTTTTGGATGATGGTTTCCATCAGCATCCAGACGACCATACTTGCTGCGGAAGAAATCGTGGTATTTGCCAGAGCCAAGATGGCAATTTCATTTGCACCGCCAGCACAGCCACAGTTGAATCCCAGCCAGCCGACCCACAACACGGCTGCACCAATCAGGAACAACGGAATATTGTGCGGATGATAGGACATTGCCCCAAAGCCCTTTCTTCTGCCCAAAATCATGCAGGCAACCAGACCAGAAACCCCGGTGCTGATGTGAATGACATTTCCGCCTGCAAAGTCAATTGAACCAATCGGGTCATCTAACAATCCGCCGCCCCATGTCATATGTGCCAGCGGATAATAGACCACCAGCGTCCAGATGATACAGAGTAACATCATCTTGGAAAACTTCATTCGCTCTGCCAGTGAGCCGAGAATAATTGCCGGAGAAATCACGGCAAACATCATATTAAACAACGCCAGCATCATCGGCGGAACTTCGTCACTGTCCGATGTCCACGGCACGTTCTGCAAAAATGCATAGTGCAGGCTGCCAATAATACCGCCGTGGTCTTCGCCAAAGCAAAGCGAATACCCAATGGAAACCCACAGCAGCATGCCGATTCCCATCATGGCAAAGCAAAACATCATCGTATTTAAGGCGTTCTTCCGCCGTACCATGCCACCGTAAAACATCCCCAACCCTGGTGTCATTCCCAACACCATGATGGTACAGAGAAACATAAATGCAACATTTCCAGCCATATCAAACTCCCTCCCATTCTATCCTCAAAAGAACCGCCGCTTTTCAGCAGACTTTCTCTATTGAAAAGCGGCGGATGATTTTATTTTGCTTTCGTAACTTTACATCAATACAAGTACGGCTGATCCCACAGGTTCAAAGTGACACCAATGCCCTTTTCCAGTGCATTTTCATAAACGGTCTTGCCCCATGCAACATCTTCTACCGGCATACCGCCGATGGAATACAAAATAATTTGGTCATCCGATTCTCTGCCCGGAACTTTTCCGTTTGCAATTGCACCGATGTTCTGCACAATGTTCCAATCCAGCTTTCGATCATGTGCCAAGTCGGTGAACTTATCGCCCAACAGGAACATCTTATCAAAAGTCGGATATGGGTATTCTTCTGCCCATGCTTCATATAGTTTCTTGTTATCAACGACCAGCTTCACAGTCGGGTCGCAAACCAGTTCATCTGGGAAATCTACTGCACCCGGTGCACAAACCAGACATCCCGGCTTCAGCCATTCTCGCTTGATGAATGGGTAATTCTGATGACCGCCAGTCGGTGTGGAAACTGCAATCGTCATAATATCGGCATCCTTGCAGCATTCTTCCAGCGTGTCGCAAACAATGATGTTCTTGAACTGTGGGCAGTGCTCCTTGACATAAGCGATACAACGGTCAATGGAGGCTCTGCCACGTCCCTTGATCTTCAGAGTGTCCAAAGTTGGACGCAATGCTGCAAATGTTTCAATTGTAATGTTGTTGATGAAACCAGGACCAACAACCCCCAAAACCTTTGCATCTTTCTTTGCCAGCAGCTTTACACCAACGCCCGGAATCGCTGCGGTACGATATGCACTGATGAGGTTTGCGGAGAGGAATGCCTTTGGTGCACCCGTTTCCTTGTCGTTCAGAATGACCATCAGGATGGAACGAGGCAAGCCCTTTTCCCGGTTTTCTACATTAGAACCATACCACTTCACGCCAGCCATATCGAACTTTCCGCCCAGATATGCCGGCATTGCCATGAATCGTCTGTCAGGGCCATTCTTTGGCATGTTCGGAAATTCCGGGTTGTCTGGAAAGCTGATCATACAGCCGTGAGAATTTCCGTTCTCGCCGCCCATCCGGTAATCGCCATCATCCAACAGCTTTACGACCTCTTCCATACAATCGGTGCACTGTACAACGTTGTTGACACCGGCTGCCAGCATATCCTTTTCACTTAAATACAGAATGTCTACCTTCGGATAACTCATGTTGATACGCTCCTTTATTGGATTATTTATGGAAGTTTCCCCTCCATATGGGTAAATAAAAAACAAGGCAATGGGACTGAAATAGACGCCATTGTCTTGGTTTTCGCTTTCAAAAACAAGAAAAAGCGGACAACTGGTTTTTCTTGACCTCGTTGTCCGCTTTTCTTTGGTATGGGGTATCTTTTGTTTTAATGTGCTTATTATAGCAAGCCGATTTCGATTTGTCAACCGGTTTTCCGCAAAACGAAAGAATCCTTTTTCTTCTTGGAAAATTCTTTTTTATCGAAACAAAATTTAGAAATCAATTTCCAAATCATAATAGCAAGCCTTCAGGAGCTTTTCCATTTCTTCCTGCGATGGCTGCCGTGGATTTGAACCGGTGCAAGCGTCACCGATGGCATTGGCTGCAACAGCCGGCAGCTTTTCCAGAAATTCTGCTTCATCAATGACAGAAGTTTCTGCCTTCACGCCGCCTGCACCATAGAACTTGATTGCCTGCGGAATATCCAGCTGGTCATTCATCGAGCGGAGTTCTGCAATCAGAGCATCGACCTTTTCTGCTGTGGTCGTGCCGCCCAGACCAATATGGTCTGCAATCTGTGCATAGCGTTCCGCAGCTTCTTCGTTCTTCGCATTGTACTTGATGACCTTCGGCAGATACATGGCATTTGCGCAGCCATGAATGATATGGTCGCCGGTATAAGCAGCACCCGTCTTATGTGCCATAGAATGTACAATTCCCAGCAGAGCATTGGAAAATGCCATGCCTGCCAGACACTGTGCATCGTGCATTTCTGCTCTTGCAGTCATGCAGCCGTCAAAGGACTTCTTCAGTTCCTTGTGAATCATCTTGATGGCGTGCAGAGCGACAGCATCGGTATAATTGCAGTGCAGCGTGGAAACATACGCTTCAATTGCGTGCGTCATGGCATCCATACCAGTATGTGCAACCAGCTTCTTCGGCATGGTTTCTGCCAGTGCACTATCAACAATGGCAATATCCGGCGTAATGTTGAAGTCTGCCAGCGGATACTTGATACCTTTTTCATAGTCGGTGATAACCGAGAATGCAGTTACTTCGGTTGCTGTACCGGATGTAGATGGAATTGCACAGAACTTTGCCTTTGTCCGCAATGTTGGGAAATTAAACGGTGTGCAAAGGTCTTCAAACTTGGTATCCGGATATTCATAGAATGCCCACATTGCCTTTGCAGCATCAATCGGAGAACCGCCGCCCATGGCAACAATCCAATCCGGCTCAAATTCCCGCATCTTTGCTGCACCGTTCAAAACGGTGGTAACAGACGGGTCTGGTTCTACGCCTTCGATCAGAGCGACTTCCATGCCAGCTTCTTTCAGATAGGCAACTGCCTGATCTAAGAAGCCAAACCGCTTCATCGAGCCACCGCCGACAACGACCATGGCTTTCTTGCCCTGCAAGTGTTTCAGCTCTTCTAATGAACCCTTGCCGTGGTAAAGATCTCTTGGAATTGTAAATCTGCTCATTGGTATTTCCCTCCATAAAATATTTGATTGTTATTATGATTCGATTTGGCGATTCCGTCAATGAAACCGTCCGTCGAACCATGCACTTTTATGCAACTTCATCATAGCACATCCCCTGCAATTTGTCAAGCCCTATTTTTTACACAATTCGGAAAAACGATTCTTTCCGTGGCTTTGGCTGCGGAGCTGCACCATCGGGATACCCAACGGCAATCGAACCCACAATCTGATCGGTTTCAGAAAGCCCCAGTTCTTTCTGAAACGCAGCACCTTCTTCGGTTGAGAACAGCACCTTTGCTGCATAGATCCAGCAGCTGCCCAAACCGATGGCGTGTGCTGCCAGCATCATATTTTCCAGTACATTGCAGCCATCTTCGAGCGGTGCGAGTTGGGTCGCATCGGCAAATACCAGAATGACGGTCGGTGCATCATAAAACGGGTTGTGGTCAACCTGCTCCGCTGCTTTCGCCAGCTGTACCAACTGTTGCATCCGTTCTTTGCTCTGAACAACCACCGCTTTTGCAGACTGCTGATTCATTCCGCTGGGGGCATACTGCCCCGCAGTCAGAATGGTTTCCAATGCATCTTCGGAAATTTGCTTTGCCTGATAGCTGCGAATGCTTCTCCGTGTCAGAATGGCATCCACAGCGTCATTGTGTAGAATCAAACAATCCCTCCTCTACAAAATTAACCCTTTGCCTTAAAGCGGTCATAATGCAGTTGACTGATGTCAATGGTGGTGGACTTGCCATTCAGAATGAGTTCGCTCAGGGCGATGGAAACGGCTGGACTAATACCGAAACCATGTCCGCTAAATCCAAAGGCAACCGTCAAGCCCGGCACTTCTTTCACATTGTCGATCACCGGCAGCACGTCAATACACTGGTCATACCAGCCCGACCAGGTACGAACGACTTTCACCTTGTCCAGAATCGGGAAATACTTGATAATGCCTCGTGAAATACAAGGAGCAGTCAAGCTGTTGGTGACAAAATTGTCATTGTTCGAGGTGAACGCCTGCAAACCACTGTTGCCGCCCAATACAAATGAACCGTGTTCGGACTGATGTCCATAAAATTCACCGCCAGCAACACCAATCATAATATCAAACATCTTCGGCTGGGCTTCTGTTACCAGAACTTCGTTGAACTGCCGTTCCACCGGAGCATCTACACCAACGGTGTTCGCAATCTTTCGGGATTCGTAACCAGCACACAACAGAATCTGGTCTGCTTCATAAACGCCGTCATCCGTCAGAACTCTGCGAACTCTGCCCTTTACCTTTTCCAATGCTTCTACCTTGACACCGGTTATGAACGTTACGCCCAGTTCCAGTGCTTTCCGGTAAAAGCCTAAGGTTGCTTTCAGCGGATTTGCGTGTCCGTCAGTTGGACACCAGCTGGCAGCAACGACTTCTTTCGACATATACGGGCAGATTTCCCGTGCTTCATCGCCGCTGATCATCTTGACATCCAAGCCCAGCTTCAAGCTCTTTGCGGTGTGGTTTTCCAACACTTTAATATCTTTTTCCGTCAGACCAAGCCGCAGGTTGCCGCCCTGATGGTATTCGACATCCACGCCCAGTTCTTCGCTCAGGTGCGGCCAGATGTTTGCAACGGCATACATTGCCAACGGCAATTCTTTCGGATCTCTTGCAGACTGCCGAACACCGCCGGCATTCCGGCAAGAACCGCCGTTCCCGATTTCTTTCTTCTCCAGCACCAGAACATCCACGCCCTGCTTTGCGAGCCGGTAAGCGGTCGCACATCCCATAATACCGCCGCCAATGATGATGATATCTGCTTCTCGTTTTTCCAGCATGGCTTAGTCCTCCTTTACGTCTGTAATATTCTTACTGAATGTGAGAATCTCGACCGGACGAACCGGAGCACGTCCCTGAATCATTCCCAACTCAGACGGTCTTGTCTTTAACTCTGCGGCAATGATGCCTTGTACCAGCCGCTGACAGGTCTGCCCTTGGCAAAGTCCCATTCCGGCACGCAAATACCGCTTGACTTCGTTGGTGGTTCGCATGCCGTCATAAACGGCTTTCCGAATCTCACCCTTTGTGATTTCTTCGCAACGGCAGATAATCATATCGTCATCGTCTTTTGCAACGAACGGTTCTGGATTTGCAACACGAATCATCTTACGCATGATATTGACACCTTCCCCTCTCTCAGACAAGCGGCCGATAAAATCTTGCCGTTTTTACAAATGCAATCGGTACTTTCATCGTAACGACTGCGGTTTTATCCATAATCGGTGCACGCTTTACACCGACAATTTCTGCTTCACAGACGGGCTTGCCCTGCCGATCCAATGCTGTTCCCTTGTCGCCAACCTTTGGCATTGGTAAAAATTCATACGGGAACGCAATGGATGCATAGCCCTCTTCATACGTTTCATCTACTAAGAAGATTGCCTGACCGGAACAAGATGCAACACACAAACCGCAGCCCGTACACTTCTTCTCTTCATCAATTGCCGGAAGACGGGTGATGTTTGCCCCAACCTTGATACATCCGAACTTACATGCGTCCTGACATGGGTTGCACGGAATGTTCTGGGTACATTCAATCACTGGATGAATGCCCGGCTTCTGATAAGAAGCTGCCGGAAATGCTGCCAGTTCTTCTTCTGTCATATAACCATGTGCCAGCAAAGTCTTGGAAATCGGATAGCCTTCATCGGTTTCGGTAAAATCATTTCTGCCCTTATTCTTCGGAGCAAACATCCCCTGCCGCAGCTGACCCAGTGCTTCTTGGTAACCCGTATACTTTTCTTCAAATTCTGCCTCGGTGAGATACCCTGCCTTCATGCTGACATGAGAGGCAACGCTTCTGCCCTGAATCATTGCGGAACTTGCTTCTTCAATGCCGGCAACATCTCCGGCACAATAAATACCGCTGACGGATGTTTCCCCGTATTCACTCAGCAGGGCAACATGACCGCCCTTCTGCGGAATCAATTCCATGTTACATGTCGCATTGCTTGCCAGCTGGGACATCGGGGTCAAGCCAACGGCAATACAAATGGTATCCACATCCAATTCCTTTTCTGTGCCCGGAATCGGCTGGAAATGGTCGTCTACCTGTGCAATGACTGCACCGGTTACACGGTCTGTTCCCTTTGCCTCTACAACGGTATGGGACAGATAAAACGGAACGCCTGTTCTGGTGAGCTTTGCTGCATGAACACCATAACCGCCAACTCTTGGAGCTGCATCAATAATGGCAACCACTTCGCAACCAGCCTGCAACAGCTGGAAGCTGACAACCAAACCAACGTTACCAGAGCCAACCATCAAAATCTTTTGCCCCGGCTGCACGCCCTGAATGTTCATCATGGTTTGGGCTGCACCTGCTCCGATGACACCCGGAATATTCCAGCCCTTGAACGGAATCATGTTTTCTGCTGCACCCGTTGCAATGATGATGGCATCGCCCTTATAGTGATGGACTTCGCCGTCTTTCTTCACGGTGACCTCTTTATTTTCATAGATGCCCATGACGGTTGCATCTAATTCTACTCGAACGCCCAGCCCCTCGGCTTCTTCCAGCAGCTGCTGACCGATTCGGAATCCACGCACTTTTGCATGATGTTCCTTAGAACCGAAGAACTTATGAATCTGCTTGAACAGCTGACCGCCCGGCCGCTGATTTTCATCAAATACGATGACATCCATGCCGTTCTTTTTCGCCTCAATGGCTGCACTCAAGCCGGCAGGGCCTGCACCAATGACAATCAATTCATGTCGTTTCATATCTTAGTCCTCCTTCTTCGGTTCGACACCATATTGTGTCTGAATCTGCATGCCTTCCTCTAATGGAGTCACACAAGTACGCACATTCGGGACGCCATTGACAATCATCACACAGTCCGTACATCTTCCGATTGCACAGAAGATTCCACGGGGCTTGTGCTGCTTTGCCGTATAACGATGCACCATCATGCCGGCTGCTTTCAGTGCTGCCGCAATGGACTCGCCTTCGTAGCCGCTTAATTCCTTTCCATCAAAGGAAAACGTGACCTTTCTTCCCTTGTTGTAGCTTTCAATAATGGGATGCTCGCTAATTCGCATGACAAGGACCTCCTCTATTGTCATTCTGGATTTCTTCCATATTGGGAAAATCCGCTATGGGAAACAAAAAACAAAAGGTGCACGAGAACGACTCTGGTTCTCATGCACCTTTGCATCTGTCGAATTTGTTTTTTGTTTATGGCTCTATTATAGCACGGCACTTATCGCTTTTATTGAAAAAATCGGACATCCTGAAACCGTTATTTTTCTTTTTTTACTGCCGAAAAACAGAAAAATTCCGCATTGGAAACTTTATTTTTGAAAGTCCATCGAAAAAGTCGCATACCAAAATAAGAAATCATTCCCGTGCAATTGACAAAATCAGACACCCTTTTTATAATAAGAAATATTCCAAGACGTTTCTGCCGGAAAGGAGTCTTTTTGATGAAAAATGCTTATCCATCCTATCAGGAATTTCATATGCATCAACCATTCTTTTCGTTTGATGTCAAGCAATATGAAGAACAGGTACAGACCACGCCTTATACCGCACGGTTCTATCAGTTCTCCACGCATAAAATTATTGACCGTTCGCAGAATCAGGATTTGTTCATGGTCTGTATTCCAGATGGCTGCGTGGATGTGGTATTCATCCAGCACGACCAGCAATTCAAAATGGAACTCATTGGTTCTCCGCTCGCCCGAAAGCCGCTGATTGTCTATCCAGATGCTGCCTACTTCGGAATCCGGATGAAACCGGGGATGTTCTTCCCAGATGTTCCGCTTTCGATTCGAGAAGTCACCAACACCGAAACCTTTGTTCCGCAACTTTCTCCGGCAGTCTGTTCCCTGATGGAGCGGCTGTTTGCAACAGAACAGCTCTCCGAACGGGTTGCCATCGTGCAATCGGAACTGGCACAAACAGAACCGGAATCCTGCACCGTTCCGGAAACCGTGCAGGATATGCTATATTTAATGGCATCCTCCAACGGAGAATTGGAAATCAGCGAAATGGCAGAAACGCTCTGCTATTCCGAACGCCACCTCAACCGGATGTTCTCGGAGACTTTGGGTTATGCTCCGAAAATGTTTGCCCGTATCACACGCTTTCAAGCGGCTCTGCATACGATGATGCAGCAATCCCATAAAGCAAAAAGCATCTCTGACTATATTACCATGTTTCACTACGCCGACCAAGCCCACTTCCAGCGGGAATGCAAGGAATTTACCGGACTGACCCCGAAACATTTTGTAGACTACTATCTGCACACCGTCTGTCCACAGCAGGAGGGGAAGAAACCAATATGAACTCGACTGCATTACAAATCTATTCCTTTTTCATGCGTACCAATCTGCAATTTGTGCGGTATTGTCATCCTGCTTACAACAACCGCAACCAATGGAAAAGCCTGCTGAAAAAGTCAAAATTAGAAGCAACCATGCCAGTTTGCAGCGTGATTCCGCACGAATCCGGCTATGCCCTCTATCTGCACCCAGAAGAAACCCCTGCATCAGCTGGTTCAGAATCCTTGACCGCTGCTTGCTGTACGATGCTGCATTGCCTTCCGCATACGCTCTCGCCACTTGGACTATTATTTGATGTCCAAAATCAATGTCCGCTCTATCTGCACCCCGATTTTCAATCGGTTTCTCACTGGTGGTTTTCGCCCTGCTCGAATGTTTCCAGCGTTTTTCTGTCGCAAACTGCCTTTCTGGAACAGTTCCTGCCGCAGATTCATCATTCCATTTACTGGAAATCCGGATTCGATTCACGATGAACTCATAAAATTTCTGATTTTTCAAAAATAAATTGCAATATTTCAGATTTTGCCCCTTGTGTTTCCACAAAATATGTGTTATAATTAAGATAGTTTCATTTTCAGCTTGGTCAGGGGGCAAAATCATTATGGCAACGAATTTTTATCAAAAAAACAAATCGAAACAAAAAGTTCTACATTATCCAACCGAAATCCGCTCCCGATTCTATCAATTGGTCAGCAGCGGAAATTTACAGGAAGTAAAAGCATTCTTAGAAAAAAAAGATTTCCGAAAACTCTGTGACAACAATGTTCTTTCAGAAACTTCTGTTCAAAATATGCGGTATCATTTCATTGTCACCATTACCATGCTCACACATTTCTGCATTCAAGCCGGTATGCCGGAAGTACAAGCGTTCGACATTCAAGACAACTACATCCAATCTGCCGACCAAACCCACCGACTGGTGGACATGGAAGCCCTACACGATGAAGCCTGCATGGAATACACACTGAAAATGAAGCGACTGCAAAAACAGGATATTTCCTCGAAACATATTGCAATTTGTATCAATTACATTCACCAGAACATCCGAAAAAAGCTATCTGTTCCGGATATTGCAGAATATTTGCAGCTGCATCCCAGCTATCTTTCCAAACTCTTTCAAGAGCAAATGGGCTGTTCCATTCACAATTATATTCTCATGCAAAAAATGGAAGAGGCAAAAAACCTGCTGCGTTATACAGATTATCCCTGCCGGAGCATTGCCGCTTCGCTTTCCTTTTCTTCCCAGAGCCATTTTATTCAGCTGTTCCAAAAATACACGCACTTAACACCGAAACAATACCGGAATCAGCAGTCCCGTAATAATATGATTGCCGAGCCGGAAGAGATAGAGTCATAAAAATACCGCCGATACAAATTATTTGTACGGCGGTATTTTTTCTTGCACATCGCAGGATTCTTCATCTCCTGTCTTTTTGCTGTACTGGAATCGTTTTCAAGCACTCCTTAGCGGACTGGAATGGAAGCTGCGTTCAACCGTTTTGGTTGCCATTCGTGTCATCTATGCGGTTGGCTTTCGGGCAGTTCCAGCGGTGTTCTTGCCCAGAGAAATCCGCAGATGAAACCCGTTCTGATTCTGCTGCAAACTGGTCGCTGTCGGTTTTTTCATTCATGCCCTGCAAGTCAGATGCTGCCTGTTGACCACCAAGCAACATGGCATGTATGGTTTGTTTGTTCTATTTCTCCGACATGATTGCTGCAAGAATCAACGGTTTTTCCTGCAATCCGGTACTTTATCGGAACTGCATTTGCCTGCATGTTGGCTCATAGAAGTCCCGTTCTTGTTTTTTGTTGTGAAATTCCATAAGCTCTGTTCCTATATGAAGCACCTCATGAATGTTATTGGTTTTCATGATATGCATTTCTCCCATCTGTAACTTTTTATTGTCTTATGAATGCAATCTTTTACCACAAATAGGTTATAAAAGAAAAGACGCCTTTCTCATTTCTGAGAAAGGCGTCTTTGCCCACATTCATTTCCCTCATTATATCAGAATCCGCATCCATTGTCAAGTGTTTTTCAAAAAAATTTTACTCCTGTGATTCCAGCGTTGTTTCCAATTCCGTTGACTCCGTTTGTAATACAGATTCTGTGGTCTGCAATTCCGATTCTGCAGGCATTTCTGATTCTGATACTGCCCCGTTGGAAACAAAATCGTGAAAGGTCAGAACCGCATTTTGATTCTTCATTGAGAAAATCGCCGGAATGCCCTCTGCTGTCATGGTCAGTTCATAGCTGCCAGCCTCCAAATCACCGCTTAACACCATACCGCCATCTTTCGATGTGCCCTGCAAGGTGGACTCCTCTGCAAGCTGGTCGGCTGCTAAAATAAACTGATACAAAATCGACTTTGCTGGCAAAGCTGTCTGCGGAACAGAAAATGCCAGCCCTTTATAAGAGGCAGTCACTTCCCCTTTCTGGAAATCCAGCCGTACCCCTGCTAGCTGGGACGGCTCGGAAAAGGAAACATTCCATTCCCCTGCCCCCACTCGCTGCATCGTTCCCTCTGCGGTCATCTCCTCAAGTTCCATGGTAACGCCTGTTGTAAAAGCGGTGTTCAGCTGGTTGCTGGACGTGGTACTGCCGCCTCCAACCCCAACACCGCTGCAACCGGTCATCAAGAAACATGCTGTCATGGTAAATGCAAAGCCAATCATCGGTATTTTCATCTCTGTGCCTCCGTTTTTCTTGTTCAAGGATACCGTTTTTGGTCTTCCGGCTGCACAAAACTGTCAGCTTTTTTCTTATTCTTTCGCTGTCCGTTCCTGTTCCAACTTCAAAAAGAC
>CABQIF010000013.1 GCA_902464115.1 uncultured Ruminococcus sp. | reverse complement strand
TTTCTGTTCTTTTTCAAAATAAAAGTAAATTCATAGAAAAACATTACATTCTTTCTTATTCGACAAAATTCGACAATTTTTTCATCAAAAATAATCAGAAAAAAAGCACCTCCATTTCGGAAGTGCTTTTTGTGCTGATAAAATCTCAGTTTATTCTGCATTTTCTGCGGTTGTTTCGGTAACAATCATTGTTTCAGTAGCATCACCGGTTGCATCTGCGGCAGTGGTAACGGCTGCTGTTCCTGCCTCCTGATAGGCAACGATAAATCCGCCGACATTATCGCCGGAAACTGTATAAGTTGCATCCTGCGGTACGGCAATTTGTGTGCTGCCGCTGGTGTTGGCTTGCGTATAGAAAACTTTCCATTCTCCGCCATCTGTATCAATGGTGAGCGGTTTATCTGCGGAATAGCCTTGAATTTCTTCTAAGTATTCCTCTAAGCACAACCCGTTTTCATACATATAAAGAGCATGCGGAACGCCAACATACCGGAATGTATACGCTCTTGGACTGATGCCGGTTTTATCGGCTTTTCCGTCCGGATACCGCAAAACAAATCCATACTCTGCGGCGTGCTCTGCAATCCACGCATAGTCGCCAGTTGCTGCGTAATAATTCGAGGTTGTTCCATTCGGATAAACCACCAAATCAAACGACCGTGCCGTATGATAATCGGAATATCCGCCCGGCAGCATCGTCTTTTTGCTCTCATAATAAGCAGCCTGTTCTTCCCGTGTCCGATATCCGCTGACAATCATAATATCATTGTTGCTATAAATATTATAGTATGCCTGCATCAGCTGATTGAAATGGTCAATGACATCTGCATCCAGTGAAACTTCCATATCACTGACACCATAACAACTGTTTCTGCCCTCATAAACCGTTTCTAAGCTGACATCATCTGCGGCAAATGTATAAACATGGTCGGCATTGACTAAAATCAAGCTGCCCTTATGGACATCTTCCGCCGTCAGTGCCAATGTCCGTTCCAGCGGCTCCGCAGAAACTTGTGTAGTAGTTGCTGCTGCACCGGAAGAATTGTTTCCGGCTGTATCCTTTTTTCCACACTGCTTCACGCCCAGTACCAGCAGACAAATCAAGCCAATCAAAACCAGTGCAACCAATATAATCCGGTCATAGCGAACCCTCGGTTTTCTGCGTCTGGGCGGATGATTGCCGGCCGGCTGCGGATTTGAACTGCCTGTATGTTGTGTTGTATTCCAAGTTGACATATGATTCTTCCCCTCTTTCTAAAAATTGTTCTGCAAAAGAAAGTTTTGCGAATCCGTCTATTGTTCTTGTTCCCATTTTACCACAAATGGGACGATTTGTAAATACGCCTTTTCGGAAAATGGCACATAGCACAATTTCCAGCTTTTATTTTTGGACAATGCTGACAACAATTGCAACACATTTTTGTCACAATTCTACGGCTTTTGTCGGGAAACTGCCCCGTATTTCCGACGATTTTTCCACAGATTCGACCTGTCACAAAAAATTTACATTTTCAAAGAAACTATTCTTGACATTCTGCTAAAACTATGATATAATAGAAAAACCGCATGGGTTCAGGTCAATTGAAACACCTTTTTTCGTGTGCCTGAAACAGCGAGTTTGAAAAGAAGGCAGGTGCATACACATGTACGCAGTCATTGAAACCGGCGGAAAGCAGTATCAGGTAAAGCAGGGAGACGTTGTTTTTATCGAAAAGCTGAACGCTGAAGAAGAATCTACCGTTACATTTGACAAGGTTGTTGCTGTCAGCAAGGAAGACGGTCTGACCGTTGGTGCTCCTTATGTTGCAGGTGCAACTGTAAGTGCAAAGGTTCTGAAGAACGGTAAGGCAAAGAAGATCACTGTTATGACTTACAAGCCGAAGAAGTCCGAAAAGAAGAAGCAGGGTCACAGACAGCCGTATACCAAGGTACAGATCGAAGCCATCGAGGCATAAGTTCCCTGTATCATGATTACCGCCACATTTTATCATCGCAATCAGCGGCTGACGGGTGTTTCCGTTTCGGGGCACGCCGGATATGCCGATGCCGGTCAGGATGTCATCTGTGCAAGCGTTTCCGCTTCCGTACAGCTGACCGCAAATTTGCTGACAGAGATCTATCAGCTGCCGGCTGAAGTTGCTGTGGAGGAAAACTGCATTTCTATTTCTGTGGATGCGATCCAAGACGTAAATGCAGAACGGCTTTTGCAGGGCTTGCTCCTGCAAATGCAGCTCTTAACCGAAGAAGCCCCGGGTTGTATTCAAATCCGGAATGCTTCCGCTTCCTGATTCGTTCAGAAGCAATTACCATAAAACACACGGAGGTGTAAATAACCATGTTGAAGATTAGTATGCAATTCTTTGCACATAAAAAAGGTTCTGGTTCTACCAAGAACGGCCGTGATTCTGAATCCAAGCGGCTGGGTGTAAAGCGGGCAGATGGTCAGTTCGTTAAGGCTGGCAACATTCTGGTTCGCCAGAGAGGCACACACATTCATCCGGGTAACGGCGTTCAGATCGGTTCTGATGATACCTTGTTTGCAACGGTAAACGGTATTGTAAAGTTCGAGCGTTGGGGACGTGACCGGAAGAAGGTCAGCGTTTACACAGCTGAATAAGCGTTTCTATCGAATAACAGCAAGGATTCTCCCACTGCTACAGGTGGTGAGCGGAATTGCAAGTCAAAACGTCAGCGGCGAGCGGAGAGAAATCGATATCCCCCACTGACACGAGGCAAACCACAGTCAACCCTCTGATGATACGTCAGGCTCTGTGAAATTACCGACTGTGGATTGAAACAAAGCATCTGACAGAAATCCCGAGCTTTTCCGCTTGGGATTTTCTTTTCATCCCCCATCCATCCGTATTTGACAGAGAGTATGAGGTTGCTATGTTTGTTGATAAGGTTAAAATTTATATCAAAGCTGGAGACGGCGGTGACGGTGCAGTTTCGTTTCATCGGGAAAAATATGTTGCTGCCGGCGGCCCAGACGGCGGAAACGGCGGCAAAGGCGGCAATATCGTCTTTCAGGTAGATACCAACTTGTCTACGCTGCTCGATTTCCGTTACCACAAAAAATATGTCGCAAAGCGGGGCGAAAACGGCGGTGCAAAACGCTGCACCGGAAAAAGTGCTCCCGACCTTGTGATCAAAGTTCCACGGGGAACGATTGTCCGGAATGCCAAGAACGGCAGAATTATGGCGGATCTCTCGACCGATGAACCGCAGATTCTCGCAAAGGGCGGCAACGGCGGCAGAGGCAACTGCAACTTCGCAACCTCTACCCGTCAGATTCCCCGTTTCGCAAAGCCTGGCTTTCCGGGCGAAGAATTCGAGGTCATCCTCGAACTGAAACTGCTTGCTGATGTCGGTCTGGTCGGCTATCCGAATGTCGGAAAATCCACCCTCATTTCCGTTGTCAGTGCAGCAAAACCAAAAATTGCAAATTACCACTTCACCACCCTGACTCCTGTTCTGGGTGTGGTGCAGTGCAACGCAGAATCTTCTTTCGTCATGGCAGACATTCCGGGACTGATCGAAGGGGCAAGCGATGGCGTTGGCTTAGGGCATGCATTCCTCCGCCACGTAGAACGCTGCCGACTGATTCTGCACGTTGTAGACGTTTCCGGTTCGGAAGGCAGAGATCCGATTGCGGACTACGAAACCATTCAACAGGAACTGGAACGCTTTAACGCTGACCTTGCTGCCCGTCCGCAGATGGTTGCAGCAAACAAGTGCGATATGGCAACCGAAGAACAGATTGCCGCATTCCGCAACTATATCGAACAGGAAAAAGGACTTCCCTTCTTCTGTATCTCAGCAGCCACCACGCAGGGAACGAAAGAACTCGTTCAAGCGATCGGTGCAAAATTAACCGAACTGCCCCCGATTCTGCAATATGAGCCGGAACCGCTCACCGCAGAAGAACTGGCAGAAACCGCAGAAAAAGGCACATTTGAAATTGAAGTCGAAGACGGCGTTTATTATATTGATGCAAAATTCCTCGAACCAATCCTGCGAACCGTCAATTTGGACGACTATTCCTCGCTGCAATACTTCCAGAAGGTGCTCCGCAGCAGCGGCATCATCGACAAGCTGGAAGAAATGGGCATTCAGGAAGGCGACACCGTCAACCTCTATGGATTTGAATTCGACTTTGTATCATAACACCGAAAGGATCTCCCTATGACACAAACTCCGCTCAGCCCGCACGATGCCAAACAATACAGCCCCCTATCCCTCGCCTTTTTGGGCGACAGCGTTTTTGATACGCTGATTCGGGAACAGCTGCTTCGTACTGCCAATCAGCCCCCAGCTGCCCTGCATCAAAAAAAAGTGGCACTGGTCTGTGCTGGCTTTCAGGCAACTGTCATGCGGGAACTGCTCCCTACCCTCACCGAAGAGGAACAGGCAGTCTTTCTACGGGGCAGAAATGCCGCTCCCAAGCATGCCCATCAGGCAGAATATCGCTATGCGACCGGGCTGGAAGCGTTGTTTGGATATCTCTATCTGACCGGTGCAGCCGACCGCATGCAGGAACTGATGCAGCAGATTCGGCAAACTGCCGCATTCCAAGCCGTTTTGACGGCAGATGCAGCAGAAAATCAATCGAAAGGATGAACACCCATGTCCGGACATTCTAAATGGAATAATATCAAACGGAAAAAAGAAGCGACTGATGCCGCAAAAGCAAAAATTTTCACAAAAATCGGAAGAGAGATCACCGTCTGCGTCAAAGAGGGCGGTGCTGACCCGAGCAGCAATGCAAAGCTGCGGGATCTGATTGCAAAAGCAAAGTCCAACAATGTGCCAAACGACAACATCGAACGGGTCATTAAGAAGGCTGCCGGCGGCGGCGATAAGAACAACTATGAATCCATCGTCTATGAAGGCTATGGCCCGAATGGCGTTGCTGTCATCGTAGAATGCCTGACCGACAACAAAAACCGGACGGCTGGCGATATTCGCCACTACTTCGACAAATTCGGCGGCAACCTCGGTACGAGCGGCTGCGTTTCGTTTATGTTCACCGAAAAGGGCATGGTCGTTCTCGAAAACACCGGTCTGGATGAAGATACCGTGATGGAAGACTGCTTCGCATTCGATGCAGACGACCTCTCTGTCGAAGATGATGTGGTTGAAATCAGCTGTGACCCGTCTGTTCTGTCCGCCCTGCGGGACGGCATGACCGAAAAGGGTTATCATGTGCTCTCCGCTGAAGTAGAACAGATTCCAGCAACCTACACCACCCTGACCGATGAAGACCAGATTAAAAAGATGAACCTGCTGCTCGAACACCTCGAAGAAAACGACGATGTTCAGAATGTTTACCACAACTGGAGCATGCCGGAAGACATCGACGAATAATCCGTATTCACCATCCCAAACCCCTTGTTCAGAATGGAAGCGTATTCGCACGTTCTACGAATACGCTTCCATTTTATGCAAAAGAAAGGAAGCAACATGCAATTTCAAAATACAACGCTCTCCGCAGAAATGTTACAGGCGATTGCCACCCAGAATTTTACCGAAATGACCGAAATTCAGGCGAAAACCATTCCCCTGCTGCTCGAAGGCAAAGACGTCATCGGAAAATCCAACACGGGTACGGGCAAAACTGCCGCATTCAGCATTCCCATTATTGAACAAATTCCAAAGGATGCAGAACCCTTTGTTTACGCTCTGATTCTCTGCCCGACCAGAGAACTTGCCATGCAGGCTTGCGAAGAAATCGGCAAGTTTGCAAAATTCAAACGGTGGGTAAAACCCGTTGCCGTGTATGGCGGTGCCAGCATGGAACGGCAGATTCATGCTTTGAAAAACGGTGCAAACATTGTTGTTGGCACACCAGGCAGAGTGTTAGACCATCTCCGCCGCCGTACCCTCAAACTTGAACATCTGCGAACGATTGTATTAGATGAAGCAGACGAAATGCTGAACATGGGATTTCGGGAAGACATCGAATCCGTTCTGGCTCAGACACCCGAAGACCGCCAGACGGTTTTGTTCTCTGCAACCATGCCGCCGGCAATTCTTTCCATCACCAAGCAATATCAGAAAGATCCTCAGATGGTACAGATTCAAAGCCCGCATCGTACTGTTGATGCCATTGCACAATATGCCATCAATGTGCCAATGGGCAGAAAAACCGATGCCTTACACCTGCTGCTCGCATCGAAAAAGCCGGTTTCCTCTATGGTATTCTGCAACACGAAGAAAATGGTGGATGAACTGACCGAAGCCCTGCAAAATCGTGGCTTTGCAGCCGTTGGACTGCATGGTGATATGAAGCAGATGCAGCGGACACAGGTCATGAACAGCTTCAAAAATGGCAGATGCAACATCCTGATTGCAACGGATGTTGCTGCAAGAGGCATTGATGTCAAGGGTGTTGATGCTGTATTCAACTATGATTTGCCGCAAGATCATGAATATTATATCCATCGGATCGGCAGAACTGGACGTGCCGGAAAAGAAGGTACTGCCTACAATATTATCAGTGGCAGAAAGCAGGAACAGGAACTGCGTGCCATTTCCCAGTACACCAGAGCCAACATCGAAGAACTGAACCTGCCGACTTCCGCAGAGATGAAGCAGGAAGCATTAGACCAGTTGCAACAGCGGTTACAGGAACAGTGCAGCAGTGCTGCTCCATCGGAAGAAGCTGTTCAGCTGGCAGAACAGCTGATTGCTGCCGGAACACCAGCGGAAACCCTGCTGGCAATGTTATTGCAGGAAGAAATCACAGCTGCAACCAAAAACCTGCCGGCATTCGATATTCCGAAGCCGATTCGCAAGGGCAAGCGGAGCGGTGCAGCAACCGTGAAACTGCACATCAATGTTGGCCGTAAAGAACGCATGGCTCCAAACTTTATCTTGGGGGCACTGGTGGAAGCAACGGAACTTTCCGGTTCAGAATTCGGAAAGATTGACATCTACGACAAATTTACCACCGTTGAAGTACCGGCTGCGGAAGCATCTAACATTGTTGCTTCCATGCAGTCCACGAAAATCAACGGGCATGCTGTAAAGGTAAAACTCTTTGAAGAACGCAACAACTACCGTTCTGGCGGCGGACGCTCCGGAAATGGTCGCTCTGACCGCTTCCGCCGTGACCACGCTTACAGCAGCAAAAATAATTCCGGCAGCTATAACCGCAAAAAACGGCGTGGTTAATCCCACGCCCCGAACAAACGGAGGGATTTCATGAAGTCAGAAAAGAACCGTTCCAATCTGATGCGGGTGCTCCTGTTGATTCTGGCGGCTGTCATTACAGTCGGAGCCATCTGCCTACCCTTTGTCGGAAGTTTTCTATAAATAAAAAGACAAGCACCGTTTCGCAAACCTAACATTTGGCGAAACGGTGCTTTCTACTTCCAATCAAATATCTGCATCAACGAAAAAAGCGAGGAAATCGAAATGATTCCCCCGCTTCCCTGTTGTGGTGAGATATGAGGGATTTGAACCCTCGACCCTACGCTTAAAAGGCGTATGCTCTGCCAACTGAGCTAATATCTCATCAGTCAACTATTACATTATAGCACACCTTTTTGCATTTGTCAAGTGTTTTTTTCAATTTTTTTCAGTTTTTTTCGCATCCCCTATCAGTTTTTCTTATGGTACTATATTTATTTCTTATCGAAACGAAAAAGCAACCAATTTGTCATTGACACTCGTACCCATTTTTTGTATAATGGATAATATCCAGTGAAAAAAGGAGGTTATATCATGAAAGATTCCGGTATTATGCGTCGGGTTGACAGCCTCGGTCGCTTCGTTCTGCCAAAGGAACTAAGACGGCAGCTTCAAATCGACTGCAACGATTATTTGCAGATTTACACAGAGGGTACGAAAATCATCATCCAGAAGGCTCAGAGTTCTTGTGCCCTGTGCAATAAAACGGAAGATTTGATCGATTTTAACGATAAAAAGGTCTGCCGTTCTTGTGTAAAACTGATCAAGGATTATCTCTAAGAACCAAATAGAAAAAGTTGCCTGCTGCACAAGGCAACTTTTTTCGATTTTTTCAAAATTTTTTTGAAAAACCCCTTGACAAATGCGAAAAGGTGTGCTATAATAAATACTGTTGTGAGACATGAATGTGCCTATAGCTCAGCTGGATAGAGTGACTGGCTACGAACCAGTAGGTCGGGGGTTCGAATCCCTCTAGGCACGCCACAATCCACAGAACCGCTTGATTTCCCAAGCGGTTCTTTTTTTCCGGTTTTGCCCCTCAAAAAATTTGAAAAAAATTGAAAAAAGCACTTGACAAATCCGAGAAAGTATGCTATACTATAAAAGTCGTAAGCCGATGTGTCGGAATGGCAGACGAGGCAGACTCAAAATCTGTTGTAGGCAACTACGTGTGGGTTCAAGTCCCACCATCGGCACCAAAACGCTTTTGCAAATTGCAAAGGCGTTTTTTTTTACCAATTTCATTGAAATGCGTGACAAGCATTCCGAAATGTGTTATAATAGATTCCAAGCCCATTCCGGACAATCCGGAATTTCTATCTTTTCAGAAAGGAGCGACCCCACCCTTGACACTGACCCTCCAAAATCCAGCATGGCAATCTCTGTTCAGCGTGCCGACTGCGGTTGTAGACCAATATCTCAAACTTGCAACCCCCTCTCAGCTAAAAGTCCTGCTCTACCTGCTGCGGCATCAGCCAGAAACGATTGATACCGTACAGGTTGGAAAACAAGTCGGATGCCTGCCGGAACAAGTCGAAGAAGCTCTTTTATTCTGGGAACAAACCGACCTCTTCACACCACCAGAACCACCTGCTCCAGAAAAGCCGCAGGAAGTTGCGGCTCTCATTCGCACCAGTTCGGAATTGTCTATCCTGCCAACTGTCATTGCAGATGCTGTTCAAAATTCCGAAAGCTTACAGACTCTGTTCCGCATGGTACAGCAATTATATGGCAGACCGCTGAATTTCATGGAAGAACAGTCCCTCGTCTGGCTGCACGATTACTTGAACTTTTCCAGCGACATCATTCTCATGGTGGTTTCCTACTGCCATTCCATTCAAAAATGCAATGTGCGTTACATCGAACAAATTCTGATTCGCTGGTGGAATCAGGGCATTACTACCCTACAACAGGCTCAAGAAGAAATCAAAGACATGGAACAGCGACACAGCTATCTAGCACAAATCATGCGGCTGCTCGAAATGCGGCGAAATCCAACGCCGAAACAGATGGAATTCATTGACGACTGGAAACAAAAAGCCATTCCGATGGATTTAATCCGGTACGCCTACGAAAAAACCGTTGAAAAAATAGACCGCCTCTCGTTCCCCTATATGCAGAGCATTCTGAACGACTGGATGAAAGCCGGCTATCAGACCCGAGCAGAAGTCGATTTAAACGAAAAGCCGCCGGAATCTCCTCGCATCCGGAAAAAGAAACAACCGGAAATTCCCGTCAGCGAAAATGCAGAGGCATACGCTTCTTTGATTTATAATTTAGATGAACCGATCGGAGGCAACGTATGAACGAACGGTATCTACAACAGGCACTCTCTGCCATTTCTGTCCGCAGAAACAACGCTCAAACCACACAGCAACAGCACCTTGCAGAAATCGCACAAACCGTTCCGGAAATCATGGAAATCAACCAGCAGCTGTTTCACACCAGTCAAGACTTAATCCAAATTATCCGTTCCGGCGAAAATGTTGCAGAACGAACCCAACGCCTTGCCCAGCAGAATCAGCAGGGACAAGCCATGATTCGGAAACTGCTCGTGCAGCACGGATATCCGCAGAATTATTTAGATATTGTCTACCAGTGCCCCGACTGCAACGATACCGGCTATGCAAACGGAACATTTTGCCACTGCCTATTAAAACTTGCCGGAAAACTTGCCACAAAAGAACTGAACAAGGCTGCTCAAGTGCAACTCTGTCGGTTTGATACGTTCTCGCTGGACTATTATCGTGGAAAAACAACAGAACACGGTTCAGACTGCTATACAGCTATGCAGAAAATTCTCGCTTACTGCCAAAACTATGCCCAGTATTTCCATAAAAGTTCCCCCAGTATCTTGATGTTCGGGAAAACCGGACTCGGAAAGACGCATCTTTCCCTTTCGATTGCCTCCGTGGCACTGGAACGGGGTTATAGCGTTCTCTATGATTCTGTCATCAATTTTCTCCGCAAGATTGAACGGGAACACTTCGGAAAAGAACATCCGGAAACCGACACCATGGAACTACTGCTGACCTGTGACCTGCTGATTTTAGATGATTTAGGAACAGAATTTGACTCATCTTTCTATCAGTCCACAATTTATAATCTGATCAACACACGACTGAACCGCTCTCTTCCGACAATTATCAGCACCAATCTGGATTTTAACGGCATCTCCAACCGCTATGAAGAACGGATTACCTCCCGTATTTATGCAAACTATTCGATTTTACGATTTGTCGGGCAGGATGTTCGGATTATGAAAGCCCAGCAGGCATTCCGAAAAGAAAAAGAACGGGGAAACCGTCCTTAATTACAAGCAAATTGGAAAGAAAGAGGCGTGTTCTATGTTAAAACGAATTGTCACCATTCAAGATATTTCCTGTTTCGGGAAATGCTCCCTGACGGTTGCCCATCCGATTCTATGTGCGATGGGGCTGGAAACAGCTGTCATTCCGACTGCAGTTCTCTCCACGCACACCTATCAATTCAAAGACTACACCTTTCGAGATTTAACCAGTGATATTCCAGCGATTGCAACGCACTGGAAATCCTTGAACTTACAGTTCGATGGCATTTATACGGGCTATTTAGGCTCAAAAGAACAAGTACAGATTGTATCCGACTTCTTCGACACGTTCCGCAACGAGCATACTTCTATCATTATTGACCCTGTCATGGGTGATGCTGGAAAGCTGTATGCAGGCTTTACCGCTGATTTCGTGCAGGAGATGAAAGCCCTCTGCAAAAAGGCAGACATCATTGCACCGAACATGACAGAAGCAGCTCTGCTGTTAAACCGCCCGTATCGGACAGATTACACCGAAATAGAGATACAGGAACTGCTGAAAGAACTGACCGATTTGGGTGCACCAACTGTGGTTCTGACAGGTGTTCAGTATGCAGACGGCAGACATGGAGCAGTTGCCTATGACAGCAAATCCAACCAGTATCACGCTACTTTCCGGAAACACATTGGCGGTTATTTTGCACATGGAACGGGCGATATTTTCAGCAGTCTGCTTTCTGGTGCAATTGTCAAGGGGGCATCGCTGGAAAAGGCAGTTTCTCTTGCGGTCAACCTGACGACGGACTGCATCGAAGCAACGATTCCGGACAAAGATACCTATTGGTATGGGGTTTCGTTTGAAAGCTGTATGGGGAAAATTGCACAGGAGGCAGCTGCATTATAATTACTGTTTGGCAGCTCTTAGAGAAACCAATTGCATACGGTTCGGCAGATATGCTTCGCTGTCTGCCTTTGTGCTGTTCGCCGGTGGGTGTGTTGTCAGAATTACCGATGAATCTTTCTTAGATTACAGTTTACAGGAAGTTCTTTTGCTTTCAAAACGGCGAACAACATTTACTGATTTTTCTTAGATTTCAATATATTCTAATCAATACCTTTGTTAAGGAGGGCAGCTTGCCCTCCTTAACAATCCACCTCGCCGAGCTGAGCCAGCTCGACCGCAGTTGCCTGCGGCTCGTATCGAACAACCTTACTTCTAAAAACAATAATAAAAAATTCTATCGTTTTACGTCGCCGATGGCGGTTACAACCTGATACCCAGCCGATGCAACTCGCTGTTCCAGACAGTGCCGACACTGTGCGGACTCCTCTCCGGTACAAATTTTATCATCATACAAGGCATACAGCTTTCGCACCCGAACGGGTGACAGGTTCGGCATGACCACATTTGCACCTGCCTGCAAGCCCAACTCTCTCCCCTGTGGGTGAATTGTTCCAAGGGCAGTGGTTGCCGGAATCAACGCATACGGAAACAGAATCCGCAGAAGCGACACCAACCGCAGCGTTAATGCTAATGTTCCGTTCAGATGTCCAGCAAAGGGCGTTTCTTTCTGTGCGATATAAGGGCCGATGCCGATCATATCCGGCTGCAAATCCTGCAAAAACTGCAAGTCCTCCACCAGATGTGAAAGTGTCTGTCCAGGTGAACCAACCATAAACCCCGAACCAACCTGATACCCGATTTCTTTCAGGTCATACAGGCAGCGTTTCCGGTTCTCTAATGACAGTTCTGATGGGTGTAACTGTCGATAATGTTGTGGATTTGCAGTTTCATGCCGCAGCAAATACCGCCTTGCACCGGCATCGTAATACGCCTGATAGCTACTCTTTTTCTTTTCCCCGATGGAGAGCGTCACAGCACAATCTGGAAAGCGTTCCCGTATCGCAGAAACCACGTTGCAAACCCAAGCATCTGTAGAGGCTGGGTCTTCCCCACCCTGCAAGACAAACGTCCGAAAGCCGAGCGTATAGCCCTCTTCGCAACAGGCAAGAATTTCTTCTTTGCTCAGCCGATAGCGAACCGCCTTTGTATTTCCGCAGCGAATGCCGCAATAATAACAGTTATTCTTGCAGAAGTTCGTGTATTCAATCAGCCCACGCAGGTAAACATCTTTCCCATAAACTTCCTGCCGTAGCTGGTCAGCGGTCTGACGTAGGATGTCATCCCATTCCGAACAACGCAAAATCTGCAACAAATCAGACGCGTTCAGCGTTCCAGCCTTGATTTTCTCTTCCATTCTCATTGGTTTTTCCTGCCCTCCTGCACAGAAAAGGGGACTTCGCACATCCACGAAGTCCCCTTTGTTGTTCGATTGCTAGAAAATCAGCGATTATTCTGCAACTGGCTCTAAAACAGCATACTTTCCATCTGCACGCTTATAAACCACGTTGGTTTCACCGGTGTTTGCATTCAGGAACATGAAGAACGTATGTCCCAGCAAGTTCATCTGCAAGATTGCCTCTTCTACATCCATCGGATGCATCACGAACTTCTTATGCCGAATAACCTCATAATCGGATTCCGGTACAACATCCTCATATGCAACATCCTTGAATGCAGAGTCCTTCAGCTTCTTTTCCACACGGGTCTTGTTCCGCCGAATCTGCCGAATGATTTTATCAATGGCAGCATCCAGAGCATCTTCCTTATCGACCGCAGACTGCTCTGCACGGTACTTCATATTATTATAATCGACCGTCAATTCAATTACGATCAGATTCTTGTGTGTTGCCATTGTAATCTTTGCGTCTGCTTCTTCGCCGAAGAACTTATTCAGCTTGGAATTCAGCCGCTTTTCAGCGTACTCTGTAAAGTTTTGTGGAATTTGCATTTTCTTAGCAGTAATCGTCATTTTCATAGTGTATTCCTCCTCGCATCGTCCTGATTCCTTGAAGCAAGCTTCGCCGAACCATTCCGAACGTATTTCCATCCGGTTTCTGATTGTGAAAATCATCTTCCGAATGTCTGCCTCTATTATAGCATATCCACTGAAAAAATGTCAATAGTTTTTAGCGATTTTATTCAATTTCATCAAAAAAATCAGAATCGAAACGAAATCGAACAAAAACGAACGAAAAGAAATCCATTCACTTATCTTTCCATCTTTTTTTCACAATCTTAACGCAACCACGCTTTTACATTCCCGTACAAAGGAACAAATGTCCGCTGCCGCATGGGGCTTTGCAACCTGTGCAGCGTGTTGAGTCAGCTGTTTCAACCGAACCGAATCAAATAGCAAATCTGCGGCATACATCCCCGAGAACCGATATTTTTCAGGCACACAAATTGCATCATACTGCTGGAGAAACTCCACATTTTTTTCTTCCTGCCCCGGAATTGGCTTGCTGACCACAATTGGCAGCGAAGCAGAAAGGGCTTCTGAAGTGGTAATTCCGCCGGGCTTGGTAATGATGCAGTCAGATGCTGCCATCAGCAGCGGTACTTGATGCGTAAAGCCATAAATATGCACGATATGAGAAAAGCTGCCCGATGCCTGCAATTGCAGCAATTCGTCCCGACTTTCGGTATTTCTGCCGCAAACAACAATCGTTTGCATCGGACGCTTGGCGTGTTCGTCAATCTCCTGTACCGTCTTGACAAGATTTCCATAGCCAACACCGCCGCCCATGACCAACGCAGTGGGTAAATTCACAGGCATACCCAGCATCGTTCGCACCTGCGTTTTTTCCGGATGTCTGGCAAATGCAGAGGAAACCGGAATCCCGAAATCTTTCAGCTGCTTCCGCTGAAAGCCGTTTTTCTCAGCCGCTGGAATCAAGTCTGCATGCGGTAAAATAAAATAATCATTCTGCGTGCAGTCCCACCAATACGGGTGAATGGTGAAGTCTGTCAAGATGCCGAACGTCGGAATGGCAATCGCCTGATATTGCTTCAAAGTTTGCAGCAAAACGCCTGCAAACGGATGCGTAAAGACAACATGCGTAATTTTCTGGTCAATCAAATACTGCTGCATGCTCTGCAAGTTAGAAGTACTTGCAATCAAGCGGGGCGGAATTTTAAAAGTCGTATCATGTAAAGCAACCCCGTAGCCGATTTTCCAGACCAACCGAAAGCGTTTCGTCAGCTGGTCGTATCCATCTGAAATCAATTTTGCAGCCAATGGCGAAAGATACTGAAACAAGTCCATAATATGACAATTGACCCCTTGCCGGTCAAATTCTTCCTTTAAGGCAGCTGCTGCGGAGTTATGTCCATTTCCGGCAGTCACAGACAAAATTAAGATGTTGCAATGTTCGTTCATGTGAATTCCCCTGTCTATTTTTTCTCCTATTATACCACGATGATCCGGATAAAATCAAGTAGATTCGGTTATTTGTAGCGAAAATCATGCTTTTCTGTGCTTATTCTCTCGTTTGACGGTTCACATACTTTGGTTTATATTTGGAATAGACAATTCTCTGACTGTGATACAAGCCATAATACCCCGAAAGCATATAGCTGACGGCGATACAAATGAGAAAATACGGCATTGCCTCCATGCCAAACAATTCAAACGCAATCAACAGCGAAGTCAACGGGCAGTTCGTCACACCACAGAAAACGGCAATCATGCCCAGTGCCGCAAACATGGACGGCGAAAGGTGCAGAATCGAGCCATACAGGCAGCCAAATGTTGCCCCGATAAAGAACGAGGGCACAATTTCACCGCCCTTGAATCCGGCTGCCATTGTCAGAACGGTAAACAACAGCTTCATCAAAAACGCATACCAGACAACTTTTCCGGAAAGTGCCCGAATCAGAACAGGCATGCCTGCTCCTAAGTAATCGGCATTTCCGGGCAATAATCCCAGAATCACCAGAACAACGCCAACCACGGCAATCCGAAGATAGGCATTCGGGATTTTTTTCTTCAATAGGCAGCCTGTTTCATGTAATGAAATACAGAACAAAACGCTCAATCCAGCACAAAGAATGCCCAGCAAGGCAGTGGCTGCCAGCGGAGCAACCGACCACTCTGTGCTAACAATCAGCGGATAGCTTTCAGACTCCACCCGAAAGAATTTTGCAATGGCATCTGCACAGAATGAAGCTGTGACGCAGGGCACAAGGGCTGCATAGTAGATAATGCCCACGCTGCCCACTTCCAACGCAAAAAAGACGGCTGCCAATGGCGTTCCAAAGACGGCGGAAAATGCTGCACTCATTCCGCACATGACCAAAACCCGTCGATCATCCGGCTGTAACCGCATGACTCTGCCCAGCAGATTTCCCAAACTGCCGCCAATTTGCAGGGCTGCCCCCTCTCGACCAGAAGAACCGCCGCACAAATGCGTCAGCATGGTGGAAATAAAAATCAGCGGTGCCATCCGAGCCGGAATTTCTGTTTCTGCATGAATCATCGCAAGTACAGTATTTGTTCCGCTGTCCTTTTCAAAGTGACAAGCCCGATACAGTGCAACGATGGCAAGACCGCTCACCGGTAATAGAAGCAACAACCATGGATGCTGTGTCCGCAAGTTCGTGACGGCGGTCATGCCCCATGCAAAAGCAGCTCCCACACCGCCAGCCACAACACCAGCCACCAATGCTAAGAAAATCCAACGAATCAAGAGCCGCAGATGCGATAAAATATGAATGCCATAGTGCAGCACTCTGGCTCGAACTCGTACCCAGTACCGATTTCCTTTCAATGAAACCCATCCCTCTCTGTTTTCCGAAAAAAAGCCGCCTGTTGTTGCACAGGCAGCCTTTTCCTGATGTTTAAAATGAAAATCCCGTTTAATAATTCTCTGCTTTCACCTGAAAATACGACTGCGGATGATTGCAGACCGGACAGACTTCCGGAGCCTGTTTCCCGATGTGAATATGTCCGCAATTTGCACATTCCCAGATGGTATCGCCGTCTTTTGAGAATACATAACCACCCTCAACATTGGCAAGCAGCTTGCGAAAGCGTTCTTCGTGTGTCTTTTCGATCTTTCCGACTGCTTCAAACAGGTCTGCAATCTGGTCGAAGCCCTCTTCTCGAGCCTGCTCCTCAAATTCCTGATACATATCTGTCCATTCAAAATGTTCGCCAGCAGCGGCATCTTTCAAATTCTCTGTAGTTGCCGGCATTGCTCCGCCGTGCAGCAGCTTGAACCAGATTTTTGCGTGTTCTTTTTCGTTGGCAGCGGTTTCTTCAAAAATCTTTGAAATCTGCACATAACCGTCTTTCTTCGCCTGAGAAGCATAATACGTGTACTTCGTTCTTGCCTGTGTTTCTCCGGCAAATGCTGCCATTAAGTTGGCTTCCGTACGACTTCCTTTTAATGGTTTCATCATTCCTGCTCCTTTTCCTTCTTCTGACAAGCGGGACAGACACCAATAAAGAGAATCTGATGGGATTCGATCTGAAACCCCTGTGCGTTGGTCACTTGGTCACAAAGGTCACCTTGGTACGGCATATCCACATCAAATACCTGATTACAAACCCGACACTTGATATGATAGTGCGGTGCAACATGAAAATCGAATCGATCCGCTCCGTCTGGAATGGGAATCCGCAGGCTTTCTCCCTGTTCCGAGAGCAACTTGAGATTCCGATAAACAGTTGCTTTGCTAATCAATGGATTTTCCGCTGCAATGGCAAGATAAATCTCCTCCGCAGTCGGATGATTTCGCATACGCCGTACCGTTTCCAACACCAGTCTGCGTTGTAACGTGTTTCTGTTTTTCATGAACCTGTCTCCTTAATCAAGAATCATTCTTAATTAAGATTTTAACCGAAAAAGCGTTCTTTGTCAAGTCTTTTTTCGGTTTTTTTCAGGATTCTCAAAGCCATCGTTCCAAAAAACTTAGGATTATTCGGAATCCGCCTCACAGAATGTCACATCTTCCCCGTTCAGAATCCGGTTGGATGTCCGCATTGCACACATCTTTCCGCACATTGAGCAGGTATGCCGTTCCTGCGGCGGACGGCTTTCAAAATAATTCCGTGCCTTTTCCGGATCAATCGCACACGCAAACATGCCTTCCCAGTCGATTCTCTGTCTGGCTTCGCTCATCCGGTTGTCTTGTTCTCTTGCATATGGGATTCCGTTCGCAATATCTGCTGCATGGGCAGCGATCTTCGACGCTACGATGCCCTCCCGAACGTCCTGCAAATCCGGCAGCCGCAAATGTTCCGCTGGTGTAACATAGCACAGGAAGTTTGCACCGCTGGATGCAGCAATTGCTCCGCCGATGGCGGAAGTAATATGGTCATAGCCCGGTGCAATATCGGTTACCAACGGCCCTAATACATAGAACGGTGCACCGTGGCACAACCGCTTCTGTAAAGTCATATTGGCAGCGATTTCATTGATTGCCATGTGCCCTGGTCCTTCTACCATGACTTGTACATCCTTTTCCCATGCGCGTTTTGTCAGGTCGCCTAATTCAATCAGTTCACTGATTTGGGCAGCATCGGTGCTATCTGCGGTAGAGCCTGGACGCAGTGCATCGCCAAGGCTAATCGTAACATCGTAGGTTCTTAGGATTTCCAACACTTCATCATAATATTCATAGAATGGATTCTCGTTTCCCGTCATTTCCATCCATGCAAAAATCAGCGAACCGCCACGAGATACCACGTTTGTTACTCGCTTCTGCCGCTTCAGGGCTTCCACGGCACGGCGGTTAATACCAGCGTGAATCGTCTGGAAGTCAACGCCTTCCTTTGCATGGGCTTCGATGACCCGCAAGAAATCCTCTGCCTTGATTTCCTTCAAATCCTTTTCCAGATAGCCAATTGCATCATACATCGGTACTGTTCCAATCATTGCCGGAGATTTTTCAATCAGCTGTTTCCGGAACGTGCTGGTTTTTCCGTAGTTGGACAAGTCCATAATGGCTTCGCAGCCAAACTGAATCGCAAGGTCAACTTTTTTCATTTCGTCTGTGTAGTCATGGCAGTCGCCCGAGATACCCAGATTCACATTAATTTTTGTCCGCAGTCCCGTGCCGATTCCCTCCGCAGAAAGGGAAGTGTGGTGAATGTTCGCCGGAATACAAATCGTTCCAGCTGCAACCCGTTCCCGCAGCCATTCCACATCGACCCGTTCCTTTTCTGCAACAGTTTTCATCTGTGGGGTGATGATATGCTTTCTGGCTGCTTCCATTTGTGTGTGATAAGTCTGCATTTGATTCCTCCATCATTGATTTCCATCATTTTATTCTGCATAGTTGTGACAGATCGCACCGTTTCCGTGTCCAATCTGCAACCCTGCTTGGATACAATTTGCAACATATAATTTTGCCTGCTGGACGCTCTCTGAAAGGGAATATCCCTTTGCCCAGTTTGCCGCAATGGCAGAAGAGAGTGTGCAGCCCGTTCCATGGGTGTTCTTCGTGGCAATTCTTGCACCAGAAAAGCATTGCATCGTGCTGCCGTCATAGAGCACATCAATGGCATCTTCTGTCAGGTGACCGCCCTTGACCAAAACTGCCGTCTGATATTGTTCGGCAAGCTGCTTGGCTGCTGCCTGCATTTCTTCCACCGTCTGAACGGTTTTTCCGAGCAGAACCGCCGTTTCTGAGAGGTTCGGTGTCAATAGATCCGCCTGTGCAAACAGCTGTTCCCGCATCGCATCCACGGTCGTGCGTTCGGTCAATTCTGCCCCTGTGGTTGCCACCATGACCGGATCAACAACAACTTTTTTCAAGCGATACTGCTGAATTTTGGCACAGATGACATCCACCTGCTCCGGACTGGCGATCATGCCGATTTTCACCGCTTCCGGCGGAATATCCGTGCAAATCGCATCTATCTGCTGCCCTAAAAAATCCGCTGGAACGGGCAAAATGCCCTGCACGCCGAGCGTGTTCTGTGCAGTCAGAGCAGTGATAGCACTCATTCCGTAAACATACAGAGCCGTCATAGTTTTCAAGTCTGCCTGAATACCTGCACCGCCGCAGCTATCACTTCCGGCAATCGTTAAAACTGGTACACGTTCTATCATGCTCCTGCTCCTTTACAAATCGCATCTGCTATCTGTCGCATTTCCTTTGCAGCAGTCATGCAGTCCGGCTTCGCAAAAATCGCCGAAATCACGGCAATGCCCTGTCCACCAAATCCACGCAGCTGCAAAACGTTTTCCGCTGTAATGCCGCCAATGGCAACAACTGGAATCGTGACAGCCTGACAGATTTCCTGCAAAGTTTGCAGCGAAAGCGGCGTGGCATCCTGTTTTGTTGCCGAGCCAAACACTGCCCCTGTTCCGATGTAATCCGCCCCGTCCTGCTGGGCTTTTTTTGCCTCTGCAACATTGTGGGCACTTGTTCCGATCCATTTTCCTGCACCGAGTACGGCTCTTGCCTGTGCAATGCTGGTATCGTCCTGTCCAACATGAACACCGTCCGCACCGCTATTCTTGGCAGCCTGGACATCGTCATTGATGATACAGGGGACGTGATAGCGGTGACAGAGCGACACGATCGGAATGGCAAGCTTTGTCAATTCCGCTGTACTGCAATGTTTTTCCCGAACTTGCAGCATGGTCACACCGCCTTTTAGGGCATCTTCCACACAATCGTATAACGTTCTGCCATGCAACCAGCGGTCGTCGGTAATGGCATAAAGCCGCATCTGGTCATCTGTAAGCTGCATCTTTCTGTAGATACTCCTTTCTTGTTCCATAAAAAAACAGCATACCGCAATGCAGCAGGTATGCTGTAGGAATTTTGATTCCAAGTTCATCATGCATTCCCTACGTTGGCATAATCCAAATCAGGTTCTCGGTCGATGTGTCTGCACATCCTCTCAGCGGCGTTCATCCGCTCCCGCTATGCGAAAACATTCAATTTTGTTAGGCAGCAGCCCGTTTTCTCCGGAATATCTTCCGGAACAGACTCCGCAAGGACGGAGCAACATATTCGAGTGCTGCACAATATTTATCTACGACAACGATCACGTAGCTTTCTTTGTAGTGCGGCATGTGCCGAGTTGCCGGCCACATGTGATTTTGTATGATGTCTTGCTCCACAGCATTCACCGAAAACAGCTGCATCGCATTGTGCAATGCCACTTGTGGATGATGAGCACTGTGAGATTCATGGGTTTCGGCTGCATCATAGTCGGCTGTTTCATAAAAATACAAATCGTGCAGCAATCCGGCACGGGCAGCGGAAACCGCATCCCAGTGGAAAAACTTGCAGATGAGATAATTATAATAGGAAACATTCAAACTATGTTGAAACCGTGTGGTTTTGATATGATGGCGGTATTGCTTCAGGTCTTGTACCGATTTGCTTTCCAACAAGTCGGCAACGAGTTCATAATACAGCTGCTGCTTCAGATCCTTCCTGGAACCGATCGCTTTCAGCATGGCGACACCTTCCTTTCATCTATGTTCAGTGTAACAGATTTTTTTTGATTTGTCAAGTAGTTTGCGAAAAAACGACAACTGTTTTGTTATGCTTGCAAAAACACGCCATTTGTGCTATGATAAACACAGATTTTATCAGAAAGGTCGAATCAAATATGCAACTTTCTTCCCGTACAAAAGGAACGTGTTTCCTGATTTTTTCTGCATTCAGCTTTGCTTGGATGAATGCATTTGTCCGGCTCGCCGGAGATTTATCCTTTATTCAGAAGAGCTTCTTCCGCAACCTCATTGCCCTGCTGGTCGCCTTGATCATGCTGTTCAAGGAACGGCAGCCCCTGCACTGCGATAAAAAGAGTGCCGGGGCGTTATTGTTACGGGCAACCATGGGAACGGTCGGCATCTTCTGCAACTTCTATGCAGTTGACCATCTTCCCATCTCGGATGCCTCCATGCTGAATAAAATGTCGCCGTTTTTCTCGGTACTGCTGGCATGGCTGCTATTAAAAGAGCGAATCACTTGGAAACAAGTCTGCATCATTTGCGGTGCATTCATCGGCAGCCTGTTCATCATCAAGCCGACGTTCTCGAATCTCTCATTGTTTCCCTCTTGTATCGGATTACTAGGGGGATTCGGGGCAGGATTTGCCTATACCATGGTACGCTACTTGGGCACTCGCCACGTTCCAAAGGCGTGGATCATCTTTTTATTCTCTGCCTTTTCCTGTCTGGTTGCTCTGCCATGGCTGCTGCTGCACTATGAGCCGATGACCTGGAAGCAGCTGCTCTCTCTGATTGGTGCAGGACTTGCCGCAGCCGGCGGACAGTTTGGTGTGACCAACGCTTACTTCTACGCTGCCCCGAAAGATATTTCTGTCTATGACTATACGCAGATTATTTTTGCGGCACTGCTGGGCTTTTTCCTGTTCCAGCAAGTTCCGGACGGATATAGTATTCTCGGTTATTGCATTATTATTGGTATGGCAGTTTGTATGTTCTTTTATCACAAACGGGCAGAATCGCATACCGCCTGAATCGTTCTACAAAAAACAAATGCAGGAATCCAGCGGTTTGGATTCCTGCATGTTTTATGCATCTTTCGTATATAACACCAACAGCGTTCCCGTTTGCAGGGAGATTTCCGCCTGCTCGGCAACGATTTCATTGCTGATTCCCAGCGGAAAATTTGCGTGCAACATACCATTCTGCAAGCAATACTTTGCCCCTGTAATGGTAACTCCTGTGCAAGTATCGCTCAGCGACAACAGCGAGAAATACCATCCGTCCCGTCTGGGATACGGACGAACGGTTCCGGCAGTCTGCACTGTCATCCAGTTCTGTGCATCGCAGAGTGAACCAACCGCCCCATGTTCGGACAGATACCGCAATGCCTGCACATTCGCAATGGCATGGTCAAACCGTCCGCCGAGTCCGCCGTAAATCTGAATCTCTTCTGCTCCCAAAGAAAGAGCCTGTTTCACTGCCAGCATGGTATCTGTATCATCCTTTTCCGGCGGATACCGCAAGACAGATTCTCCCTCTGGCTGTTCGGAACTGGAATCAAAATCGCCCAGTACCCAATCCGGCGAAATGCTCAACGCTCTGGCGTGCCGTAAACCGCTGTCTGCACAAAGAATCATGGCATCTTTCGGCAACGTCACCCAATCCGGTTTTCCAAATGCACCGCCGGAGAAAATCACTGCCCGTTTCATTGCTCCCAGTCCTTTCGCTTTTTTGCAATCTCATACATGGCAACATAAGAGGCATGACGGCTTTCGGCTATGCTGCCATCCTGCACGGCTGCCAGCACACCGCAGCCCTTTTCACAGACATGGGCACAGTCCTGAAACCGACAGCTTCCCTGATACGGGGCGAACTCCGGAAAACAGTCCGCCAGTTCTTCCTTGGGGATGCGTGCATATTGCTCCTGTTCAAACGTGGAGAATCCGGGCGTGTCTGCAATATAACCGCCATCCAGCGGATACAAGGAGGCTTGTCGGGTTGTATGCCGTCCACGTCCCAGCTTCTCGCTGATTTCTCCAACTTTCAGCTGTAAATCCGGGTATAAGGCATTCAGCAATGTGGATTTCCCAGCACCGGAATTTCCTGTCAAGGCACTGACTTTTCCTCGCAGGCAAGCACGCACTGCCTCCAGCGTATCCGGCTGGTCATAACAAACCGGATATACGGGAATTCCAGCATTGGTATACAGTTCCTGCAAAGCTGCTCCGTCTTGTAAGTCCAACTTGGTCAGCACCAAAACCGGTTGAATCTGCTTATAAATCGCAACTGCCATGAACTGATCCAGCAACAGCAGATTCGGCACAGGCTTATAGGTGGAGGTCACAAACAACAGCTGGTCTAAGTTTGCCAGCGGCGGACGGATGATGCTGTTTTTTCGGGGCAGAATCTCGGTAATCACACCCTGTTTCACGGTGACAAAATCCCCTGCATAAGGGGTCATTCCCCGCTTTCGGAACACCCCTCTTGCCTTACAGGAAACCGTTCCAGTATCCGTTACAACAGTATAGATTCCACCGATACACTGTAAGATTCTGCCTGATTCTTTTTCCTGCATCATTCCTGTGATTCCTCCGGTTGTGCAGCCGGGGCTTCGGTTGCAGCAGGTGCTGCTTCTGTATGTTGCGGTGTCACCGCAGCAAAGGCAGATTCAAAGTCCTCTGAAATTGCAGTGAAAGAACCTGCTGTAAAATCAAACGTATAAACACCCAGTCGAGCGGTCATGCCAGTGCTGTCCCCTGTTACAGAAACGGTCACTTGCTTTTGTCCAGTTCCCTTGACTGGAATACTAATCATACCGCCAGCAGTTTCCGCAACAAACGGATAACTCTGGATCACCTTTCCATCCATAGTAAAATCAACTGTATACTTGCCTGTAATATCGGTTGGGAGATACATTCCATAGTTAATTTCACCTTCCGGTGCACTGCCATTACTGATTTTAAAGCTGATATCCGAACCAGCATTGGTTGCACTGTATGCTTTCAAGCTCTGTTCTACGATTTCACCCTGTGGCTTATCGGAATCGACTTCTTCCACGCTTGCAATCTTCAAGTTGATTCTTGCACATTCCGTTTCTGCATCTGCCTGTGTCATGCCGACAAACTGCGGAACGGTGATTTCATCAACGGCAATCCCCGTGCTGACATACAAATCAATGTTGCTGCCAACCTTCAATTCTGTACCATATGCCGGGTCGGTTCGGATACAATTTCCCTTTTCAATGCCATCATCAGAGCTACTTGCCTCTTGAATCTCGTGTACTTGGAAGCCCAAATCGGTCAGCATATTCTTTGCTTCTGCTTCAGAATAGCCCTTGACTTCCGGAACAGAAATCATCTGTGTCCCCTTGCTGACTGCAACCGCAACTCGAATTTTGTTGTTGTCGCCTCGGTCAACTCTTGTTCCAGCGTCTTCACTCTGATTATAAATCGTACCAGCTGCATAGTCATCGTTGTAATCTTCTTCTTCAACACTGAGCACAATGTCTTTATCATAGTTCTTAACGGCATCATCATAGGTCATACCAATCAGATTCGGCACTTCCACGGACTTCCGCAGCAAGTTTGGATTGGTCAGCAGGGCAACAATAAAGACTGCCGCAACGACAATGACGACCACTGTGACGGCTGTCAGAATCGGAACAACCAGCGACTTTTGTTTTGGCTCTGGTTCATATTCATCCGGTTCTTCATAGTCATCTCCATCCTCGTCCGGTTCTTCCGGCAGATATTCTGGTTGCTGCTGTGGCTGCATCGATGCAACCGGCTGTTGCGACGGCATACCGTATTGCATTCTACCGTTCTCCGCTGCTCGCTGCTGTACCAGCGGCACACTGTAATAGCCGAAAATAATTTGGTTGTTCTGCTTGAAGGCTTCAATATCCCGAATCATATCGGAAGCAGTCTGATAGCGGTTTTCCGCATCTTTTTCCATCGCATGCATGATGATTTCTTCCAGACCGGAAGGAATATTCGGGTTAATATCTCTCGGCCGAACTGGAATATTCTTGATATGCATCACGGCAATGGAAACCGGATTATCGGTATCAAACGGTTTTTGTCCGGTCAACATCTCATAAAACATGACACCAACGGAATAAATATCGCTCTTTTCATCCGTCACGTCCCCTCTTGCCTGCTCCGGACTGATGTAGTGTACCGTTCCGATTGCCTGATCGGTTGCAGTCATGCTCTCTTCCCGTGCAAACTTGGCGATTCCGAAGTCCATGACTTTAATCGTTCCATCTGTCAGCAGCATGATATTTTGCGGCTTGATGTCCCGATGAACGATTCCACGGTTATGGGCATGCTGTAATGCCCGTAAAATCTGAATGATAAAATGCACGGCATCTTTCCAGTTCAGAACCCGTTCGCTGTCGATGTATTCTTTTAAGGTGATGCCGTCAATATATTCCATGACGATATATTGCAGCTTTTCTGAGAATCCCATGTCATAAATTTTGACAATGTTGGGGTGAGAAAGAACAGCAATTGCCTTGGATTCATTCCGGAATCGCCGCAAAAATTCATCACTCTCTGAAAATTCCCGTTTCAGAATCTTCACGGCAACAATCCGATTATCCAGCACATCTGTTGCCTTATACACATTTGCCATACCGCCCTGCCCGATCAGCTCTGTAATTTCATAGCGACCGTCCAGCCGTTTGCCGATATAATTATCCATACGCTCCCTCCGATGATGTTAATCTGTAATGATTGCAATTGCGATGTTATCCCTGCCGCCTTTCTCCAACGCCAGCTGCAGCAGTTCATCCGCCAATTCCTGTGCAGGCTTTTCCTGCTGCAAGATTTCCTGCATCTCTTCCTCGGTACAGAATCCATGCAGTCCGTCCGAACAGAGCAGGATTTTCATGCCGTCCGTATAGGGCAAAAAGAAATCATCTGCTTCCACCGTTTTTTCGACGCCAACTGCTCGAATCAGCATGTGCTTCATGGGATGGGTTTCCAATTCCTCTTCTTTGATTTTTCCGGAAAACAGCAGAAAATTGACCAGTGTATGGTCAATGGTAATCGGCTGCAAAACGCCATCTGCATAGTAATACGCACGGCTATCCCCGACATTGACAATGGTCACGCCCTCTTGATTCCAGAACGCAGCCACGCAAGTTGTTCCCATGCCAAAATTCTGATAGTTCAGCTTTGCGGCAGTATAGATGACACTGTTGGCGGCAGACACCGCTGCCATCATCGCATTTCGGATTTCATAGGTCTGCATCGGCTCTTGACAGCGTTCCTCCATGCATTCCAGAAAAATTTCAGTTGCACGGGTACTGGCTTCTTTTCCGGAGCGTTCTCCGCCCATTCCGTCACAAACCAGTGCCAGAACGCCATCTGGAAACGTCCGGATTTCGACACAGTCCTGATTTTCCTCTCTCACATAACCAATATGTGTTGCAGTTGCAAAATTCAATGCATTCCCCCCTGTTTCTATGTTTTTTATTTTTGAATGGCATCCCGTCGCAGCTGTCCGCAGGCAGCTTCAATATCGCTGCCCAGTGTACGCCGATTCCATATCGTTCTAAGGTCTTTTGAAATTGCAAAACCGTCTTTTTTAAGGTGTGAAAATTCCGCTCCTTGACTGGATTGATGGGAATCAAGTTGACATGAGCATGCAGCCCTTTCAAGCGTTCTGCCAGTGCTGCTGCATCCTGCTCCGCACTGTTGACCTGCTCCATCACAGCATACTCAAATGTGACCCGTCTTCCAGTCTTTTCAAAATAGGTCTGACAGGCATCCAGCAGAACATCGATCGGATAAGACCGATTGATGGGCATAATGGCACTTCTTCCGGCATCGTTCGGGCAATGCAGGGAAACGGATAACGTCAGCCCCAGCCGCTGTTCTGCCAGCTCCAAAATCTTTGGCACAATGCCACAGGTAGAAACCGTCACATGCCGCAAACTCATGCCATACCCGTTCGGGTCGGAAAGCAGCTGCAAAAACCGCAGTACATTGTCAAAATTGTCCAGTGGTTCACCAATGCCCATCAGCACCAAACTGGAGATCTTGCAATTCTGTGCTCGTTCCGTTTCATAAATTTGCAGGAGCATTTCTGCTGGTGTCAAGTTCCGCACGAATCCTGCAATGGCAGAGGCACAGAACCGACATCCCATCCGGCAGCCCACCTGTGTGGAAATGCACAGGCTTGTGCCGTGATGATACTGCATACAGACGGTTTCCACATAGTTGCCATCCGGCAGTTCATATAAGTATTTTACCGTATCATCGACCGAAGATGCAAGTCTTTTTGCAATTTTTAGCCGATTGATACAAAAATCGGATGCCAATCGTTCTCGAAATGGCAAAGATAACGTAGTCATCTCAGAAAAATCAG
>CABQIF010000012.1 GCA_902464115.1 uncultured Ruminococcus sp. | reverse complement strand
ACCGACTGCACCGCACCGCTCTGGCGGTATCAGGAAAACCCGATTATTCGCCGGAATCCGATTCCGGGAGTTGCCCGTATTTTTAATAGTGCAGTTCTGCCGTATGAGGGAGCTTATATTGGCGTATTCCGTGGCGAACAGACCAACGGCATTCCATTCATCTACCTCGGACACAGCAAGGACGGCATTCACTGGGAATTTGAGCCGGAAAAGATTGCATTTGTCGATGAAGCCGGCAACCCGTTCATGCCGAAATATGCATATGACCCTCGTTTAGTCAAGGTCGAAGATACCTATTATATTATCTGGTGTCAGGATGCTTATGGTGCAGCCATTGGCATGGCAAAGACGACGGATTTCAAGACTTTTGTCCGGGTCGAAAATCCATTCTTGCCGTTTAACCGGAATGCCGTTTTGTTCCCACGCAAGGTGGACGGAAAGTTTCTGATGCTGTCTCGTCCAAGCGACAGCGGACACACACCTTTTGGTGATATTTTCCTGAGCGAAAGCAAGGATCTGGAATACTGGGGACATCATCGCCATGTTATGGGCAAGAGCGGCAGATGGTGGGAAAATGTAAAAATCGGCGGCGGTGCTGCGCCGATTGAAACCAGCGAAGGCTGGCTGCTGTTCTACCACGGCGTGACGAATACCTGCAACGGCTTTGTATACAGCATTGGTGGTGCATTGCTCGATTTGGAAGAACCGTCCAAGGTGCTGTATCGTTGTTCCGATTTCCTGCTTACGCCGGAAATGCCGTATGAAGAGAGCGGATTTGTACCGAATGTTTGCTTCCCGTGTGCCGCTCTTTGTGATGCGGAAACCGGACGAATTGCGGTTTACTATGGCTGTGCTGATAGCTATGTGGGACTTGCCTTTACGACAGCGGAAACCGTGATTTCCTACATCAAGGAACACGATGCTGCAGAAGCAGACGATCGGGAATTGGGCAGAAGATAAAACAGCGAGAGAATCGAAAAAAGGAGCGTTCCAGTCATGAATATTTTATTGGAGAAAGCCAGACGGATGCTGGAAGAGAATATTATTCCGTTCTGGCAGGGGCTGCGGGATGATGAATACGGCGGCTATATCGGGCATGTGGACTTCTCTATGCAGTCGGACAATAAGGCGGAAAAGGGCTGCATTCTGCACAGCCGGATTCTGTGGTTCTTTTCCGAGGCAGCATTGCTGCTGAACCGGATGGATTTGGCAGCCGATGCCGAACACGTGTACTCGTTCTTTACCCAACACTGCATGGACAGAGAGCAGGGCGGTGTTTACTGGTCGGTCAGCTATGACGGCACACCGATGGACACCACGAAACATACCTATAATCAGGCGTTCGCCCTGTATGCGTTATCTTCTTACTATTGCCTGACCAAGAATCCGAATGCGAAACAGCTGGCATATCAGTTGTTTGATTTGATTCAGGAAAAGGCATTTGATGGAGCAGGCTATCTGGAAGCATTCGACCGGAACTGGAAACCAGCCTCAAATGAAAAGCTGTCGGAAAATGGCGTTATGGCAAGCCGCACGATGAATACCTTGCTGCACGTCTTTGAAGCATACAGCGGCTTTTATCGGGCAACGCAGGATGAACGGGTTGCCGAGGCAATGCGTACCATCTTGCAGATTTACCAAGAAAAAGTATTCAATCCGGAACGCAACCGGCAGGAAGTATTCTTTGATTTGGACTACAACAGCCTGATTGATTTGCACAGTTACGGGCATGATATTGAAAGCTCATGGCTGATTGACGATGGATGCAGCTTGCTGGGCGATGCTGCGTTGAATCAGACCATTTTCGCCATTGATGACCGCCTTGCAGAAGGCATTTATCAGACTGCCTACCGGAACCATTCGGTTCTGAATGAATGCGAAAACGGCGTGGACGATGAAACCCGCATCTGGTGGGTACAGGCGGAATCGGTGTTAGGGTTTTACCACATGTATGAAAAACATGGGGACTGTCAGTATTTACAGGCGGCACAGGATATTTTTTCCTACATTGAACAATATTTTCTGGTGTCCGACCACAAGAGCGAATGGTTTTGGGCAGTGGACAAGGATGGAACGCCGATGCAGAATCTGGATATTGTCAACGGTTGGAAGTGCCCGTACCACAACGGCAGAATGTGCTTAGAATTGATTCGGAGGAATGGATGATGATGCAGGAACGATATGAACAGCAGCTGCGGAAGCAGGAAGCTCTGCTGAACCGAAAGAATGAAAAGACCGATTTCTATAATGGAATCTATGACCGCTGGAAGTATCCGGTACTGACCAGAGAACACGTGCCGCTGTACTGGCGGTATGACCTGAATCCGGAAACCAACCCGTATTTCATGGAACGGCTGGGCATCAATGCGGTGTTCAACGCTGGAGCAATTGAACTGGATGGGAAGATTTGTCTGGTTGCCCGTGTGGAGGGCAGCGACCGGAAGAGTTTCTTTGCGGTTGCAGAGAGCACAACGGGTGTCGACCAGTTTGTTTTTCGGGAAAAGCCGGTACAGCTGCCGGACTGCGACCCGAATGAAACCAACGTCTATGATATGCGACTGACCAAGCACGAAGATGGCTGGATTTACGGCGTATTCTGTTCAGAATCCAGTGCCAACGACCCGAAAGACTTGTCCGCAGCTGTCGCACAGGCTGGCATTGTCCGGACAAAGGACTTGAATACATGGGAACGGCTGCCAAATCTGATTACCAAGCAGAGTCCGCAGCAGCGGAATGTCTGCCTGCTCCCGAAGTTTGTCGATGGAAAGTATGCGTTCTATACTCGCCCGATGGATGGCTTTATTGATACCGGTTCGGGCGGCGGTATCGGTTATGGACTGGTGGACGACATCCTGCACCCTGTCATTGAAAGGGAAAAGATGACCAGTATGCGGAAGTACCACACCATTACGGAGGCGAAGAATGGCAGCGGTGCAACTCCGATTGCAACCGAAAAGGGTTGGCTGCACATTGCCCACGGTGTCCGGAATACCGCAGCCGGATTGCGGTATGTGATCTATGTATTTGTGACCGCTCTGGATGACCCGTCCCGTGTAATCGCAGAACCGTCCGGTTATCTGATCGCACCGTTCGGAGCAGAACGGGTCGGTGATGTTTCCAACGTGGTATTCACGAATGGGGCTGTGGTACGGGAAGACGGCACGGTTTATATTTACTATGCGTCTGCGGACACACGGTTGCACGTTGCCACTTCTACGATTGACCAGTTGCTGGATTATGCATTCCATACCCCGACCGATCCGCTTCGCAGTGTGGATTGTGTCAAGCAGCGGTGTGAACTGATTGACCGGAATCTTGCATTTTTGCAGAAGGAGCAGGGAAAATGAGTTTGAAATTAGCAGCAATTTTCAAGGATTTCATGGTTGTGCAGCGAAATCGTCCGATTACAGTTTTCGGGACAGGTGTTCCAAAGACGGTAGTCACGGTTTCCCTGCATACCAGTTTCAGCAAGACGGTAGTTGCAGCAGATGGAACATGGTGTGCAACGCTGCCGCCGCTGGCTGCCGGAACAGATTATGTGTTGACGGTATCAGATGGCACGACCGAAGAACAGCGGAAACAAGTTGCGGTCGGGGAGGTTTGGCTTGCCGGCGGACAAAGCAACATGGAACTGGCTCTGCGAGATAGTGCAGATGGCGTTGCGGTGAGCAAGGCTTACACGGGCACACAGATTCGATTCTATCAAGTGCCAAAGCGTGCGGTTTTGGATGAAACCCATCAGCAATTAGAAGCACAGTCTGCATGGAAGATTGCCGCTGCGGAGAACGTGGGCGATTTGTCCGCCGTTGCCTTTTATTTTGCAAAGCGGCTTGCACAGAAAATGGATTGTGTGATTGGCATTGTCGATTGTTATTGGGGCGGTACTTCCATTGCGTGCTGGATGAGCGAACCCATGATGCAGAGCGTTGCAGCTGGGCAAAAACAGCTGGCTGCTTACAAGGCAGAAGTCGGAACAAAAACCGCTGAACAATATGCAGCAGAAATGCGGGGATATGAGGCTGATTATCAGAATTGGCAGGCAAATATTGACGCTTGTCGGGCAGAAAATCCCAACGTGACATGGAAAGAACTGCACGAACGCTGCGGAGAATGCCCGTGGCCGCAGCCGACCGGCTGGCAGTCGCCGTTCTGCCCGAACAACCTGCATCGGACAATGATGCAGCGAGTTGCACCGTATACGCTGCGAGGATTCCTGTATTATCAGGGCGAAGAAGATGTTTCCCGTTATGAGGGATACAGCGATATGATGATTGCATTGGTGAAACAATGGCGGATGGATTGGAATGACTGGTCATTGCCGTTCCTGTTCGTTCAGTTGCCGATGTATCTTGCAATTGATACCGAGGACGACAAGAAATGGGCGATGCAGCGGGAACAGCAGGCGATTGCAGCAGCCATGCTGAAACGGGTCGGCATGATTTCTATGACGGATTGCGGAGAATTCGACAACATTCATCCGCTGGACAAGGAAACACCTGGCACACGGCTTGCCCTGCTGGCAGAGCAGATGGTCTATGGAACGGGCGAAGAATTGACACCAACGGTGCAGCAAATGTATTCCGATGGGACGGCGTTGTATCTGGTCTTTGACCATGTAGCAGATGGGCTGGTGATTCATGCATCTCAGCCGGAAACCTGCCAGATTGCCGGAGCAGATGGCGTTTATTATCCGGCAAAGGCAGAGGTGCTGCATTCTAATATGATTCGAGTTTCTGCGGAGGCAGTGGATTGTCCGCAGAGCGTGCAATATGCGTGGTATAACTATGGGGAAGCGACTTGGTTCACCCAATCTCGGATACCCGTGCCGTCTTTCCGGTATGCGTTGGCAAGCAGAGAGGGGCAGACAAGATGAAGCATGTTCCATTTTTATTGCGTCCCGTGGGGAAAGATTACCTCTGGGGCGGAGAACGATTGAAAACAGAGTATCATAAACAGATTGATTTGACCCCGTTGGCGGAAACATGGGAATGTTCCACGCATCCGGATGGGTGCAGCATCGTAGATTCGGGAACAGAGAAAGGAAAGACCCTGCGGACAGTGTTGCAGGAACATCCGGAATATCTGGGAACATACGCCAATCCGGAAGGAGAACTGCCGATTCTCATCAAGCTGATTGATGCGAAAAAAGACTTGTCTGTGCAGGTGCATCCGGATGATGCCTATGCAAAGCAATATGAAAACGGACAGAATGGAAAAACCGAAATGTGGTATGTGCTGGAGGCAGAACCGGATGCCAGTCTGGTCTATGGATTCCGGCACACCATGACACCGGAACGGCTGCGGCAGTCGCTGGAAGAGGGAACATTGGAAGCGGATTTGCAGACCGTTCCGGTTTCCAAGAACGATGCATTCTTGATTCCAGCCGGAACGGTGCATGCCATTGGAGCAGGCATTTTATTGGCAGAGATTCAGCAGAGTTCTAACCTGACGTATCGCCTGTATGACTATAATCGCACCGATGCACAGGGGAACAAGCGTCCGCTACACATCGAAAAGGCAGTTGCAACAGTGGATTACCAACAAAAACCACTGCCGGAACAAAATCGGACAGTCGAACAGAAAGACGGATATACGGAAGAAGTTCTGTGTGCGTGTCCCTATTTTCAGGTATCCCGATTGCACTTGCAGGCAGCGACGCCAGCAGTTGCAGCAGCAGTTTCGACCACAAATGCATTTGCTGTGCTGCTCTGCATCTCCGGCAGCGGAACAATGACTGCTGAAACGGGCGAAACACTGGCATTCCAGAAAGGGCAGTGTGTGTTCGTGCCAGCAGATACGACCGTGAAAGCATTGTCTGGAGATGCGGATTTGCTTTGGATTACTGCCTGAAATCAAATTTGATGGAAGATAAAAAGATGTCGTTTTTCGGATGGATTCCGAGGAACGGCATTTTTTTCAAGCTGCAAAACTGCTCACTGCTTTTCGCTGGCAACTTGACAATTAAAAGCCCGTTTGCTATAATGAAGAGCAGAACAAAACGCCTTTTCGGAGCAAGACGCTACGGAAAGCTGTGTAGAAGAGAAAGGTTGTGACATACGATGATTTGTCCTGCTTGTGGAAGTGAATTTCCGGATGAAATGCCGGTTTGCCCGTACTGCCAAACGCATGTTCCGGAGCATACACCGGATGTGCATGCATACGATGCCTATTACTGTGCCGATACGGTTCCCCTGCGAAAAAATCATTGGATTGATTTTGGGATCGGATTGTTGTTTGTGATTGCGTTGACGGTGCTGGCAGTCTTTTTCCAGCTGCAAAAGCCCTCGCTCAGTACGCAGATTCGTCGGGCAGATGCCGCAGAATTGGCGGAAATCTGTACGGAATATCCGGAGGAAACGGCAGATGATGCCTATACACAGACGTTATTGAATGCCATCGCAGATTTGCAGCAGACGTATTTGCTGCACAACGACCAGGAATCCGAAGTGCTGGCAAACCTGCAAAAACTGGCAGCCACAGAAAATATACTGGCACGGGAGCAAGCTTGTGATGCCGCAGCAGATATGGAGTCGAACCGCTTGTTACAGGAGATGAATCGGGTTCGCACACAGCGGCAAAAGCGTATGCTGACCGAAACGGACACCCTGACAGAAACCGCAAAACTGCTGGCAGATACCTATCAGGAATCGCCGGATACCTATGAGGCAGAAGCTCCGAAAGCAGTCAAAGAATCGCTCGGCGAACAGGCAGAACAGGCATATCAGGTGATGTTAGTGAACTGCAATTCCTATACCGATGCCATTGCACAGTATAATCAGGAGCGGAAAGATGTGGCCGTCAATTTCCTGACGACACAGGATTATACACAAGTCGGGGTTTCCAGTATTTATGACCCCGTTGGAAAACAGTTTTCGTTTATTATTTTGCTGTTGCCGTAAGAAATCCGCAAAAATTTCACGCAGAAAGGAATTTCACCATGCATTTACCATTTTCCACAGATTCCCTGCAAACGCCCTGCTATGTCACCGATGTTGCAGCCCTGAAGCGAAACGGGGAGATTTTAAAGTCCGTGCAGCAGGAAACTGGCTGTAAAATTCTATTAGCACAAAAAGCCTTTTCCATGTTTGCAGCTTATCCGGTTTTAAAGCCCTATCTTGCAGGAACAACCGCCAGCGGACTTTATGAAGCCAAATTGGGACGGGAAGAAATGGGCGGAGAAGTGCATATTTTCTCTCCTGCCTATCCGGAGCAGGATTTTCCGGAAATCTGTGCCATCAGCGACCATATTGTATTCAATTCGTTTCATCAGTGGCAGCTGCACAAGGCATTCGTGCAGTCCTGCGGCAGACCGATTTCCTGCGGTATTCGCATCAATCCGGAGTATGCAGAAGTAGAAACGGATTTGTATAATCCTTGCATTCCGGGTTCTCGGATGGGAACGACCATTTCCCAGTTTTCCGAGGAGGCATTTGACGGCTTGGATGGCATTCACTTCCACACGATGTGTGAACAAGATGCACCAGTTTTGGAACGGACACTGGAGCATGTTATTGAGAAGTTCGACCCGTATTTGAAACGCTGCAAATGGGTGAACTTTGGCGGTGGGCATCATATCACTCGCCCCGGCTATGACCTGCCCTGCCTGATTCGCTGCATTCGGAAGATACAGGAACGCTATGGCGTGCAGGTTTATTTAGAGCCGGGCGAAGCGGTGGCATTGAATGCCGGCTATCTGGTCGCAACGGTGTTAGATTTTGTGCAAAACGGCATGGAAATTGCCCTCTTGGATGCCTCTGCTGCCTGTCATATGCCGGATGTGCTGGAAATGCCATATCGTCCGGAGATCATCGGAGCAGGAAAACCGCAGGAGAAGAAATACACCTACCGCCTTGCCGGAAATACCTGTCTGGCTGGGGATGTCATCGGCGATTACAGCTTTGATGAACCGCTGAAGGCAGGCGACAAGCTGATTTTCTGTGATATGGCGATTTATTCCATGGTCAAGAATAATACGTTTAATGGCATGCCGCTGCCGGATTTGGTACTGCGGCAGGAGAACGGCTCGTTTACACTCGTGAAGCGGTTCTCGTATTCTGATTTCAAAGGCAGGCTTTCCTAAATGACGTTACAGCATTGTACCCTATGCCCCAGAGCCTGCGGAGCAGACCGCACCCGGACGGCTGGCTTATGTGGCGGCGGTGCAGAGATGCGAGCCGCACGGGCAGCCCTGCACTTCTGGGAAGAACCCTGCATTAGCGGAACGGGTGGTGCGGGAGCAGTCTTTTTCTCCGGCTGTGCGTTGCGTTGCTGTTTCTGTCAGAATCGGCAGATCAGTCAGGAGTGGTTCGGCAAAGCAATTTCGATTTCTCAGCTGTCTGAAATTCTTCTCCGCCTGCAGGAGCAGGGAGCAGAAACGCTGGACTTGGTGACGGGTTCGCATTATGCCCCCTGGATTGCAGAGAGTTTGCGGCAGGTAAAACCGCAGCTGCACATTCCAGTGGTCTGGAACAGTAGCGGTTATGATTCGCCGGAAATTCTGTCCCTGCTGAACGGGCTGGTGGATGTCTATTTGCCGGACTGGAAGTATGTGGACAACGCAACCGCCGAGCAGTACAGCGGCATTCCAGACTATTGCACCGTAACGGAGCAGGCAATTTCGGAGATGGTACGGCAGGTGGGAACGCCCGTCTTGAACGATGGCATTTTGCAGCATGGCGTTTTGATTCGGCATCTGATTCTTCCTGGACAGCGGCACGCCTCTATGGCACTGCTGCAAAAGATTGCTGCAACTTTTCCGGATGGGCAAGTCTGGGTAAGCCTGATGGGGCAGTATACGCCGCCGGAAACGCCGCTCCCTGACCGCCATTTGAACCGCCGGCTCACCACGATGGAATATCAGAGCGTTTTAAAGGTTGCTCAAGAACTGAATTTAGAGGGCTTTTCGCAGGATTTGACTTCTGCCCGAAAAACTTACATTCCGTCTTTTTCTCTGGAGGGGCTGGATGAACCAACACAGAAAACTTGAAAAAATGGGATTTCTGTCGTGTTTCTGGTAGGTTGCTGTCGGAAAGTGTTAAATTTCTGGGAATCCCCTTGACAAACGCTGCAAAGTGAGTATAATAAAGATTGTATATGGTGTTACAAATCGTAATACAAAATTTCCTTTTTGGTTGAAAATATTTGCCAATTGGCAGAATGGAGTAGAAAATTATGATCAAAACGATTGGTGTATTGACAAGCGGCGGGGACGCACCGGGCATGAATGCTGCTGTTCGTGCAGTTGTACGGGCTGCTTTGAAGAAGGGCATCAAGGTATACGGCATCCGCAGAGGGTATTGCGGTCTGATTGATGGTGACATCTTTGAAATGAATGAAATGAGCGTATCCAATATTATTCATAAGGGCGGTACGATCCTGTATACTGCAAGAAGTGCAGAATTCCGGACAGAAGAAGGCGTTGAGATCGCAAAGAAAACCTGCGAAAAGCTGGGTCTGGAAGGTCTGGTTGTCATCGGCGGTGACGGTTCGTTCCGTGGTGCAGCAGATTTGTCCGCAAAGGGCATTGCCTGCGTTGGTCTGCCGGGTACCATTGATAACGACATCGCTTGTACTGAATATACCATCGGTTATGATACCGCAATGAATACTTGCGTGGAAATGATCGACAAGTTGCAGGATACCTGTCAGTCGCACGACCGTTGCAGCGTTGTAGAAGTTATGGGCAGAGGTGCTGGCTTTATCGCAGTCAATACCGGTCTGGCAAGCGGTGCAGTGGAAATCATCACCAAGGAAGTACCGTATGACCTCGATGAACTGGCAAGAAAAATGCTGGAATGCAAGAAGAACGGCAAGCAGAACTTCATCGTTGTTGTTGCAGAAAACATCGGCAACGCAGAAGGCATTGCAAGAGCCATTCAGGAAAAGACTGGCATCGAATCCAGAGCAACCGTTCTGGGTCACGTACAGCGTGGCGGTTCTCCGACGGTTCGTGACCGTGTCGTTGCAAGCGAAATGGGCTATTATGCCGTAGAACTGCTGGAAAAGGGTGCAAGCAACCGTGTTGTTGGGATGCAGAACAACAAGATTGTAGACTTCGACATTCAGGAAGCACTTTCTATGAAAAAGCCATATGAAGAACACCTGCACCAGATTGCACAGGATATTGCATTCTTCTAAAAAGAAGGATGGTTGGATAGGGGGCACATCCGAAATCAATCGGGTGTGCTCTTTTTCGTATCAAACAAGAACGCAAAAAGGGAGGATTCCACCATGGAACAAGTAAGAATTGGATTTTTGGGTGCTGGCAATATGGGCAGTGCCATTATGCGGGGCATTGCTGGCAGCAAGCTGTCCGAACAGGTCGCTTTGTATGCGTATGACCATATGCCGGAAAAGACTGCTGCTCTGGCAGGAATCGGCGTCACTGCCTGTACCTCAGAAGCAGAAATCGTAAAGCAGTGCAAGTATGTATTCCTCGCCATCAAGCCGCAGCAGTTTGAAGCAACTTTACCGAAGCTGGCAGACGGCATTACAGAAGATACTGTCATTGTTTCGATTGCAGCAGGTATGACACCAGACTACATCCGCAGCCAGACCAAGCCAAATGCAAAGGTCATTCAGGTTATGCCGAATACGCCGTTGCTGCTGGGCAAGGGGGCAACGGCACTTTCTCGAATCGATGCTGTCACCGATGAAGAATTTGCATTTGTAGAGCAGCTGTTTGCTCTGTGCGGTGTGACTGCTGTGCTGCCGCTGGATAAGATGGCGGAAGTCATTGCCATCAATGGCAGCAGTCCGGCATTTATCTATCTGTTTGCCAAGGGCTTTCTGGACTATGCCAAGGAAGTTGGCATTTCCGAAGCGGCAGCCAAGCAGCTGTTTGCACAAAGCCTGATTGGCTCGGCAGCCATGCTGACCGATTCCGGCTATGATGTGGATACGCTCATCAAGCAGGTCAGCTCTCCGGGCGGCACAACCTTGGCAGGGCTGGACGCTCTGTATGAAGGCAAGTTAGAGGATACCGTAAAGGATGCCTGCCGTCGCTGCACCAAGCGTGCATATGAGCTTTCCAAGTAAAAAGAAACAGAGAAACCGTTCTGATTTTCGGGTTGTCCGCATAGGCTTGTAACAACATACAGGACAAACCGGAAAGGAGCGGATGAAAAAATGCATCCATTATCCAGAAGCCGACTCGAACAGGGCAGCTTATGTTGTTTGCTTTTATTGGGCTGTATTGTGGGGGTTTGGCTGTCTTTGCGGCAGATGCTGCCGGAAGTGCTGCAAACGGCACTGCTCCGGCAGCAATTGTTTCCGTGGCTGCTGCTGGAAATGGCAGGGTTTCTGCTGTGCAGCGGATTGGCGGGATTTTCTGCCGTGGGGCAGCCGGTCGCCTGTGCAGCTCTTTTTCTGCATGGGATGTGGTTCGGCTGGAGTATTTTGCAGCAGATGACCACCCATGCGGTTCGGGTGCTGTTCTGGCTGATGCCATACGGGATCGGAACATCATTTTTGCTGCTGTTAGCAGCAAGGGAAACGCTGTGGCTCTCGAATCTGTTCTTCTGCTATGCGTTTCATCGGCAGTGGGAAGAAAATATGCCGCACTGTCGGCGGCTGTATCTGGTGCGGTATGCAGTGATACTGGGATTATTCGGCGGATTGTCATTGCTCTGTCTGGGGCTGCAAAAATTGCAGGCTCTATGGACATAAACAAGGGGACACTCGAACATCGGACAACGTGAATAGAAAAGGAAGTTTAGAAATGGGTCTTTTCGGAAAAGGATTTACACACGCTGGAAGCGGCATTTCCAAGACAGCACCGAAGAAAAAGGGATTTTTCCGGTACTGGGAGCTGTTCCGCACAAAATTTTGGAAACTGATTGAATTAAATATTTTTTATACCTTGTTTTTTATTCCGCTGATTGCAGCAGCAGTGGGATTGATTTTAATGCTCAGCGGTTCGCTGACAACCGCAGCCGGCTTGACACTCGCCATCGGCGGAACGCTGCTGTTTATGATTTTATTTGGTCCTGCCACCGCAGGCATGATGAAAATCATGCGGAATTTTTTCGTAGAAAAACCAACCTTTTTGGTGCATGATTTTATGAAAACCTTCCGTTCAGAATTCGGGCATAGTATGATTTTTGGCTTTTTGGATTGCCTGCTGGCGTGCTGCGTGGCAGCCTCGTTCTATGTCTATCCGAAACTGGCAGAACAGACCGGAAGCAAGATTTATTATGTCATGCTGATTGTTACGCTCAGCATTTCGTTGGTTGCCATCCTGATGAACTTTTATTTGTTCCTGATGATCGTTTCCACGAATCTATCCATGAAGAATATCTTCCGGAACTCGTTCTATCTGGGCATCGTCTGCATGAAGCAGAATCTCTTCTCGCTGGGCATTCTGGCGGTTGTTGTGGGCGGTATCCTCCTGCTGGCACTGAAAACGAATATGATGGTGCTGATGATTATTCTGACGCTGCTGCCGTTTATTCCGGCGACCTGGCTGGCGTTGATGGTAACGGTCAACAGCTATCCGTCCATTCAAAAGTATATCATCAACCCGTATTATGAAAAGCGGGGCGAAGTGAATCCGGAACTGGCACTTACCAAACCGGCAGAAGCAGACGAAGCCGTTTTCGCCGACATGGGCGGCAAGGAAAAACCGGTCGACCTGAAAGCACAGCCTGTCAAAACCACCAAAGACCCTGCCAAACAGCACAAGGGCAAAATTATTTCCTGATTGTTTACAAAAAAGTTACTTTACAAATTGCCTGCGTTGTGGTATAATAATATAGTCATGTACTTGGATTAGGGATTTTGCCACGCTGTGGAATGCCTTTACCTGCCCTATTCTATGTTCATGAGAAATTTTGAATGAGGTGAAGAATCATGCTGCGGAAAGAAGAAAAAGACCAGATTATCGAAGCAAATCGTACCCACGAACACGACACCGGTTCTCCGGAAGTTCAGATTGCCATTCTCACAAAGAGAATCAATGACCTGACAGGTCACCTGAAGACCCACAAGAAAGACCATCACTCCAGACGGGGTCTGCTGAAGATGGTTGGTCACAGAAGAAACCTGCTGAACTACCTGAAGAAGAAGGATGTAGAACGGTATCGTGCTTGCATCGAAAAGCTTGGTATTCGTAAGTAAGAAACACAGCGGAAAGGCGGCCGGTGAAATTTTGCCAGTCGCTTTTCCGTGTTTGTTTTTTCAGGAGCAAATACACTTGTGACACGTTCTGTTGTGCAGCGGTTTGTTTAGCAATGAATCGTGTATCTGTGGTGACATGCATTGCAGGTGCAGGATTATTTGCTAAACCTGCTGCCAAAAACGGATTTTAAAAGTAGAAAGGAAAAAGGCAGATGTTTGAAAAGTACAGAAAGTTTGAAACAACCTTTGCAGGCCGTCCGCTCGTTGTAGAAACCGGCAAGACCTGCGAATTGTCCAATGGTTCCTGTTGGGTTCGCTACGGAGAAACCGTTGTTATGGCAAATGTAACTGCCAGTGCAAAGCCGAGAGAGGGCGTGGATTTCTTCCCACTGTCCGTTGACTATGAAGAACGGATGTATGCTGTCGGCAGAATTCCGGGCTCGTTCACCAAGAGAGAAGGAAAGCCATCCGAAAAGGCAATCCTGACTTCCCGTATGGTAGACCGTCCGATTCGTCCGCTGTTCCCGAAGGATATGCGGAACGATGTTTCCGTTGTCATGACCGTTCTGGCAGTTGACCCGGATTGCTCGCCGGAAATCACCGGCATGCTGGCAACTTCTATTGCCATTTCCATTTCGGATATTCCGTGGAATGGCCCGATTGCTGGTATCAGCGTTGGTCTGGTAGACGGCGAAATCGTCCTGAACCCGACCCTCGAACAGCGTGCACACAATGACCTGCGGCTGACGGTTGCCGGCACAATGGAAAAAATCGTTATGATTGAAGCCGGTGCAAATGAAATTCCGGAACAGCAGATGCTGGATGCCATTCTGGCTGGTCACGCAGAAATCAAGAAGATGGTTGCGTTCATCAACGACATCAAGAGCGAAATCGGCAAGCCGAAGTTTGCATTCCAGTCCATGGAACTCGACCACGATTTGTTTGCTGCCATCGAAGCAATGGTTGGTGAACAGGTCAAGGTGGCTCTGGATACCAACGACAAGAACGAACGGGATGCAAGAATGCAGCCGATTATTGATGCCGTTCACGAAAAGTATGACCCGGAATATCCGGAACAGGGTGCAATGCTGGACGAATGCCTGTACAAGTTGCAGAAGAAGATCGTCCGGAACTGGCTCTATGAAGGCAAGCGTGTTGACGGCAGAGGCATTGATGAGATCCGTCCGCTGGCTGCGGAAGTCGGTCTGCTGCCGAGAGTACACGGAAGCGGTCTGTTCACCAGAGGACAGACACAGGTTCTGACCATTGCAACACTTGGTCCGTTGAGCGACAGCCAGAAGATTGATGGTCTGGACGAAGAAACCTCCAAGCGGTATATGCACCAGTACAATTTCCCGTCTTATTCTGTCGGCGAAACCAAGCCGAGCAGAGGCCCAGGACGGAGAGAAATCGGTCATGGTGCGTTGGCAGAAAAGGCACTCGTTCCGGTATTGCCGTCTGTCGAAGAATTCCCGTATGCAATGCGGTTGGTTTCGGAAGTGCTCTCCTCGAACGGTTCGACCTCGCAGGGTTCTATCTGCGGTTCCACATTGGCTCTGATGGATGCAGGCGTTCCGCTGAAAGCACCGGTTGCCGGTATTTCCTGCGGTCTGATTACCAAGCCGGACAGCGATGAATTCATGACCATGGTTGATATTCAGGGTCTGGAAGACTTCTTCGGCGATATGGACTTTAAGGTTGGCGGTACAAAGAACGGTATCACTGCCATTCAGGTGGATATCAAGGTAGACGGTCTGACACCGGCAATCATTGCAGAAGCATTTGAAAAGACCAGAAAGGCAAGACTGTATATTCTGGACGAAATCATGCTGAAGGCAATCCCAGAACCGAGAAAGGCTGTCAATGAATACGCTCCGAAGATGTTCCAGATTTCCATTCCAGTGGATAAGATTCGGGAAGTCATTGGTCAGGGCGGTAAGGTGATTCAGAAGATTACCGCAGAATGCGATGTTAAGATTGACATCAGCGAAGACGGTTCTGTATTTGTCAGCGGTATGAAGCTGGAAAACTGCCAGAAGGCATTGCAGATTATCAATACCATTGCACACGACCCAGAAGTCGGAGCAATCTATAAGGGCAAGGTCGTTTCTATTAAGCCGTTTGGTGCATTTGTCGAAATCGCACCGGGCAAGGATGGTCTGGTACACATCTCCAAGCTGGACAACAGCCGGGTAGAAAATGTGGAAGACGTGGTTTCCATGGGCGATGAAATCGTTGTCAAGGTCATGGAAGTCAAGGACGGCAAGATTAGCCTGTCCCGCAAGGATGCACTGGCAGAATTGCAGGCAAAGAAATAAGCAGATGTTCTCTTTTTGAAAACATATACGGCGGTTGAATCAAATGCATTCAACCGCCGTTTTTGCAAAGATTTGTTGGTTCAGAATGGTTTACAAACCGCATTCTTTGTGGTATAATAAAAGCGAAAACCGGTTTGAAACCAATTGCGGAAATGCCGCAGAAAGGGCAGCGTATGAAAAAACAACTTCTGCATACTTATCGCTTTGTATTTCTCTGTATGCTGATTGCCGTGGTCGGATTATGCCTGGTTGCTGGGTACAGTGTACGGGTGTTAGACCAGAATCAGGTGATTCAGCAGGTGGATACCAATATGGAGGCTGCAAAAGTACGGTTAGACCGAGATGCAGAAGCCTCCGCCACTATGATGGAAGACTTGCGGAACGAGTACGCCTCAAAGACAAGAGTCGTGGCGATGCTGTTAGAGAATCAGCAAGACTGGTCATCCGAGAATGAAACCATCTTGGAAGAGCTGCGAGTTGTCATTGATGCCGACCAAATCAGCGTATCCAACGAAACGGGCATTCTGATTGCCAGCACGGATTTTTCCAGCACTGGAAAACGGGCATATCGTACCTTTTTATCGCATACCACGGATTCCGTTTTCACAGATGTGGTCTTTACCATGCAGAATGACAAGCCCATGATTCTGGCAGCCTCGGCGTTGGGGTCTGGAAAGGGCTTGATTCAGGTGCAGTATCCGGCTGAATCCATGCTCACGCAGTCACAGGAAAACGATGTTTCTGCGATTGTGGCAGATATGCCGTTTTCGGATATGGGCATTTCGGCGATTATTGATACCGATACCGGAAAATATGTCAGTCATACGCAGGCGGAACGCTGCGGAACAGACAGTGACTATGATGAAAGTTTATTTTCCGGAAAAAAGGGAAAAGTGGATCTGGTGCGGCAGCATCAACGCTATATGATTCGCTATCAGACACATGAAAATTATATTCTGCTGGTGGATATCCCTTATCGGGAGATGGACAATTCCCGTGGCATGGTGATTTTGTGGGTGTTTGCATCTGGGTTGATTTTGTTGCTGGTGGCAACGCTCTCCATGCGGATGGGATATTTCTACTTGAAAAAGAAATCACCGGAATTGTTTCCGAAAGAGCCGTCAGACTGGGCGGAACAGCAGAAACAGAAGAAATAAAGAATACGGCAGCCGAGATGCAGTGTATGCAAGTTCGGCTGCCATTTTTTAATCAGGAGAAAAATTCGTTTTAATTTGGGGAAGCCATCGCTTCATCACTCACAGCCGTTGTTTTGGGCAAGACTTGCTGTCCGTTTACAAATACCATGCCGTTTGTGGTGTTGGTATATGGGAAATTGGTACTGCTGTTACTGGTGATGAAAACCATACTGTTTCCGCCGGAAATCACGCCGTTTGCAGTGCTGTTGGTGCAGTAATAAATTTTTGCATCGCCCTGTCCCGTCACATAAACAGCATACTGTGCACTGCCTTGGAAGTCGGTGTTCGAGCAGCAAACATTTGACATATCAATGACACCGATTGCATTTTTCGAGTTGGCATTCACAATACAGTTGGTTAGACGAACTGCTCCATTGTACTGTGAAATAATGGCGGTTGCTGTTGGGTTGGCAGTTTCGCTGTCGGTGTTGTCGATGGTGACTTTGGATAAGTACAGAAAGCCGTTTTCGCAGACGAGGTTACCCTGTAGAATTGTGGTAGCGGCAGCGTCCCCATAAATCCGAACATCTCGACCAAGCAGGGTTAATGTTTTGTCCGGAACGGCATAAGTTCCAGCTGCCAAATAAATGACCGCTTTCCTTGCATACTGCGTAAACTGTAAGGCTCTGCTCAGCGTTTGCAAGGCTTTTGCCTGTGAAGTGCCATCCCGTGCATCTGAGCCAGTGGCAGCGTTTACATAAATTGTCTGCGTTGCAACGCTGTCCTCTGCAATGTTCTTTGCTGTTCGTAATTTTTCCGGAATGCCATCAATGGTCAGCGCGGAACAGCCATCGTTACCATAAGCACCGATTCCAAACCCACTGTAATCGATTCTTGCTCCCTGATTTGCCTGAATGCCACCGATATGGCGATATAGGCTCTCTGCGTTGGAGATGACGGAAAATCCGCCGTACTGCACCCATTCTCGCTGAATGTCGCATAGCCGCACCTGTGCAAAACTATTGCGGGCTTCCACCCAGTAGAACGCACAGCCTTCAAAACTGGAAATCGTGTTGTACATCGTGAACACGCTGCTATTTCCCGTGAGGTCGATGTCGTTCCATTCTAAGTTGCAGTTGTAAGCGAAAATCGCATTCTGAATCTTTGGTTTGTCGCTTGCTGTGCCGTAGGCTTCAAACCGGAGCGTTCGGTGATACAGCTGAATCCCCATGCCGTATTCATTGCTCTTGTCCGTGGCGGTGTAGGTTTGCCCTTTCTTCAGGCAGATAATCGCCTGCTGGTAAGCGTTCGCCAAAATCAAAGCACGGTCGAGGGTCTGCACGGCAGTGGTGGTCGCCTTTCCATTGTTGGTGTCTGAGCCGGCTTCTGTGTCCACATACAGCCGTACCCGTTCGCCAATGGTCAACCCCTGCATGGATTGCAGCAGGGCTTCTGCACGGCTGACGCTGCTTTCTGCACGGTCAGCATCGGCTTTCACGGTTTTGCTTGTCTTGGTGACATCCTGTTGAATGTCCCGCATGGTGTTCAAGTATTCGTCATATTTGGTGATGAGTTCTTCCGGCGTGGGAAGAGCCGAGGCATCGCCCTGAATGGACGGCTTGACAATCGAGGGAATCAGCTGGGATTTTGCAATGACAGAGCCTGTGGAATTTTTGGCAATCCACTGAATCGGAACAATGCCAGCGTATCCGGTTACAGATGCCGGAAGAACGACGGTGTTCTCCGTGATGGGCAGGTCATAGATGAGGGATTCCGGCAGCTGTACCCGTAGAAAATACTGTTCTGCACCGGAAACCGCAGGGTAGGTGAAGTGAACAGAGCGAGTGTTTGCCTCGCCTTGAATGGCGAGGATGCGGCAGTCTGTCACGGCGTAATAGGTTGCTTCTTCAATGGTAATCTGCATGAATCGTCAACACTCCTTTACATGGTTTTTGTGTGCGAAAGAAACCCCTTTCACTATACAGCGATTTTCGGGAAAAACTTGTACACAAACGTACAAGTTTTTTTGAAATTTACAAAACGTCCATGTTGTTTGGAATTTCTCACAAATTGGAAGGCTGATTTTTGTGCAGAATCATGATAGCAACGTCCAAAATAAAATACACAGAGCCATAAAATAAGAGGACAGCGAAAAACGCCATCCTCTCATCTGATACCGATTCATGTATATGCGAAATTGCATTAGCCTAAAATTTTCTCTGCGAGTTCTGCCGGTTGGGAAACAATTGTTTTTGCCCCATGTTCCAGCAGGAAATCTCTCGACCGGAAGCCCCAGTCTACAAAAATACCGTCCATCTTGGCATTCTTGGCGGTTTCGACATCCACATCCGAATCGCCGATATAAACCGCCTGCGAGCGGTCGGTCTGCAACTGCTGCAACACCTCGTTGACAGAGTCCGGAGCCGGCTTTTTCAGGATGTTTTTCCGTTCGCCCACGGCAAAATCAAACATCCCGTCAAAATACTGCTTGCAAAGCTCTTGCACGGCATAGTCCGCCTTATTGGAGACGACAGCCGTCTTGCAGCCGGCGTTCCGCAGCTGCTGCAACAGTTCCGGAATCCCTGCATAGGGCTGTGTGGTGTCCGCACAGTGTACCCGATAGTGTTCCGTGAAATCCTGATGCACCTTGTCAATCTGTGCAACCGGTGTTCCAGCTGGAACGCCTCGTTCAATCAGTTTCCGGATGCCGTTTCCGACAAAGAACCGGACTTCTTCCAGTGTATGTTGCGGATAGCCCGACAGCTGCAACGCTGCATTCAGACTGTTGGTCAAGTCCTGCAAGGTATTTAAAATCGTGCCATCCATATCAAAAATTGCAAGTTGATAACGCATAAAATCACCCTTTATTGGCTTATTGTCTGGTAATGGTCAAATTACATGGAATTTTTTCATCCGTGGAGAATCCGTCCTGCGAGCAGAAACAGTAGACCCACTGCCCCTTTTTCAAGGTCAGTGTGGTTGGTGTTTGTCCGCTTGCCTCCTGACTCTGTTTGATGTATCGAACGCCATCGTTCCACTGTGCATCCAGCACATAGATGTCCCAGAAAACATCGTCTGCGGAAACAGGGTCGGTGAACGTGTAAGTGCCATCTTCCGGCACTGCAAATTCATAGGTTTCAAGGTTGTTGTCATAGGTGGCAACGACCGTTCCCGCAGCATCACTGGAGGCATCTGCGGATTCGGATACTGTATCAGTGGTGGTTGCCACGGAATCCGCAGAACTTGCAGGGGTCGTGGATTCTGTCGCAGTCGTTGCAGCAATCGTAACAGCAGCGGAATCCTTTGCAGAAGAATCCGAACCGCATCCGGTAACGCTCAAAGAAGCCATGGCACAAAGTGCAGCAATGGCAAGAAATCGTTTGGATTGCATGGTAAAACGCTCCTTTCGCTGTTTAGTATAGCACAAGGAAAGACCCCTGTCAAGAAGCTGCTTGAAAAAAGCGGAGATGTCGAATTGTGGCTTGACTTTACGCAGCAATTCTTCTATAATAGGAACAGAGCCGTTTTTTGATGGCAAATTTTACAGAAATTGGAATGATGAGATGCATACAGAGTTTTTAATGGGAAATGCAGCGATTGCACGGGGTGCGATTGCCGCTGGTTTAAATGTCGTTTCCGGCTATCCCGGAACACCATCCACAGAGGTGCTGGAAACCACGGCAAAACAGAATCAAGATGGTTCAATTTATGTCGAATGGTCAACCAATGAAAAGGCAGCTATGGAACTGGCTGCCGGTGCTGCTTACTGCGGAGCACGCACCATGGTTACAATGAAGCAAGTGGGCTTGAATGTTGCCTCCGACCCGCTGATGAGTTTGGCATATATCGGGGTCAAGGGCGGTATGGTTGTTTTGGTTGCAGACGACCCAGGGCCAATTTCCTCGCAGACCGAGCAGGACACCCGACACTTTGCAGCCTTTTCAAAGCTGCCCTGTTTCGACCCGTCCAGTGTGCAGGAAGCCTATGAGATGATTCAGGAGGCGTTTGCCTATTCCGAACAGTATCACACACCGGTTCTGTTCCGCCCGACCACACGGGTCTGTCATGGATATGCGTCGATTTCCGTGAAAGATGTCGAAGAATATCAGCAGAACCAGCCGGAGGGATTTGTGAAAGATTCGTCGAAGTGGGTCATTTTCCCACGGCTGTCCTATCAGAATCATATTCAGATGGAACAGCGGAACGAAGTCCTGAAACAGGTCTTTTCCGAATATTGCCGGAATCAGGTCATTCCGGAAACAGATTCCGCCTGTCGAAAAGGCATTGCCACCCATGGCATCAGCTTTTCCTATACGATGGAGGCACTGCACGGAAAGGCAGCTCCTCGTCTGCTGAAAGTGGCAACACCGTTTCCATTTCCGGAACAGCTGGCAGTATCGTTCCTGACGGGGCTGGACGAAGTGCTTTGCATCGAAGAATTAGACCCTGTCATCGAACGGGAATTGACTTACCTTTGCGGAAAGTATCACCTGTCAACTAAAATTCGGGGCAAGCTGACGGGCGATGTTGCACCAGCCGGAGAAAATTCCTGCGACAGCGTTGCAGCGAATTTAGCAGCCTTTTTGAACTGGGAACAGCCTGCTCCGCTCGAAACCGAACCGGCTCCGGAATTGCCAGTGCGTCCGCCTGTCCTCTGTGCAGGCTGTCCGCACCGTGCCTCGTTCTTTGCCGTAAAGGAAGCCATGAAGGGCAAGAAAAGCGTGTTCTGCGGTGATATCGGCTGTTATACGCTCGGCAACGCCATGCCGCTGGATATGGTGGATACCTGTCTTTGTATGGGGGCAGGAGTCAACATGACGCAGGGCATCGGAAAAATCGAACCGGATACCACATGTTTTGCATTCGTGGGCGATTCCACATTTTTCGCCTCTGCCATCACCGGCATGGTGAATGCGGTTTATAATCAGGCGAATATGATTTTGGTTGTGCTGGATAACTCCACCACCGCCATGACGGGACATCAGCCGCATCCGGGCACGGGAAAGACCATGATGGGGCAGGTGGTCGAGAAAGTCAGCATCGTGGATACGCTGCATGGTATCGGAGTCAAGACGGTTGAAACCGTGAATCCGCTGCATCTCTCCGAGGCAATCGACTGCGTGAAACGGGTTGCTGCACAGGATGGCGTAAAAGCGATTATTTTCAAGTCGCCGTGTGCCGTGCTGATTCGCTCCAATCCGCCGGCAGACATTCAGGCAGATACCTGCATCCAGTGCAAGAAGTGCATCCGGACGCTGGGCTGTCCGGGCATTGTTCTGAGAGATGGAACGGTGCAAATCGAACAGTCGCTCTGTACAGGCTGCGGCGTTTGTACGCAGGTTTGTCCAGTATCCGCCATTTCAGTGACAGGAGGTGCATCCCATGCGAAATAATATTTTACTTTGCGGCGTTGGCGGTCAGGGGATTGTTCTGACTTCAAAGCTGCTGGCAGCCGCTGCCATGGCGAAAAACATTCCGGTCATGAGTGCGGAAACCATCGGCATGGCACAAAAGGGCGGCAGTGTATTCAGTTTCCTGCGGATGGGGGACGAATTATATTGCCCGATGTTCCCGAAGGGAACGGCCGATTTGCTGATTGGATTTGAACCAGCAGAAGCAGTTCGGATGCTGCCGTATCTGAAACCAGACGGCATTGTGATTCTGAACACCCATCCGATTCAGCCCGTTACCGCAACGCTGAGCGGAAAAGCATATGATGCTGAGGCGATGATTGCCTACTTGCAGCGGCACGCCAAACAGGTCACCCTGTTGGACGGCGAGGCAGCTTGTCGGGAAATCGGTTCGCCAAAGGTCTTGAATATGGTGATGTTAGGGGCAATTTTACGCAGTCAGGTTCTGCCGCTCACGCTGTCAGATGTAGAAGCAGCCATGGAACGCACCGTAAAACCGCAGTTCCGGGAACTGAACCGCAAAGCGTTGGAATATCTGCCACAGGCATAAGAAAAGAGGAGAAAAACCATGCAAATTACAACGACACAATTAGAGCAGGTCAACGACCGGATGCAGGCGTTGATTCGCTCCAACAGCTTCTATGGAAAGAAACTCGAAGCAGCTGGCATGACTGCCGTTCACACACCGGAAGAATTTCAGCAGCTGCCGTTTTCGGAAAAGAAAGATTTACGGGATGCCTATCCGCTGGGACTGATGGCAGCACCAGAAGAACAAATCGTCCGGATTCATTCGTCCTCCGGTACGACCGGAACACCGGTCATTATCCCGTATACCGCAAAGGACGTGGATGACTGGGCGATTCAGTTCAAACGCTGCTATGAAACCGCTGGCATTACGCCGAAAGACCGGATTCAGGTGACACCGGGGTATGGTCTGTGGACGGCTGGCATCGGCTTCCAGAACGGTGCGGAAAAGCTGGGAGCGATGGTCATTCCGATGGGGCCGGGCAACACCGAAAAACAGCTGCAAATGATGATGGACATGGAAAGCACGGTGCTCTGTTCGACTTCTTCCTATGCTCTGCTGCTGGCAGAAGAAATTGCAAAGCGTGGCATTAAAGACCGCATTCACCTGAAAAAGGGTGTCATCGGCTCGGAGCGTTGGAGTCAGAAAATGCGGGACCGGATTGCTACCGAACTGGGCATTGAACTGTATGACATCTATGGCTTGACGGAAATCTATGGGCCGGGCATCGGCATCAGCTGCAAGGAAAATTGCGGGATGCATTATTGGGATGACTTTATTTACCTTGAAATCATTGACCCTGTCACCGGAAAAAATGTACCGGATGGCGAAATTGGCGAAATTGTCATCACCACACTGGTCAAGGAGGGTGCTCCGCTGATTCGTTACCGGACACACGACCTCTCCAGAATCATTCCGGGCAAGTGTGCCTGCGGCAGTCCGTTCCCAAGAATTGATGTGATTATGGGCAGAACCGATGATATGATGAAAATCAAGGGCGTGAATGTATTCCCGAAACAGATTGAAGAAGTTTTGGGAACATTTCCTGAAATCTCCAGCGAATATCAGATTCGGATTTCTCATCTGGACGGCAAGGACACCATGCGAATCTATGTCGAATCCACGGGCGATGTGGACTTTGAAGAACTCAGCCACCGCATTGCAGAACGGGTAAAGAGCAAAATCGGCTTTACACCGATTGTCAAGGTGGTAGAAGTGGGCGTTCTGCCTCGCAGCACCAAAAAGACTGCAAGAGTCATTGACGAACGGTTTTCGTAATCGAACCGCAAGCAGGAAATCAAAAATGCAAACAGGGACTCCCTTTCGGAAGTCCCTGTTTGCATTGAGAAAAATAAATAGGATGGTTCAAAGGAACGGTGGTGGAGCACCGCTCCCTATATGAGGATTACAAGATGAAGATCTCTACACTTGGGGAAGTGCGGAATCTGTGATTTAGTATAGCAGAAAAAAACCGGGCTGTATAGCAAATTTGTTCTTTAATTATCAGAATTGTACGGAAAAAAGAAAAAATTTTTGGAACGATTTGCGAGAACCTCTTGTAAAAAGTTACAAAAGCAGCGTTGTATCTCAGCGGTTTTTGTGGTATAATGGAAAAAACTGCGGAAAAGAGCGTGCATTTTTACCATGAAAATTTTTTCAAAAAAGCGATGGATGGCGGGGTTGCTGAGCGTGGTTCTGTGCAGTTCCGTGCTGACTGCGAACGCTTGGGCGGCGAATGTGGAGGAAACCCCAGGTTTGCAGCTACAAACGATTCTCATTGACAATGACGGGAAAAACTGGACAACGGAAAGCTGGGGCGGTGCAACCATGACCCCAAACACCAACTGGACAACGCTGAACATGCAAGATTACTACGAACACGGCATGTTGAACTTTGAGGTGAAAAATAACGGAACGGGAACGACCACCTTCCGGATTGGTTTGGTTTCCCATCACCACAACCAGACCATCAAGATTGAGTGGTCAAGTTTAGAGCAATACGGGAAACTGAATGCAGAAACCAACTGGACAGCCTACAGCCTGCCGATTAAAACACTGGTAGATGCTTATCCGGATTCCAATTTCCGACTGGATAACTTCTGGTATGTGTATGTAGGCGGTGTGTCGAGCGATACCACGCTTTCGTTCCAAAATGTCAAGATTACCTCCACGGATGACGAGCGACAGTATCCGATGATCAAGGTGAATCAGGTTGGCTATTTCTGCAACGGAGCAAAGACCGCACGGGTCAGCTATTTTGACAAGTTCGGCTCACTGGATGGAAAACCCTATGAAATTGTAGATGCGGAGCAGGAAACCGTCGTTGCAACGGGAACGCTCCCGAAGGCACAGAAGGAAGAAACGCTTTCCGGTGAAATGGTTCATACGATTTCTTTTGATGCCGTCACAGAATCCGGCTCGTATTATATCCGCATTCCGGATGCCGGACTGGATGCGTCCGCCCGTTCGCCGCAGGATGTTGCGGATGGACTGGATACGGACACGATTTTATCGCCGACATTTTCCATTGAAAATCACGTCTATGATGCACTGTTCAGCGACATGACGAAATATTTCTACGATCAGCGGCAGGGCATTGATTTGGAAGAAACCTATGCTGGTGTATTTGCCCGTGAGAATCTGCACCCCAATGATGTTGCCGTCAAGAAGTGGTCAGACCGAGATAATCCAGATGCGGAAACCTATGACGTTTCCGGCGGCTGGTATGATGCAGGGGACTACGGGAAATATGTTTCTCCGGCAGCCGGAACGGTGGAAGATTTGCTGCTGGCATACGAACTATTTCCGGACACGTTCAACAACATGGATTTGAACATCCCAGAAACCGACCCGAACAATGCCCGTTATGTAGATGCTCCGGGAATATTGAGCGAATTGAAGTGGGAACTGGATATGCTGCTGAAGCTGGAGCACAGCGACAAGGACGGTTCGTTCTATGTAGCAGCGAACTATAAAGACGGCGTGATTTATCTGGAAGATACGCTGCATTCGACAGACACCTACCAGTCCGACGATACTGCAAAGGACTTGCGTTCCCACCTTGCAACCGCCGATGCAGCGGCAATCTTTGCACATGCCTATCTGGTCTATCGGGAGATTCCAGCGTATGCCGACTTTGCAGATACCTGTCTGGAAACCGCATTGCGTGCATGGAACTGGGTGACAGACCCATCTAACCCAAAGCATATGTCGATTGGAGCAGCAAACCGGACTTATACGTTTACGCAGGAAGAATTTGACCGAGATTTATTCTGGGCAGCCGGTTCACTCTATCGGGCAGTGAAAACTGCTGGCGGAGATGTCAGCCCGTATGAAAATTACCTGCTGGCGAACTGCAACACCGATGCCGTGCAGAACTGTTTCCAGAATATCTCGCTGAGCTATAATCATGCCGGAGAATCGTTCTTAGGCTTTTTCCACTATCTGTATCAGAACAAGCAGCCAGATGCAGCCATAACAGCGGCGTTTTCCAACTTCACCACGTGGCGAACAAATATGTTGCAGCATAACAACTGGGGCATGGTGTTCCCGAACTGGGGCTATTGGTGGGGCTCGAACCGCAATGTTGCACAGAATGCCATGACGTTGCTGCTGGGCAGCGTTATCTTCGAGGGACAGGACAACATTCCAACGGCTGTTTCTGCCGCAGCAGACCACGCTTTTGATTATCTGTTAGGGGATAATCCGATTTCGTTCAGCTATGTTTCTGGATACGGGGAACGCAGCGTGAAGAATATTTATAGCAAGATTTATTCTGTCGATGCTGCTTTGACTCCGTATCAAGTGCCGAAGGGCTATGTGACAGAGGGGACGAACAATCACAACAACCGCCATCTTTCCAAGTTTGACGGGAAGTGCTACATGGACAGCGACACGGAATATACGACCAATGAAAATACGATTTACGGGAATGCATCGGCACTGTTCCTGACCGCTGCGGTGATTGCAGGGCATACTGAACCTGAACCAGCCACAGTGCAGGGCGATGTGAATGCAGACGGCACATTCGACCTTGCAGATGTGGTGATGTTGCAGAAGTGGCTAATCCGTGCCGGAACGCTGACCGACTGGGCAGCAGGCGACTGGAATACCGATGAACAAATCACCGTGGTTGACCTCTGCCTGATGAAACGGGCGTTGCAGCAAGCCTGACATCCTGCAACCGGAATAGATACCCAAACAAAAAAGATGTGCGAGCGTTCCGCACATCTTTTTTTGGTTAATCAAATTCACACAGATAGCCGATCCGTTCCGGCTTGTAGTATTTTAAAACATCGTTGCTGGTATCGTTCAAACTCCAGTAATCATCTACATACCACAGCATGATGTAAGGCTCTAAGGAGTGTTCCGGAGAAGAGTTGTCCCAGCCGGAAGGCTCATTTGGATACCAGTGGTGTGCATTGTCGATGTAACTCAGATTGCTGCCATCCAACCAGCTTGCAGTAATAGTAGAACCACCTCTGGAAATATAAGTCGAGCCGCCCAGCCATACATACCGCAGCCCTGTTCCGGACAAAACAGAAATTGCCTGATTCCAGTCTTCATCGCTGGTGATATAAGCGAGATGACCGCCGGCAGCCTCGCATTTTTGTTTGGCATCTGCCCACGTGCAGGCATCTACAAACGCCTGATAGGTTTTTCCGGCAGGCTGTGGGTCTGGTTCTGGAGCCGGAACGGCATAAACAGAAGGCGAGTCGGTCTGTGGCACGGTGACTTGTTCAATGACCGTTACCACCGAAACTTTGGTTTCGATTTCCGGAGCATCGGCTTCCGCTGCCGGTGGTTCTGTTTCTGCAGCCATTTCCGTGGTTTCTGTCTGGGCAACGGCTGCAAGTTCAGAAGTATGGTTGGTCGTATCATTCTGATTCAATTGATGAATGAGAAAGAATCCCAATACAATCATTGCTGCCAAAATAAGAAAAATCGCAACCAACAGACCAATCAGTACGCCTGTTTTTTTCGGCTTTTCCGCATAGACTGTGGTGGTTTGTGCTGGCGGCTGCTGGGTTGGCAGCACAAAGGGTTGCTGGGGTGGTTGTGCCTGTTCTGGAGCAATCAAATCAAGCTGACAGCCGCAGTTATCACAAAAAACATCTGTTACTGGAAATTGCCGTCCGCAGTTGGGGCACTGCTTATAGGAATTCATGGACGTTCCTCCTTTAGTACATGAATTAGAAATTCCTGTTTTTTCTATGAAACATTATTTTTATTATACCAAAAAAACAGAAATTCGTCAAGGCGAATCTTGTAAAAAATCCCAGAGAAAGAAAAAACCGACAGAAAAAGATTTCTTTT
>CABQIF010000011.1 GCA_902464115.1 uncultured Ruminococcus sp. | reverse complement strand
TTCATTGGATAGCAAATTGCTGACGCATTCCAGCAATCCGCATCCGCCCTGCGGAAAAGCAGAAACCGTTTCCAACAGGTTTGTGGGAACTTCAACGGTCTGAAAGCCCTTTCCTGCTCGCTGCTGGCGATGTCGTTCAATTCTTCTGACACATTCCGCATCCCATATCTGCATGGTTGCAAAATAATATCGTGGCTGAACCGGCTGTGCAACGGCAAGCTGTTCGGCAAGACTGGACTTTCCACTGTTCGCTCCGCCAGAAATTAAAATCTGCATCCGGTGTTTCTCCTTTTCTGATACCTGCGGCACTGCTCCGCAAATCGCTGTGCAGCTTCTGGACAGGATGGAAAATACCAGTGCGGAAATCCAGCTAAAATCGAGCCTTGTTGCTGCACCTCCAGCCATGTCCGACCATTTGGACGCTGCACGGAAAAAGCCGTGCCATTTTCGGTACTGTCCGCATAGTGAAAACTGTGTGCCCGTATCACAGCCCCCTTTTCTGCACAGAGGGTATCTTGCTGAGCCGTCATCGTGACATAGCCGAATCGACAAAGACGGTTACCCATTGCTGCCGTTCCGGGCAATAAGCCAGCCATGGGAAAGATATTGCCCTGTGCATCCTGTATGGACTGCTGCAAGTATAAAAATCCGCCACACTCAGCGAAAATGGGAAGCTGTTTCTGAGCAGCTGCTCGCAGGCTCTCTAAAAATGTATGATTTCCCGAAAGCTGCGGTAAATATAATTCCGGATACCCACCGCCCAAATAAACCCCATCTAACTGCTCTGGCAGAGCGGAATCCGTCAGCGGTGAAAAAAATACCAACTCTGCACCGTTTCGCTGCAACAGTTCTAAATTTTCCGCATAGTAAAAGCAAAATGCGGCATCTCTTGCAACGCCTAACCGGAAGGAATGTGGTGGCATTGGTGGAAGTTCCGGCACTGGCAACGGCGGTGCAGTTTCTGCCAACGCTTGCAGCCGCTCCAGTGCAATGGTTTTTCGGGCAGTTTCTCCCAGTAAATTGATTTTTTCCTGTAATGTGTCCACTTCTTCCGCTGTGTACAAGCCCAGATGTCGGCTGGGCAGCTGCACTTCCGGCAACTCCGGCAAATAGCCATATACGGGCAGTCCGGTTTCCCGTTCGATGATGGCTTGATAATAGGCTGCCATGCCGCTGCGAACTCGATTCAACAGAAATCCAGCAATGCGATTGTGTGGCTCTAACTGCAAAAAGCCCTTGCAGATTGCAGCGACAGAACGCCCCATTTTCTGTGGATTTACAACCAATACCGCTGGCGTTTCCAGCCACTGAGAAACAGTATCGGCACTGGCTTCAGAAGTCTGTCCGATGCCGTCATAAAATCCCATTGCCCCCTCGATCAAGGCAAGGTCTGCCTGCTGGGCAGTGGCAGCAACCAGCTTTCGCATGGAATCTGGTTGCAGAAAAAACGGGTCGGTATGATAAGCCGGACGATGTGTCACTGCTTCATGAAACATCGGGTCAATATAATCTGGGCCGCTTTTATAACTCTGCACAACGACATCGCTTTTCTGAAAAGCAGACAGCAACGCCAGCATCATCGTTGTTTTTCCGCTATCACTGCCAGTCGCACTGAGCAGCAGGCGTGGAATCTGATTCTGCATCTGTTCCCTCCTTGCAATCTGTGGGGAATGTGTTAATTGAACGCAACTTTCCCACAGAATTTTGATTCATTGACATTCATTTATTATAGCATATGGTGCAAGAAATCGTCAAGTTGTGTGATGGGATGGATTCCGGACAAATATAAAAAAACAGGAGAACGAAAAGGGTTCTCCTGTTTTGTGTTGGTTTGTGTCTTTTATTTGTTTTAAAGTTCTTCTTCCAGAACGTTTTTTTTATTCGACTGGCTCTAAAATCCAGCGTTGCAAGTCATCTCCATTGTCGTTTCGGATCACCACATTTCCGGCATCATAAAAGCCCGTCTGTTCCTGTGTTCCCATGTCTGTATTCCAAACGGACAAGCATGCACTGCGGTTCGTACTGCAAGAAAACAGCATCGTTCCGTCTGCCTGCGGAACGAGAACAAAGGTCTGTGCAGGGGCATCCACTGGACGATAAATTTCTGCATTGCAGCCGCTGACAACGCCACCGCCCAGCTTTACAATGTCCACCACGCGATTTGTTCCGCCGGAAGAACACATGGTATACAACCGATAAGCGTTCCGGTCTGTATCATAGGAAATCCGAAATTCTTGTGCCGCTGTGCCATCGGCTGCATCTTGAATCAAGTTGCGTTCGTCTGCATCAACACCGTCTGCAACTGTCATATAGAGTCCGCTTCCCGCATTTCGCAACCGATAAACGCCATCATCAATCACGCCTTCCGTTTCTGTTTTGGAATCGGTTGTGGCATGAATGATGACTGCCTGCTTGCCCATCTGATTATATCGCTGTGCAACCAAGTTCAAATCATACGTCACATTTCCACGCAGAGGGTCGGCAACGGATACCGTACCAGCGTTTTTATCATATCCCGTCAAAACCAAGCAATGTTCATGGCTCACCCAAGTTGCCGTATCGCCTTCCGGTGTTGTCCAGCTGCCGCCTGTCTCCGGTGCTCGCATTCCCATTGTGCCCCAGAAAACAACTGGTCTACCAGCTGCAATGTATGGGAACAGGTCTTCAAAGCTTGTCCCCGAGAGATTCTCTGCATAGGAGGCATTTTTCTGTGCGGTAAAGTAAGCGTTCGCTGTGGCAATGATTGCCGGAGCATAACAGCCGTACCCGTAAGAAGTCATCGGGTCACCGGGGAAAACATACTGGAAATCCGCTCCATAATAGATATTATTCAAGGTGTAGAACAACATTTTCGGCAGATACGTTTTTGCAATATCGGTTTTTTCCGCAGAAAATCCGTCATATTGTAGTGCAATTGTCAATGCGGTTGCTTCGCAGCCAGTCGGCAGCGATGGCGAATCATTCTGTAAAATACAATTCACAGACAATTTCTTTGCTCGTGGCAAGGTGGTTGTCGTGGTCGTGGTTGCTTTGGTTGTGGTAGTTGTGGTGGTTTGTGTTGTTGTCGTGGTTGTCGTTGTAGTCGTTTGTTCAGAAGTGGTGGTGGTCGTCGTTGGTTGTATGGTTGTAGTAATTGCTTCTGTTGTTGGTTCGGTGGTCACAGATTCGGTCATTTCTGTAGAAACAGTCGTGGTCGTTGTTTCCACCGGAATGGATTCTGTTGCAGTAGTTGTCGTTGTGGTGGTTTCTGGTTGCTGGTTTTTCTGGTCAATGTAATCTGAAAAAGAAAGCTCTGTTGCACCGGCTGCCCGTTTTGCATAGTATTCCAGAATCAAAACCGCATCGGTAACATCCACTTTTCCATCGTGATTGCAGTCGGAATAGAAAAATTGATTGGGCGTCAGATTCACTTCTGCTCCAGCTGCCATCTTTGCATATATCGTCAACACAAAAACAGCATCATCTACCGCAATCATACCATCCCCCGTTAAGTCGCCCAAGGAAATATGATCATCGTCTGGTTCTTCTAGGATGGTTTCCGTTGCAGTTTCGGTTGTTTCTGCTGAAGCATCTGTGCTCGAAACCACAGGGTCATCCGGCGGTTCGGTTGGTTCTGTGGATTCTGTTTCCGATGCAGATGCACCAGTTTCGGCATCTGCTGCACTGCTCAGCGGCAAGCTGTAAAAAAGGCTGCTGCACGCAAGCACACTGCAAATGGTTCGTTTCCAAAATGTTGATTGCATCATCCATTCCCCCTAAGATACGCTGTTATACTTGTAAAATGCCCAGTTCTGAACTGGTAAAAATGGTTGAAAATGCCTGCTCACTCTCCGCAGAAATCGCAATACTTTGCTTCTGCTTTGGTTGGATCATCTTCTTTTGGTCGGTGAGATAGAAACACAATGCAGTTTCTCCGGAATACTTCGCAGCAATTTGAATTGCCTGCTGCATCCGGTCAGTATCCGCAGACGATAATTTGATGCAGAATTTCGCACGGGAAAGCTGTTTTTGCAACTCTTCCAATGTCAGAACGCTGCTGCACAATAGAGAAACGCCGCTCTCCTGAACGGATAGCCGCCCCTTGCACCATAAAATCGTATCCGGCTGCAATTTCTGCTGAATCGCACGAAAGACATTCGGAAATGCCACGCATTCCAGCGTTCTGGTTTCATCTTCCATCTGGAAGAAACACATTCGTTCCTGCTTTTTGGTCAGATGCGGTTTCACACTCTGCAAGATGCCCAGAAATGCCACTTCTGCCTGCTCCGGCAAGTCAGAAAGTTCCGTGCTGGCAGGCACGTGCAACAGACGACAAAGATACTGCACAGGCTGAAACGGATTTCCAGAAAGATACATTCCGGTAACTTCTCGTTCCATCCGCAGCAGCTCCGCCGGAGAGAATTCCTCCATGGGTTCTGGTGCTGGTCGCTGCCAGCTGCCTGTAGCATCGCCGCCAAACAACTGCATCTGCCCAACCACTTGCGTTGCAGCAGTTTCCTTTGCAGCAGATAGAACCGCATCGGCTTGCGTCAGCATCTGCCGCCGATTCCAGCCCAGTCCATCTAGTGCACCGCTTTGAATCAGGCTTTCCAATGCTCGTTTGTTCAATTCTATGCCCTGCATTCGCTCGCAAAAATCATACAAGTCCGTAAATGCTCCGTGTGCCTGCCGTTCTCGTTCCAGCTTTTCAATCAATGCAATGCCAACATTCTTGATGGCATGCAATCCAAACCGAATGCCCTGTTTCGTACAGGTAAAGGCAGCATGGCTTTCGTTGATATGCGGCGGTAAAACTGCAACCCCTGCTTTCTTACAGGCGGAACTATATGCCAGCAGCTTCGGAAAATCTCCAATGACGCTGGTCATCAATGCTGCCATGTATGCCGAAAAATAATGACACTTGAGATAGGCGGTTTGATATGCCAGATAGGCATAGGCGACCGCATGGGACTTATTAAAGGCATACGCTGCAAATCGACTGATTTCATCAAAGATAGACTCTGCAACCGCTTTCGGCACACCATTCTGAATCGCTCCGCTACAAACGCCATCCAATCCATATAGAAATGTCTGCCGTTCCTGCTCCATGACTTCCTGTTTTTTCTTAGACATTGCCCGTCGAACAACATCCGCTCTACCGTAGGAATACCCTGCCAGCGACCGACAGATTTCCATGACTTGTTCCTGATAGACCATACAGCCATAGGTGACTTCCAGAATCGGTTTCAACAATGGGTGAGCATAAGAAATCGAATCCGGATGCTTCCGGTTCTCCAGATACTGTGGGATGGAATCCCGTGGCCCTGGTCGGTAAAGCGAAAGGGCTGCGGTCAAGTCCTCTAAGCATTTCGGCTGCATTTGCAGGAGAACGTGTCGCATACCCGCACTTTCAAACTGAAAAACGCCCATTGTATCGCCGTTCGCCATCATCTGATAGACGGCTGCATCTGTAATCGGAATATGATGAATCGAGAAGTGCGGTTCAGTTTCCTGAATCATCCGGACACAATTCCGAATAATGGTTAAGTTTCGCAGCCCCAGAAAATCAAATTTCAAAAAGCCCAGCGTTTCCAAGTCCCCCATCGGATATTGCGTCACAATGGTATCTTCATTCTTTTGCAAAGGAACCATTTCCAACAGCGGAATCGCAGAGATAATCACACCGGCTGCATGCGTGGAGGTATGCCGAGGAACACCCTCTATTTTCTGTGCCAAATCCAGCAGCTTTTTCGCATCTGCATTTGTATGCAAAAGCTGCTGCAACTCCTTCCCGTCTGGTGCTGCCAGCGTTTCCGCAATGGTCTGCCGAGGGTCGATCTTCTTGGCGATCTGGTCACAAAATGCATATGGCAAATGCAGGACTCGTCCAACATCCCGAATTGCTCCACGAGCCTTGAAAAAGTCAAATGTGATGATTTCCGTTACACGGTCTGCTCCGTATTTTTGAATCACGTATTCCTTGACGGCAGGTCTGCCCTCTACGCAGAAATCAATGTCAAAATCCGGCATACTCACCCGTTCCGGATTCAGAAACCGCTCAAAGAGCAGATGATATGCCATCGGGTCAATTTCTGTAATACCCATGCAGTACGCACAGAGGCTGCCTGCTCCCGAACCTCGTCCGGGTCCAACCGGAATCCCGTGCTGTTTGGCATAGCGGACATAATCCCAAACGATCAGAAAATAATCCACATATCCCATCTGCCGGATTACTTGTATTTCTCGCTGCAAGCGATTTCGCACCGGTTCAGGGACAGGCGTTCCATAGCGTTTCTGCATCCCTTTTTCACAGAGTGCCTGAAAGAATGCGATGTTGTCAGAAACACCCTCCATAGAAAAGGCTGGCAAGTGCAGCGTTCCTGTTTCCAGTTCTACGTGACAACGGTCTGCAATGCGTCTGGTGTTGGCAATCGCCTCCGGCATCGCTGCAAATAATGTTTGCATCTCCTGCGTACTTTTCAGGTAAAATTCTTCGGTTTCAAACCGCAGAGCGGTGGGGTCATCCAGTGTTTTTCCCGTCTGAATGCACAGCAGCACTTGCTGCATTTCCGCTTCTTCTTTGGTCAGGTAATGTGCATCGTTGGTTGCAACCAACGGGATTCCCGTTTCTCGGGAAAGCTGTTCCAACAAGGGCAAGACAGTTTTCTGTTCTTGTAAGCCATGATTCTGCACTTCTAAGTAATACTGTTCCGCTCCGAATAAAGCCTGATACCGCAAAGCGGTCTGTTTGGCGGCGGCATAATCGCCCGACAACAGCAGCTGTGGAATCTCCCCTGCCAGACAGCCAGACAGGGCAATCAGCCCTTCGTGATACTGTGTCAGCAGTTCCCAGTCCACCCGTGGTTTCTGATAAAAGCCCTCTAAGCACGCCTTGGAAACAAGCTTCACCAGATTCTGATAGCCTGTCTGGTTTTCACACAACAGAACAAGATGATACCGCTTTCGGTCAACTGCCGTTCCTCGGTCAAACCGTGTTCGGCTGGCAACATAGACTTCACAGCCGATAATCGGATGAATCCCAGCTTTTTTGGCTGCCTGATAAAACGAAATAGCAGCGTATAGATTTCCGTGGTCGGTCAGTGCAACCGCAGTTTGTCCCAGTTCTTTCAGGCGTTCCATCATCTCGGGAATCCGGCACGCTCCATCCAGCAAACTGTAGACGCTGTGGACGTGCAGGTGTACAAAGGCATCATTTTTCTGTTCCGACATGTTCTCGCAACTCCTTTGCCATCATGGATAATTTCTGAAACCGATGGTTCACACCGGAACGTCCAATGGGAGGGTGCAGCAGTTCGCCCAACTCTTTCAGACTGAGTTCTGGATTTTCCAGCCGCAGTTCTGCCAACTCCTGCAAGTCCGGCGGTAGGGTGTCCAGTCCTCGCTTCTCTGCAAGGAGTAGAATTTCTTCCGTCTGTCGCATTGCCGCAGAAACCACCTTGTCAATGTTCGCTGCATCGCAATTTCGCACTCGATTCGCCTTGTTCCGCATGTCTTTCTTGATCTTAATATTCATCAAGTCCAGCGTGCATTGCTGAGCACCCATAAACGTCAGAATATCTTCAATCTGTTCGCTGTCCTTGACATAGAGGACAAAACTTTGCTTTCGCTGAAATACATGTCCCTTGATGCCCAGCAATTGTTGCAGGAACAAACTTAAATCATTGCAGAGAACCGAGGTTGGCGTGACAAATTCCAGATGATAGGATTTGTTGGGATCCATGAGGTTTCCGCAAGTCAGAAATACCCCTGCCAGGAACGCCGGCATGCTGTTCTGCACAATGTTACAGAGGTTAATTTGCCGATTGTCGAGGTGGATGTGATAGCGTTCACAGATTTCTGCAACCGCAGCTGTATTTTGCAGGGAAAGGCTGTAAAGTCCGCCTCTGCCCCGTTCGACTGTAATCGTTCCTTTCGGAAACGAAAATACCGTATGTAACAGTTGCGGCAACAGGTCGACAATGGTTTCACTTTCGCTTTGCAGACAGATTTGCTCCGAGGTAAACACACGACTGTACAGCAGTATGCCATACAGACAGGAAAAGGCTTGGTCTTTGTCTAAGATGGTACGTTTTAATGCCTGCCGGACATCCTGCGAGAAGGACATGGCGGTTCGCTCCTTTCCAACGGTCGTTTCTCTTGTGTGCCATGTTGCCCTCTTACTGGGAACTACCTGCAACGGTGGAAAATGTCACAAGAGAAAAAAATTTTTTTCGGTTTCTCCATAAAAAAACACCGCCCTGCTTTTGCCGCAAGGCGGTGCGGTGGATGCGTTACGGACGATCCTTTCCAATATCTCGATGCTGCTTGATGACGTGCATGCCCTTTTCAATCAGATAATCCCCGATGAGTTCGGTAAATGTAATCGAACGATGCTTGCCGCCCGTGCAGCCGAATGCAATCACCAGACGGCTTTTCCCCTCTTTGATGTAGAGCGGGATCAGGAAGTCAAGCAAGTCTTCAATCTTTTTCAACAGGATTTTGGATTGTTCAAACTGCATCACATAATCCCGTACACAGGCATCACAGCCCGTATGATGCCGCAACTCCGGAATATAATAGGGATTCGGCAGACAACGAACATCAAACACCAAATCCGACTCTGTAGACACGCCGTATTTAAAGCCGAAAGACGTTACTTTAATCGAAAGCGAATCAGATGGCGTTTCCAAAAAGGTTTCCCGAATCTGTTCTTTGAGCTGGGAAACAGAAATATAAGACGTTTCAATATAATAATCTGCAATTGCTTTTAATCGCAGCAGCTGTTCCCGTTCAAATTCCAGTGCCTGATGCAGACAGCCGTTAAATCGTTCATCCAGCGGATGCTTCCGGCGAGTTTCCTTGTAGCGTTTAATGATGACTTCATCCTGTGCCTCGATGTAAAGCAGCTTTACATGTAAATCTGACTGTTCTTTCAACCGACAAACACAGTCATAGGCATCCGCAAACATTTCTCCTGACCGTAAATCCGCAGCAATTGCGATTTTTTCCAGCTTATTTTCGGATTCCCTGCAAATTTCCACAAATCGATGGATGAGCTGCGGCGGTAAATTGTCAATGCAATAATACCCAATATCTTCCATTACATCCATGACTGTTGATTTTCCAGAACCGGACATTCCAGTTACAACGACAACCTGCATCTGTTTTCCCTCCTGTTATTTTAAAATCACGGGTTCTAACTCCAGACAGTAGCCAGTTTTCTCCTTTACGGTTTCAATTACAAAGTCGCAGAGTTCCAGCACATCCCGACAAGTTGCATGGCCGGTATTGACTACAAATCCAGCATGTTTCACGCTGACTTGTGCATCGCCAACACTTGCCCCTTTCAAGCCGCACTGGTCAATCAAAAAAGACGCATAGCTGCCGACCGGACGCTTGAACGTACTGCCTGCACTCGGCAACTCCAACGGCTGCTTTGCAACACGCTGATTTTTCAACTTCTGCATCTCTTCCCGAATGTCTGCATACTTTCCAGCTTGCAGCTGCAAGGTCACGCCCGTTACAATCTTTTTCGTACCGGAGAACATGCTGTGCCGATAGGAGAACTGCAATTCCTCCGGCGTTGCCGTCCGGAATGTTCCCGTTTCGTCCAGATATTCTACACTGCGGACAACGTCTTTCATCTCTCCGCCGTATGCTCCGGCATTCATATAGACTGCTCCGCCAATCGTGCCCGGAATCCCTGCCAGACACTCCATGCCCGTCAAGCATGCCTCCAAGGCAATTTTTCCAACGGCGGACAAGGTTGCTCCGGCTTCGCAAAACAGTGTCGTTTCATCCAGCTGCCGGACGTTGGAAAACGCCCTGCCCAGCTGTAATACAATGCCGTGGTAGCCCTCATCTGCTGCTAAAATATTGCTGCCGTTTCCCAGTACGACCCAAGGAAGATGCTGTTCCTGACAACATTGCAGAATTGCCTGCAAGCCCTCTCGATTTGCAATCTGTACCATTGCCTGACACGCTCCGCCAATGCGGAATGTTGTGTGCTTTGACAGCAATTCCGCCGGCAAAATCGGACAGGCATGGGCGTTACAACACGCCGTAATGGATTCTAATCCCTGCATGTCATTCTCTCCTGTCTGGTTTTTAAAATGCATCGTAATCCTTAATCACCTCTTTGGATTCTGCTTCCAAGCCCAGATGATCCAGCAAGTCGGAAGCTGCATTATAGCCCATCTTCTTTTGACGGTTGTTCATCGCTGCAACTTCCAGGATGACTGCCAGATTTCTACCCGGTCGAACCGGAATCGTCAGGGACGGAACTTTTACGCCCAGCAGGGATACAAATTGGGTATCCACGCCCATCCGGTCATAGATCTTTTCCGGATTCCACTGTTCCATCTCAACGATCAATTCAATTTTTTCAGTATTTTTAACGGCACCGATACCAAACAACCGCCGTGCATTGATGATACCAATGCCACGCAGTTCCAGGAAATGGCGGATATTATCCGGCGAACTACCAACCAAGCTGATATTGGAAACCTTCCGGATTTCCACTGCATCATCGGCAACCAGACGGTGACCACGCTTTACCAATTCAATGGCTGTTTCACTCTTACCAACGCCGCTTTCCCCGGTAATGAAAACGCCTTCGCCATAGATCTCAATCAAAACGCCGTGACGGGTAATTCTCGGTGCAAGATTCAGGTTCAGAAATGCAATCAGTCCAGCGATAAAGTTGGAGGTGCTTTCCTTGCTCCGCAGGAGCGGAACGGAATATTTCTTTGCCAAATCGAGCATTTCTTCAAAATATGGCAGTTCTCTGGAGATGACCAGAGCCGGAATCCGCTGCGAAAACAGCATATCCAACCGCTGTACACGCGTTTCTTCATCAATCGTGGACAAGTATGCATATTCCATCTTGCCGATGATCTGAATTCGCTCCGGATTGAAGTATTCATAAAAGCCCATCAGCTGCAAGCCCGGACGGGTGACATCTGCCTCATCAATTTCAATTTCAGAAGCGTTTTTGGGGGTGTAAATGGTTTCCAGTTTAAATTCATCAATGATTTTATCCAATGAAATGGTGAATTTTGCCATAGCCTTTGACTCCTTTTTCATTCTGTTTCTTTATTGTTGTCCGTTTTTTGCTTCCTTATGCCGGAATTAGTTCATATCCAATACGACCGTCATGTTCTTCGATGCGTTTACCATAGCATCTGCCAAGTCCTGCATCGCCTTGTAGCGGTCTGCTCCGAAATAAGCATCGACATCAATGAAATCCCGGTCAGACTCCCAGAAAGACGGGTAAACGAAATCCTGACAGATTGCTGCGGAGAAACCTGCGTTGTCCAGTTCCTGAATGATCGCAGTCATATAGGAAACCGTCGTTTCACTGTATGGGGTCATCCATGGCTTTCCGCCCTTTTCGACAGAATTGTCCAGCCATCTGCCCGTGCCATCCAGCAGCGGAATGCTGGCATCTTTATACAGTTCCGGGAACTGATTGTCATTGGTCACGCTGATCTGTGCATAGACAGAAAATCCCTTTTCTGCTGCAAGATTAACAATTTCCGAAGCGGTCATTGTGCCATCACAAATATAAGTTCCGGCAACATAGGAAACGGTAGAGGCATAGTTCAGCCAACCGCCCTGCAACTTCATCGGTACAACAACTGCCTTTGTTCCGCTGACCTGCTCCAGTGCTGCGGTAAAGGTGTCGGCACTTTCCAGTACAGAGCGATCCAGCCACTGTGCAGATTTTGCATCGGAGAAGTTCGCAAGCGGAACGCCTTCCTTCTTCACCGCTTCTGTCGTTGTGGTTTGTGTTTCGGTTGCAGCGGTTGCAGTTGTTTCATCACTGCCGGAGGCTGTTCCGGTCGTCTGTGTGGTGGATTCGTGCGTAAATGCCGTTCCTGCCATCTGTATATCCGTAGAAACGCCTGTAGTCGTAGCCCAAACTGGTGTAGTTGCAGTTGTTTCCGGCGTGGTTTTCAGTTCTACGGTCGAAGCAGCCGCCGGAACGGCAGTCGTTGCCGTTGTCGTTTCCGCTGTGGTTGCTGCTTCGGTCGCTTGCGTGGTCACAGCTGCATTCATTTGCAGGCTGGAATCCGAAGTTGCAGCATCATCCTGAATGAATGGCTTTGCGATGCTGTAGCCAACAAATCCAACCAAACCAGCCGCTGCAATCATCACTACTGCGGACAAGACATTATGCACCGAAGAAGACTTTGTATTCCCGGTTTTCACCTTGTATACTTTTGGGGATTTCTTTTTCATATGGGTTCGCTCCTATTTTCTCTCAATGATTGTCTGTTACGAGAGGCTCTCTTTTTCGTCTGCCAGCTGATGGAAGAAGTCCACAGCTGTTTTCAAGTTTTCCTGCCGGAATAAGTAGCTGCCAACTACCAAGTTATTTGCACCGGCTTTCACTGCCTCCGGAGCAGTTTCCGCATTCACGCCGCCATCTACTTGAATATTGACAGATAAGCCCTGTTCGGCTGCTTTCTGCCGCAGGAACTGCACCTTCTTCAGCATCTCCCACAGGAAAGACTGTCCGCCGAAGCCTGGCTCTACGGTCATGACCAACACCATTTCCACCGAGGACAGATACGGCAAGACTGCCTCTGCCGGTGTATTCGGCTTGATGACAATGCCTGCTGGAATGCCGCAAGCATGAATGGCATCAATCGTTTTCTGTGGGTCGCTTTCGCTTTCCAAATGGAACGTAATGCCGTTTGCCCCAGCTTTTGCAAACCGTGCTGCATAGTGCAACGGGTCGGAAATCATCAAATGTACATCTAAAAATAAATCGGTCTTTTTCCGGATGGCTTCCAGTACGGGAATACCAAAGGAAATATTATCGACAAAACGCCCATCCATGACATCAAAATGCAGCATATCCGTACCGCTTGTTTCCAACGTCCGTACCACTGCTTCTAAGTTACACATATCTGCACTCAAGATCGAAGCAGAAACCTGTATCTTCTGCATGTTTCCATCGCCTCATTTTCTATTTCTTTCTATTGCGATCCATCGCTGAACGCTGTATGTAACAGCAGATTCTTATTTTATTATATCGAACTTTCCGGTTTCCGTCAAGGCTTTTTTCGGTTCTTTCCAAAATAATCAAGTTGCTGCAAAAATGTCACAAAAAGAACATTTTTTGCTCAGATTCTGAATCCAGATCTTGCGGACTTTTCTCTTGTCTTTTATATAGTATGAGCGGTGGTGCGATTCCATGTCAAACTTGTCCCAAAAGATGCCCTAAAATTTGTACCAAATTGTCGTACTTTTTTGACGGCTGTACAAAAATACAATCACTTTTGGTGTTCTTTTGACGGAATCTACAATTCAAAATCACAAAAGACTCCTATTTTCACAAAAAAGTACCATTCTTTTTTTGCAGGACACCAAAAAAACACCATTTTTCACAAAAATATCACTAACCATTCCGCTGCATTTTGTGGTATCATATAGTCACAACAAACAAAAAAGATTTTGCAGTGCGAACGAAAATCATGCAAAATAGAAAAAGGAGGAAGTTCTTATGAACACTAAAAAATTACTCGCTGCCGTTACCGGCGTTACCATGTTAGCAGGTATGCTCACCGCTTGCGGTTCTAGTTCCGATTCCAGCACCGCCAGCAGCTCCGACCCGAACACCCTGACCATCTGGGCGTGGGATGACAACTTCAATGTAAAGGCTGCCAACCTCGCAAAGGAATACTACCAGAAGGAACATCCGGATGTGACCGTCAATGTTGTCAGCATGGCACAGGATGACATCGTACAGACCCTGAACACCGCATTTTCCAGCGGCACTTATAAGGGTCTGCCGAACATCGTTCTGATTGAAGACTACCGGATTCAGAACTACCTGAGTGCTTATCCGGGCGAATTGAGAGATTTGTCCAACACCGTGAATCCGGATGACTTCATGGATTACAAGCTGGGCGTTATGACACAAGATAACAAGGTATACGGCGTTCCGTTCGATAGCGGCGTTGCAGCTCTGTTCTACCGCACCGATTATATCGAAGAGGCAGGTTATACCACAGACGATATGCAGGATCTGACTTGGAGTGAATTCATTCAAATCGGTAAGGATGTCAAGGAAAAGACCGGCAAGTATATGCTGACCTTAGACCCGAGCGACCTCGGACAAATCCGAATGATGATGCAGTCCGCTGGTTCTTGGTATGTCAAGGAAGACGGCAAGACCGTTGACATCGCAGACAACGAGGTTCTGAAAGAATCCGTTAAGACCTATCAGCAGATCATTGATGCAGGCATTGCAGAACAGATTTCCGGTTGGGATCCGTTCGTCGGTGCATTCCAAAAGGGTGACGTTGCTTCTGTTCCGACTGGATGCTGGATCGCTCCGACCATCGCAGCAGCAGAAGACCAGAGCGGCAAGTGGGCAGTTGCTCCGCTGCCAAGACTGGACAACGTAGACAGCTCCCTGAACACCTCCAACATCGGCGGCGGCAGCTGGTACGTGCTCGACAAGGTTGGCAATGGCGAATTGGCAGAAAACTTCCTGGCAGAAACATTCGCTTCCAATGTGGACCTGATGAACGACTTGGTTTCTGAAATCAATCTGGTTAGCACACTGAAGGCTTCCGCAGATGCAGAAAACTACAAGAAGCCAAATGAATTCTTCAGCGGTCAGGAAATCTTCAGTGACTTCTCCAAGTGGACAGCAGAAATTCCAACCGTCAACTATGGTCTTTATACCTACACCATCGAGGACATCATGTCCGAAGCCGTTCAGTCGATTCTCCAGGGTGCAGATATTGACGAAACACTCGCCAATACACAGGTTCAGGCAGAAGCCGCTGTACTCAACTAAGTTTGGTTGTAAGCTCTCTGACAAGAGTTACAAAACAGAGATTTGGCTTGCCGCAGACACCCCCCTTTTCTGCGGCATCCCACATCCTGAAACCAACGGTAAAGGAGGAGGATCCTTATGTCTGAAATCAAAAAACAAAAGAAAAAAGAATCATTTGCTCCGATTGGAAAAGTCAGCAATCGTTGGGGCTGGGGCTTCGTTTTCATCAGCGTCATCATGATTTCCGTTCTGGTTTTCATTCCAATGATTCAATCGTTCCTGCTCTCGCTGCAAAGCGGTCAGGGCAATCAGCTGACATTCGCCGGACTGAGCAACTATAAACGGATGCTGACGGATACCACCTTCCGGAAAGCATTGGTCAACACATTCTTATACTTATTGATTCAAGTACCGGTCATGATCATTCTCGCCTTGTTCATCTCCGTTCTGCTGAACGACAAGAAGCTCAAGTGCAGAAGTTTCTTCCGGATCGCCATTTTCTTACCATGTGTCACCTCGCTGGTTTCCTACTCTTTGATCATGAAGAGCATCTTCTCCAGCGACGGTCTGGTCAACCAGATGCTGATGGCAATGCACCTCATTTCTGAGCCGATCGGCTGGACGACCAGCCCAGCATTTGCAAAGGCTCTGATCATCATCTCCATCACCTGGAGATGGACGGGCTACAATATGATTTTCTACCTCTCCGGCTTGCAGAACATCGACCCTTCGATTTATGAAGCAGCGGATCTGGACGGCTGCAACGGCTTCCAGAAGTTCTTCAAAATCATTGTCCCGCAGTTGAAACCGATTATCTTGTTCACAACCATTACTTCCACCATCGGTACGTTACAGCTCTTCGATGAAGTTAAGAACATCACTGACGGTGGCCCAGCCAATACGACTTTGACCATTTCCCAGTACATCTACAACCTCTGCTTCAAGTATACACCGAACTTCGGTTATGCAGCTGCGATTGCCTTTGTTGTACTGGTAATGATTGCAATTCTGTCCGCCATTCAGATGAAAGTGGGAGGAGATGATTGATTATGGCAGCAGCTACAACAATGCCGTCCACCGTTGGACGGAAAAAGAAAGTTCACCCGTTTAACATTTTCAAGTATGTGTTCTTAATTCTGGCTTCCATTATTTCCATCTTCCCGTTTTTGTGGATGATTATCTGTGCAACGAACGATGCCGTTGACATCAACCGTGGTACGGTCACCTTTGGAACAAGCTTGTTCAAGAACCTGCAAAACCTGTTCGCCGCAGACCGTGGATTCCTGAGAGCGCTCGGCAACTCTGCTATTATCGCCATAATTACAACCGCTTTGGCACTGTTGGTTTCTTCGGCTGCCGGTTATGGATTTGAAATGTTCCGCACCAAGAATCGGGATCGGGTCTTTAATTTCCTGCTCCTCTCGATGATGATTCCATTTGCAACCCTGATGATTCCGTTGTTCCGGATTTTCGGTAAATTGAGCGACAGCGGTTTGTCTTTCATGGGTCTGAATACTTTTGCAGCCGTTATCATTCCGGCAATCTCCACGGCATTTCTGATTTTCTTCTTCCGGCAGAACACCAAGTCGTTCCCGAAAGATATTATCGAAGCAGCACGGTTGGATGGTCTGAATGAATTGCAAATCTTCTTCCGGATGTATATGCCGGTTATGAAGTCCTCTTATGCAGCAGCTGCAATCATCACCTTTATGAACAGCTGGAACAACTACCTCTGGCCGTTGGTTGCCTTGCAGTCTCCGGAAAAGAAAACCGTTCCGCTGATTCTCTCCACCATGGGTGCTTCTTATAACCCAGACTATGGCATGATTATGGCAGGTATCGTCATTGCAACACTCCCGACTGCTCTGATTTTCTTCCTCATGCAGAAGCAGTTCGTACAGGGCATGATCGGTTCTGTCAAGTAATCCCCCCAAAAAACCGCAAAAAATTTCTTCCTTATTTTTCTTTTCTTCCAATAATATTGAACGTGATCGCAGAATACCGCAGTAAATTGAAACTGCGGTATTTCTGCTATAGAAAGGATGGTTCTCATGAACTTTTCAACTGACATTTTAAAAAATCCGGAAATCTTCCAGATCAACACCTGCAAGCCGCATTCCTCCCATCTCCACTATCGCAGTGCAGCAGAATGCAAGGAACAGCAGAGCAGCTTTTTCCTGTCCCTGAACGGTGACTGGAAATTCTTCTACAGCGAAAACCTGAACGCTCTGCCGGAACACTTCGAGCAGTTCGGCTATGACGACAGCAACTGGGACACCATTCCTGTTCCGGGACACTTACAGACCAATGGCTATGGACAAATGCAGTATGTCAATACCATGTATCCGTGGGATGGCGTGGAGAACTGCAAGCCGGGCGAGATTCCGGAACGGTTCAATGCCACTGGCAGCTATATCCGCATGGTTACGATTCCAGAAGTGTTCCGCAAAGATGCAGAAATTCGGCTGGTCTTTCATGGAGCAGAAACTGCAATGGCTCTGTGGGTCAACGGAACCTTTGTCGGCTATCATGAGGACAGCTTCACTCCGGCAGAATTTGCAATCACAGACTATTTGAACGATGGCGAAAATAAGATTGCTGTGCAGGTTTTCCAGCGTTCTTCCGGCAGCTGGCTCGAAGACCAGGATTTCTGGCGGTTCTCCGGCTTGTTCCGGGATGTCGTATTGTATGCCGTTCCAAAGCTGCACCTGCAAGACCTCTTCGTTCACACAGATTTGAACGACACCTTCTCACAGGCAGATGTTCGGGTAGACTGTGCATTCTCCGGCACACTCTCCGGAACGCTGCATGCAGTTCTCACTGACCCGAACGGCAAGCCGCTTGCAGAACAGAGCATGCCTGTAACAGAATCGGAACAGGTTGTTGCATTCTCTGTAGAGCAGCCACTCCTCTGGAGTGCCGAACAGCCGAACTTGTATCATTTGGTTCTGACGTTGCTGGATGCAGATGGAACGGTTCTGGAAGTTGTTCCGCAGCAAGTCGGAATCCGGCAGTTCCGCATGGAAAACGGCATCATGAAACTGAACGGCAAGCGGATCGTTTTCAACGGCGTAAACCGGCATGAATTTAGTGCAACCCGTGGACGTGCCATCACCAAGGAAGAAATCCGCTGGGACATCTTCACCATGAAGCAGAACAACATCAATGCAGTTCGTACCTCGCACTATCCAAATCAGAATGATTTCTATGAACTGTGTGACCAGTACGGCTTGTATGTGATTGACGAAACCAACATGGAAACACATGGAACATGGCAGAAAATGGGAGCGATTGCTCCGGACGAACACACCCTCCCGAATGACAATCCGCACTGGACAAATGCCGTTCTGGCAAGAGCCGCTGCCATGCAGGAACGGGATAAAAATCACCCTTGCGTTTTGATTTGGTCTTGTGGGAATGAGTCGTTCGGCGGTTCAAATATCTATGCAATGTCAGAACAGTTCCGGAAACGGGATTCCTCCAGACTGGTACACTATGAGGGCGTTGTCAATGACCGCCGATTCAACCAAACCAGCGACATGGAAAGCCAGATGTATCCATCTGTAGCCAAAATTGAACAGTTTTTGAAAGAACATCCGGAAAAGCCGTTTATCTGCTGCGAATATTCCCACTCTATGGGCAACTCCAACGGGGCATTGTTCAAGTATACCGACCTCGCCAAGAGAGAACCACGCTATCAGGGCGGTTTTATCTGGGACTTCATCGACCAAGCGGTTTTCAAGAAGAATGAATACGGCGAATCATTCCTTGCAACGGGCGGCGATTTTGACGACCGTCCGACGGACTATAATTTCTGCACGAATGGTATTGTCTTTGCAGACCGCACCATTACCACCAAAATGGCAGAAGTGAAGTACTGCTATCAGCCATTCACGATTGCCTGCACACCGCAGGGCTTCACCATTCACAACGAATTTTTGTTCACGGATACGACCCCGTATTCCATGACTGCAACGCTCTGCAAGGACGGCGTTCCGGTTGCAGAACAGGAACTTCCGCTGCCTGTCATTGCTCCGCAGACAACGCAGTCTTTCGCAAATCCATTTGCTGGAACTGCGACCGAACCAGGGGCTTATACGCTGACCATTTCCATCTACAGAACCGCTGCAACCGACTGGGCAGACGCACAGACAGAAGTTGCATTTGGGCAGGCTGCTTGGAACGTGGTTGTTCCAACGACCGAAGAACTGCTGCCCGCTCCGGAACTGATTGTGGGTGATGTCAACTATGGCATTCACGGTTCTGATTTCCACATCCTGTTCGGCAGAGAGAAAGCTGGCATTGTTTCCTATCAGAAAAACGGCGTGGAACGCATTGCCTCTCAGGTCGGCATTCCCAGACCGAACTTCTGGCGTGCTCCGATTGAAAATGATTTGGGCTGTCGGATGCCACACGATACCGCAATGTGGAAAATCGCTTCTCTGTATGCTGTTCCGTCCATCGTATCTTGCAAGCAGACGGCTCACACGGTGGACATTGTGACTCGTTACACATTCCCACAGAATCCCGACAATGGCTGTCTGGTCACCTATCAGTTCTATGGGGACGGCAGTATCACGGTAACCATGCAGATGTTGGGCTGCACGGACTATGGCAATATGCCGGACTTCGGCATGCTCTTGCAGATGCCGCTGACATTCGACCAGATCGCATGGTATGGCAGGGGCAAGGATGAAACCTACTGTGACCGGAAAAACGGCTCTCGCATTGGCTGCTACACCAGCACCGTTGCAGAACAGCTTGTGCCCTATGCCTATGTACAGGAATGCGGCAACCACACCGATACACAGTGGTTCACCATTACCAATGCAGACGGGCATGGCTTCCGCTTTACCGCAGACCAGATGGACTTCTCTGCTCTGCCATATACACCACACCAGCTGGAACAGGCATACCACTTGCAGGAGCTGCCTCGCTCCTTCCGGAATGTAATTCGGATTTCCGCCGGAGAAATGGGCGTTGGCGGTGATGACAGCTGGGGAGCAACCGTTCATCCAGAGTTTACCCGTCAGTCAGAAACCGGACTTTCCTTTACATTCCGCATGACTGCCATCTAACAAAAATTCTATCGTAACAATCGAAAAAAGCACCGCTTCGCTGGGAACAAATCCAGCAAAGCGGTGCTTTCTATTTGTGCTTTTTGTATGGTTCATGAAAATTAGTCTACCAAGGTCGGATGGAAATCTTCCTTCCACGGCAGACCCCACTTGTTCAGAGCATCCATGAACGGGTCTGGGTCAAATTCTTCTACGTTATAAACGCCCGGCTTCTTCCACTTGCCTGTCATCACCATCATTGCCCCAATCATTGCCGGAACACCAGTGGTGTAAGAAACTGCCTGAGAGCCAACTTCCTTGTAGCATTCCTGATGGTCGCAGACGTTATAAACATAGTAAGAAACTTCCTTGCCATCCTTTACGCCCTGACAAATACAGCCGATGTTTGTCTTACCAACTGTCCGAGGGCCGAGCGAGGCTGGGTCTGGCAGAACGGCTTTCAGGAATTGCAGCGGTACAATTTCCTTGCCTTCATACAGAATCGGTTCAATAGAGGTCATGCCGACATTTTCCAGACAACGCAGATGGGTCAGATAGCTCTGTCCGAACGTCATAAAGAACCGAATCCGATGAATGCCCTTGATGTTCAGAGCCAGTGATTCCAATTCTTCATGATGCAGCAGGTACATATCCTTTTCGCCGACTTCATCGAAGTTGTAAACCCGCTTGATTTCCATCGGTTCGGTTTCTACCCACTTGCCATCGAGAATATAGCTGCCCTTTGCAGAAACTTCCCGAATGTTGATTTCCGGATTGAAGTTGGTTGCGAACGGATAACCGTGGTCGCCGCCGTTGCAGTCCAGAATATCAATTTCATGGATTTCATCGAAATAATGCTTCTGTGCATAGGCACAGAATACACCCGTTACACCTGGGTCAAAACCGCTGCCCAGCAGAGCTGTAATCCCAGCCTTTTCAAAGCGTTCCCGATATGCCCACTGCCACTTGTATTCAAACTTTGCGGTGTCCTCCGGCTCATAGTTTGCGGTGTCCACATAGTCCACCTTGGTTGCAAGACAAGCATCCATAATGGTTAAATCCTGATACGGCAGAGCCACGTTGATGACAATCTCCGGCTTTTCCCGTTCAATCAGGGCAACCAGTTCGTCAACCTTGTTTGCATCCACCTGTGCGGTGGTGACAACGGTCTTTGTACCCTTTGCTTCTACAGCTTCCTTCAGGACATCACACTTCGACTTGGTACGGCTGGCAATGCAGATTTCTGTAAATACTTCGCTGTTCTGGCAGCACTTGTGCACAACGACACCGGCAACGCCACCTGCTCCGATAATTAACGCTTTTCCCATTTTTTATAACTCCTTTTTCTCTCCAAATTAACAGCAATCCCATGTGTAAATCACATCTTGGAAATTCCGCTGTTTCAGATTCTCTCGGCTGATAAAGAAATTGGCAACGCCAGAATCGCCCCACATAATTTCCCGTTCTCCGGCTTCGTCGGTATCGATTTGCAGCAATAAGACATCGTGGTCATCTTCTGCTGCAATATCCCGTGGGTCTTCCTGCGAAAAGCCCGGATAACCGCCAATTTTATGACCGAATGCATCCGGCATCCAGTCCGGTGTTTCGTCCTGTTCGTCCTGCTCGTCCAGATATTCTTCCAGTTCTTCTTCAAATGCTTCTTTTGCATCTTCATCCGCAAGCAGCTGTTCTGCCTGCTCCGGATAAAATTCCCGCATGAACTGTTCTATTTTTTCCCAAAAATGATAATCACACATGGACATCCGGTCAGTAGTCTGTTCAAATTTCAGCCCAAAGCAGCCCTCAATCGGGAAGAAATCTTCTTCACACGGCAGGTTGTTTCCCTCTTTCGCCGCAACCTCTTCTTCAGTGACAGTTGGGTCAACGGTTTCATAATAGCAAATCCGAAAATCTTTTTGTTCGGTGTTGTTGTCGAAATTACAACCCGTCAAGTCGTCATTGATTGCCCAGAATTGCAGCAAGCCAGACGTTGGAAAATCCGGAATGGTAATCTGCTGACAGTCGATCTGTGCCAGCAACCGCATCTGTACACCGTCGCTGTTGGTCGGAATGGCAGCATCATGCGGCACATAGCCTCGACCGCCGAACTTGCTCTCTGCAATGCCCGGTGTGGTATCGACCAGTTTCAGCCGCATACACGGGATCTCTGTCCGCCGCAGCAGCTCCGGCACGATGTCCTTCATCTCAAGTTTGTTTTCCTGCATGGGGGTTCCTCCTTTATGTTTCCGACTCTCTCAGAGCATCCCGTACATTGTTCGGAATTGCAAAGCAGCCCTGATGCAGAATCGTGTTATAATACCGGGTACGAATGCCCAGACTGTTCCACCAATCCGCCTGCAAATCGGTGCGAGGGTCATATTTCTTGGATGCAAACCCAAACAGCCAATGCCCAGAGGGATAGGTTGGAATGTGTGCCTGATAGACCAGTGCAATCGGGAAGAATGATTTAATCCGGCTGTGTGCCCGTTTCATCGAGTTCGCATAGGAAGTATAGAACGTGCTTTCATGCTGATTCACCAGAATGCCATCTGCTTTCAATGCCTTGTAGCAGTTCCCGTAAAACTCCTTGGTAAACAGCCCTTCGCCCACGCCGAACGGGTCGGTAGAGTCAACAATAATCAAATCATATTCGTTTTCGACTTTCCGGACAAACCGCAGCCCATCCTGAATGTGCACGTCAACTCTAGGGTCATCAAATCCGCAGGCAGTAAACGGCAGATATTTCTTCGACAGTTCCACCACCATCTCATCAATTTCCGCAACGTCAATATGTTCAATAGACGGATAGCGTACCAGTTCCCGAACCGTTCCGCCGTCCCCTGCTCCAATGACCAGAATGTTTCGGATGTTCGGATTGGTTGCCATTGGAATATGGGTAATCATTTCATGATAGATGTACTCGTCTTTCTCCGTCAGCATCAGCAAGCCGTCCAATGTCATGATTCTGCCAAATTCCACCGATTCAAAAATATCAATTCGCTGAAAATCACTCTGCACACTGGCAAGCTGTTTATCCACCCGCATGGACATCCGCACATGGTCGGTGTGATTTTCCGTATACCAAATATCCATCATATCGCTTGATTTCACCCTTTCTTATTTGACGACCTGTAAGCTAGACAGGGTCATATCCTGTGAACCTGTCAGCGAACAGCCCTTTTCCTTTGCATACAAAATATAAGAAACAATTGCTTCGGTGATGCGTTCTCCTGGTGCAAGAATCGGAATCCCCGGCGGATAACACATGACAAACTCGGCACAGACTCTGCCAATGCTGAACCGCAGCGGAACCGCTTCCTTTTCTGCAAAGAATGCCTGCTGCGGCGGAAGTGCCACATCCGGCGGAATGTATTCGCTGTTCAGCATGCCTGTCGGGTCGCCGCCATACAGCCGCTTGATTTCGGAAAGAGCGGAAATCAGCCGTTCAATTTCTAATTCCCGGTCGCCGGCGGTGACAATGGCTAAGATGTTTCCGATGTCACCAAATTCAATTTGAATATCATATTCATCCCGTAGCAGGTCATAAACTTCAATCCCTGCCAAGCCGGTATTTCGAGTATGAATGGAAAGCTTCGTGGTATCAAATGCATAGAACGAATCGCCGTTGCAAAGCTCTGAACCATAGGCATAATAGCCGCCCAGCCGATTGATTTCCTCACGGGCATAGTTGACGAACTGCACCGTTTTATGGAACATCTCCCGCCCGTTCAACGCTAAGTTCCGGCGTGCGATGTCCAGCGATACCATCAGTAAGTAAGAAGCACTGGTCGTTTGGGTCAGGTTGATGACCTGCCGCACATAGTCAGCATTGACGGTATCCGCACAAAGCAACATGGCACTTTGCGTAAGCGAGCCGCCGGTTTTATGGATGCTGACCGCTGCCATATCTGCTCCGGCTGCCATCGCCGAACACGGCAGATTTTCGCCAAAATAGAAATGTGTCCCGTGGGCTTCGTCTGCCAGCAGTAACATACCGTGGTCGTGAGCAAGCTTCGCAATCTTTCGGATATCTGCACAAACGCCATAATAGGTCGGATTGTTGACCAGAACCGCTTTTGCATCGGGATTTGCCAAGATCGCCTTTTCCACATCTTCTACTGCCATTCCCAGCGGAATGCCTAAATCTTTCTGTTCGCCTGGGTCAACATAGACGGGAATCGCCCCATTGACAACCAAGGCGTTGATTGCACTGCGGTGCACATTGCGGGGCATGATCAGCTTATCCCCTGCCTTACAGGTGGAGAAGATCATTGCCTGTGATGCACCCGTTGCCCCGTTGATGATAAAGAATGCATTCTTTGCACCGAACGCCTCGGCTGCAAGCTGCTGGGCATCTCGAATGACCGAAACCGGATGACAGAGATTGTCCAGATTCTTCATGGAATTGACATCCATCCGCACACAGTCTGCTCCTAAAAACTCTGCCAGTTCGTGATTGCCCCGTCCGCCTTTGTGTCCCGGAACATCAAACCGGACAACCCGATTTAATCGGTGTGCCTGCATCGCTTCGAGCAGCGGTGCACACTGTTGGGTAACTTGTTCCATACAGCCTGCCTCCCTTATCCATAAATATTTCTGCCGCTGAAAATCTCAATCATTTCCCGCCGCAGTTGGTTGGTAATATCCAGACGCACCCGAGGGTCTAACTCATATACATCGGTCTTAAACAAATAATTTTGCAGCTGCATTTCTTTAATCAGCATCCGGCAGTGAAAAATGTTTGCCTGATACATATTCATATCCATGGTATCATACCGCAGCAGGATCTCCGGGTCAATGTAGTCCTGAATGGAAGTGATGTTGTGGTCGATGAAACATTTCTTGCCGTTGACATCTCTGGTAAAGCCTCGTACCCGATAGTCAATGGTGATAATATCCGAATCGAAACTGCGAATCAGATAATCCAATGTGTTCAACGGCGAAATCTCTCCGCAAGTCGAAACGTCGATGTCCACCCGAAAGGTCGTCACTTCGTTGTCCGGATGACTTTCCGGAAACGTGTGAACGGTAACATGGCTCTTGTCCAGATGGGCGTGAATGTCCCGCCGTTTTAAAAAGGTTTCTCCCTGATTGCAGGATACGTCGATCTGAGAGGGAATGTGCCCTTCTGCAATCAGAATGTTGACCGATGCCCCCTGCGGTTCATAATCCTGCTTGGAAATATTCAAAATAGAAGCCCCGATCATCTCCGTAACGTCACAGAGAATGTTCGTCAATCGTTCCGAGTTATATTGCTCGTCAATGTAGCGGATATAGTCCTGTTTTTCCCGTTCTGTCTTTGCATAACAGACATCAAAAATGTTAAAGCTCAGCGTCTTTGTGAGATTGTTAAACCCGTACAATGCCAGCTTCTTTTCCAACCCTACCATCACAGCCTTCCATAAAATGTCAGATTCTAAACTGGATTTTTCTTGTATCGACAAATCCATATCAAACATTCATTTTAGCACATTTCCGCCAAAAAAGCAACGGCATCCAAGAAATTTTTTTGGAATTTTCCAGAAACCTATCTCAGGATAAATAGTGCCGCAGCAAATACCCTTCCCGCACCCCATACGGGCTGACATAAATCAAATGGGTATGCAGCTGCCGGATGATGACATCCAGAATTAAAATGCCGGGGAGAATCGTGTGCACCCGTTCCGGACAAACCTGTAAAATCAATTTCTTCGCTGCTTCATCCCGTTTCAGCAGCTGCTTCTTCAACTTCTGAAACTGCTCTGCTGTAAAGGAATTCGCATCCTGCAAAGGTGCTTGCTGCGTCTGAATCAGCTGCAACACTGCCCGAGCCGTTCCGCCAACAGCACAGAGCAAATCATAGTGCGGCAGTTTGTCCGCCTTGATTTTCTTCCACTCCCGCAGAACCCGTTCTTGAATCTGGGCAACCTCGGCTTCTTTCGGCAGGAATTTTTCCACCATTTCTGTATGCAGACGCAGTGCTCCAACGGGCATACTTTCCATGAAAGCTGGACCATCTGCTGCAAAGGTCGTGATTTCGGTGCTGCCGCCGCCGATGTCTACCAGTGCCCCTTCTTCCATCGGTGCTCCATGCATCACGCCGAAATAGTCTAAAAAGGCTTCTTCATGTCCGGAAAGAATCTGCACGGTGTAACCTGTCTTCTGCTGAATGGCAGCGACAACCGCTTCTGTATTTTTGATGTTTCGCAGCGAGGCGGTTGCAAAAACAGTTGTCTGGTCAACCGAAAGCTGTTCCAGCAAGGATTTTGCATCCAGTAACACGGCACAAGCCTGCTCCACGCCGGCTGCGGTCAGCTGCTTCTCTTTCACATAACTTGCCAATCCTGTCATATAGCGTTTGGAAAAAATCGGTTCAAAATCCTTCTGCTCCACCTTGTAAACCGCAAGGCGAATGCTGTTCGAACCCATATCAATCAATGCAACATTCATGATTCTTTGATACTCCTGTTTCTTTTTTCGTCCTGTGCGTGCACAGCCCATTCTTATAGTATACTGCAACGGGCAGAAAAATACAACAAGATTCCTGCAAATTCTTCAAAAAGTTTATGTAAAAAGTAAAACACAAAACTTAACGCAAAAATAACAAATGGTTTACATTTATGAGCTGGCATAAAAACAGACAATGTAGTATAATAAAAGAAAACAAAACTCTTGTTTCTTTTTTACATCATTTTGATGATTTTTTTGTGCAAGTTCTTCAAAATGCAGCCGTCTGTTTGTAGTCGGACTGCGTTTTGCTATATTCAAAACCAAACCATCGATCAACAGGAGGCATTATTTATGGCAGATCAGCGTTGCTACGCCAACCGAGAACTCTCATGGCTAAAGTTTAACCAACGTGTTTTGGAAGAAGCACAAGATCCAGCAAATCCACTTTGTGAACGGCTTTCTTTTCTCTCTATTTTCCAGAGTAATTTAGATGAATTTTTTATGGTGCGAGTTGGCTCGCTCTTTGAAAAAATGCAGGTATCCGATAAAATTCGGGAAAATAAAACCAATATGACTTGCAGAGAACAGCTTTTGGCAATCTTTGAACGGGTTCGCCAGATGCTCCACGATAAAGACAACACCTATCGGGATTTACAGAACTGCCTGAAAACGGAGGGCGTGGAGATTGTAGACTTCCACACGATTTCTCAGCAGGAAGCGGATTATTTACAGTCTTATTTTCGCTCTGAAATCGAACCGCTGCTCTCTCCGCAAATTGTCAGCAAAAAGCAGCCGTTCCAGTTCCTGCAAAACAAGGAAATTTATGCGGTTGTCGTACTGGAGAAAAAAGGCAGCGAAAAAATCGGGATCGTTCCGTGCAGCAGTCCGGTATTTCCGAAGTATGTTTCCCTGCCCAACCAGAAAAACCGCTTTATCCTGACGGAAGAACTCATCCTGCACTTTGCATCGGATATTTTCTCTCGCCATGTCATCAAGAGCAAATCGCTGATTCGGATCGTTCGGAGTGCAGACATCGACGCAGAAGAAGAAAACATTGAAGATGAAACCGATTATCGGGCTGCGATGGAGAAATTGCTGCGTGCCAGAAAGCGGCTGCGTCCGGTCAAGATGGAATTTTCCAGACTGATGGACCCTTCTGTGATTGCCAAGTTGTGTGAATACTTGCACCTGAATGAAGCACAGGTTTTCCACTCAGAAGCACCGCTGAGCCTGTCATTTGTTTCACAGGTTCGGGACTTGCTGCGGAAAAATCGTTCGTTGTTCTATCCTCGCCGAGTTCCGCAGCGTTCCGCAAACATTGACGACCATCGCTCGATGATTGCTCAGATTCAGAAGAAAGACCGTTTCTTATCATTCCCGTTTGAAAGCATTCGCCCATTCTTGAACCTGCTCCATGAAGCTGGCGAAGACCCACACGTTGTTTCCATCAAGATGACGCTGTATCGGGTGGCAACCAACAGCAAAATCGTAGAAGCATTGATCGAAGCCGCAGAAAACGGAAAAGATGTCGTGGTACTGGTTGAACTGCGTGCAAGATTTGACGAAGAAAACAACATTGAATGGTCAAGACGACTGGAAGAAGCCGGCTGCCGAATTATCTATGGTCTGGATAATCTCAAGGTACACTCGAAGCTGTGCCTGATTACACGGAAAATTGGCAATTCTATCTCTTATATCACACAGGTTGGAACGGGCAACTACAACGAAAAAACTTCTGAAATCTATACGGACTATTCTCTGATGACTGCCCGTCCGGAAATCGGCATGGAAGCGAGTCGGGTCTTCAATGCACTTTGCATGGGGCAGACCATCAAGCACACGGAATATCTGCTGGTATCTCCGCACTGCCTGCAAAACCACGTTGCAGACCGGATTGATGTGGAGATTGAAAAGGCAAAGGCTGGACAGCCGGCTTATATCGGGCTGAAAGTCAACTCCCTGACAGATAAATACTTGATTGATAAGCTGATCGAGGCTTCTCAGGCAGGCGTCAAAATTGAAATGATCATCCGTGGTATTTGCTGCTTGATCGCCGGCATTCCGGGACAAACAGAAAATATTACGATTCGCAGCATTGTTGGACGGTATCTGGAACACACCAGAATTTATATCTTCGGGGCTGGAAATCAGGCAGATGTTTATATTGCCTCCGCAGACTGGATGACTAGAAATACCATCCGGCGTGTGGAAGTGGGTGCTCCGATTTATGATAAGGATATCAAGTCAAGAATCCTCTCGATGTTCCGAATCATGATGCAGGATAACGTCAAGGCAAGAATCCAGCAGCCGGATGGCTCTTATAAAAAGGTACAGAGCAATGCTTCTCCGCTGAATGCACAGGAATATTTCTATGCACAAGCGTATGCCTCTGCAAAGGCAATTGCAACTACGGAAGCAGAAGTGGAAAAATAAATTTGTACAAAACACAACGCCCCACTGGATTTTGTTCCGGTGGGGTGTTGCATGTATTCATCCACACCCCTCCGCAAAGAGGGGCGACATCTCATAACATTATACTAAAAATAATGATTTCAATCCACACCCCTCCGCAAAGAGGGGCGACAAGTGCATTTTTATTTCATCAACAGATTCACTGCCGTCTGAAACCCTACGACAAAAGCATTCTTCTGCCAATTTTCGCATAGTTCACAAAGGGCTTCTTGTCCTTTTTCTGCATGTCTTTTCTGAAAGTAAGAGAAAACAAAATCCATTTGTTCTTGTAATTCCGGCGTTTCAAATACAAACGGATTTTCAT
>CABQIF010000010.1 GCA_902464115.1 uncultured Ruminococcus sp. | reverse complement strand
GAACATACACGGCAACCGTGACTGTCAGCAATGATAAAGGTTCGCTGACCAGTGACCCGATTTCCTTTGCTGTCATTCAGCAGTCTAGAAATGATAAATCAGTTGCACAAATGCAGTCTGCTGCTTATGGATTTTCTATTGCATATGACGCAGAGAAAGACAGTTTCTATGCTGCGGAACATGCAGATTATGCATCCATGTGGAAATTTATTTCTTATGATAACTGGGAATTCAATCTAGTAAACGTCTATTCTGACCAATTGATTGTTGCAGATGAAGGACAGCTGAAAACGCAGGATTTGGAAACTGCTGGGGAAGATGTCAAAAAGGAATCTGCCCTCTGGTACTTATACGAAGAAAACGGCATTTCTTTCATCAAAAATGTTGCTTCTGATAAAACCCTTACCGTTTCTTCTGACGGACAAATTACATTGGAAGATTTGGATACAGTTTCGGATGCACAGGGAATCAACCTTGTTGTACCAGAAATCAATCAAATGATTCCGACCTTTAAAAAGATTGATGACACACATGCACAGCTTTCTTGGAATTCCGTAGAGGGTGCAGATGCGTATTATGTAACAATCTTGAATCGGGAAGAAACAGCAACCGAAGATGGCATTGATGACTTGATAGAAACAACAGATACATCCTGTATGATTACCATTCCCAATCATGCTTATTCGATTTGTTTAGAGCCGGCATCTTCTGGAACGATTATGATTTCGATTGCAATGGAAGATGGTGCGGTAATAGAAGAACCACAACCGGAAAAACCAGATCCGGAAGAGCCTGTTGACCATAAAGAACAGTATTTAGGGATGATGGTGGAACTACAGAATTATTTGCTGAATAAAACGTCATACAGTGCTTCTACGGTTGCGGAATTAGACATGAATTTTGATGGAAAATTAGATGTTCTTGATTTGGCATTGCTGAAAAGAATGATTATGGAAATCGAATAATCAAAACTAGAAAGGGGTTGTCATTTTGAAAAAACAAAAATGGGGTGCAATTGCAAAAAAGACAATGGTGTTTTTAACAAGCTGTACCTTGATGGTGGGTGGATTGTCTTATACACCAGCTGTATTTTACAGCGACCCAGCAGCCATTACAGCAGAGGCTTTGACTTGCAATGCACCATCTCCAATTGCTTGGCAGCAGGACTCGACCTCCAGAGCACAGATTGATTCCTATTTGACAGGGGTTTCTTACTGGAACAATCATCTGTGGACAAGTATTGGAAGTAGAAACCAAACAATTGGTTCTTCTGCCTGCGGATTATTTTCCGTAATCAATTCTGTATTCTATAAAACAGGAAATTTCATGGATCCAACTTTTGTTGCAGATTGGTCAAAGGCAAATGGCTATCGAACTGCAAATAATGGTGTTGATACGAGATTCTTTAAAGCCTATTCTCAAAATTACGGTTCTACTTATGGTTTTTCGTATGCAGGCAGTTATTCCAGTGTTTCATCTGCACTGGAACATGTTCGCAATGGCGGAACAATCTGTGGTTGTGTACCGGGACACTGGATTGCAATTGTAGACTATAATGCTTCGACTGGAAAATATTTGATGTTAGATTCTTCGAGAGCTTCTTCCAGATGCAGTTCTATTGGTGGATGGAGTGGAGAAAGAGGGGTTGCTTGGGTAAGCGGCAGTATTTTCTCTTCTGGAAAGTATACCTTATCTGGAAGATGCATGTATGGGTTATCCTATAGTGGCAGCCGTCCGACACCAGTTCCAGACACCAACACGGCAAGCGATAGCCAATTGCCTTGGAACTACACCTACCCAACAAGAACGTTATACCAGAAATCTCCGATGATGAACGGAAATGATGTTAGGTGGTTACAGTCTGCATTGTCATACTTGGGCTATGCATGCACAGTAGATGGTTATCTGGGAGCAGAAACAAAGAATCAGATTCGGGCATATCAGTCTGCAAATGGGCTTTCAGTGGATGGAAAAGCCGGAACAAAAACGCTGTCCAGTCTGAAAGCGAAAGCAGAGGCGAAGAATAATGGCAGCAGTGATGGACAGACCAGCAATAACAGCAATTATGGCACACCATCCAGAACACTGCGATATACAAAGGGTTCGTTGATGCGTGGCGATGATGTCAAGTGGCTGCAAGCATCTTTGAACCAGCTGATCCATGCAGGGCTGACCGTAGATGGAATGTTCGGAAAGAACACCTATAACGCAGTCAAGAACTTCCAGAGCCTGAACAGCCTTGGCGTGGATGGTATTGTAGGAATCTATACCAGAGGCAAACTGACAGCACTGCTGGAGAATAAAGATTATGTACCGCCGCAGAGTTCTACCGGAACGATCTTGCGTTATGGTTATTCCGAACCGTCAGGCAATTTAAAGTCTGGCTCTAAGGGTGACACGGTCAGATGGCTGCAAGTGGCATTGAACAATACGATGTCGTCGGGTTTGGATATTGATGGACACTATGGGCCAAAGACGAAGGCAGCAGTTCAAAGTTTCCAGTCACAGAACGGCTTAAAGGCAGATGGTATTTTCGGGAATGCATCCCGTGCAAAGATGAAAGAAATGCTGGCAGCTCGGTCGATTACGATTTGCGGGGGCAGTGAAGAACCAACGATTGCAGAATTGCAGTTGGCAGAGCAGAAATATTACTTTGCGGAAGAAGAAAGCATTGCCTTTGAATTTGACAGTGATACAGCAGATACTTACCATCTGGTGATTCGGAATGAAGAGAACGGCGAAGTTGTGTATGATTACCAGACGGATGAATATTCACTTACAACTGCTTTGAATGCAGGAACATACACGGCAACCGTGACTGTCAGCAATGATAAAGGTTCGCTGACCAGTGATCCGATTTCCTTTGCTGTCATTCAGCAGTCTGAAAAAGACGAAGCCATCTCTCAGATTCGGTCTTCTGCTTATGATACTGCTCTGTCTTATAATTTAAAAACAGATAAATTATATATGGCAGAAGATGCAACCTATGAATCAATGTGGCGATTTATATCACATGAAAACTGGACGTTTGAGATTTATAACGCATACTATGGAAAAATGCTGACGATTTCAGATGGAAAATTAAAAATGGTTGACCCAAATCCAGAAGATGCCAATGCATATTGGTATTTGTATGAAGAAGATGGCATGTCCTTTATTAAAAACATGAATTCAGACCAAACAATTACGATTTCTTCGGACGGAGAAATTTCTTTAGAGGCATTGGATACAATTTCAGATGCACAAAGCGTATCATTTGTTACAGATAATAAGAATACTGTTGTTCCGACCTTTACACAGATCGATGCTACACATGCAAAACTGTCTTGGAATCCGGTAGAAGGATGCGATTTGTATACCGTGACAATCTTTGACACAGATGGTGTCACCGAAGATGGCATTTTTGATTATATTGAAACAACAGATACTTCTTGTGAAATTGAAATTCCAGAAAATGCTGCTTATTCTGTTTATCTGGAGGCAAGTGTAGCAGGGGATACCATCATTGGAATCGGTGTTGGAGAAGACAACGAAACACCAGAACAGCCAGAACAACCGCCGCAGGAAGAGCCGGTAGATCCATCTGAACAATATCTGACGAAGGTCATTCAGTTACAGCATTATTTATTGAATGAAAGCGGATACAGTGTGAGTGAGCTTAACGAATTGGATATGGATTTTGACGGCACATTGACAGCACTGGATTTGGTTTTGCTGAAAAAAATGATTCTTTCAGATTGAGTGATGTCTGTCTGAATCTCCTTAAATACAGAGGATACCATTCCCCTATGAATTTAATTGCAGAAATTCATAGGGGAATTTCAAGTTTAGAGGTGGAAAATTGAAAAGATTGAAAAGAATAAAACAGATTTTTGCAGGTTTGGTGGTCTTTTTCCTGTTGCAGGCACTTTTTTGTATTTCTGACATTACAGGAAGTGCAATATCGTTTTATGAATACGGGATAGATGTTTCTTCTTATCAAGGAGAAATTGATTGGGCACAATTGAAAACAGAAGATGAAAAACTTTCTTTTGCAATCATTCGAGGAGGAACAACAAATCGCTCCAATATTGATTATCAAGAAGACCGATTTTTTTCTCAAAACTACGAACAAGCAAAAGCGTGTGATTGGAAAGTTGGCGTTTATTTTTATTGCAGTGCAGCAACAGAAGCAGAATTTCAGATTTGTGTTGACAATTTTTTAAATACGTTGGATGGAAGAGAAGTAGATTATCCGGTTTTTATCGACATTGAACAATCGCAAACACAAATGGATTTGGGCGTGGATGCCCTTACGGATTTGATTTTACAGGCACTGGAGAAGATTCAGGATGCTGGCTATATTGCAGGAATTTATTTGGGTTATTCCTGGATTGATACTTATGTAGATTTAGATCGCATCATTGACCATCATTTTGAAGCTTGGATGGCACGGTATCCTTATGCAGAGCAGGTTGCAGAGCCATTGCAGTATGATTATAGTGATTTATGCAGTATCTGGCAGTATTCTGACCATATGGAATATCTTTCTACGCAGGCGGAATTTACAGATGTTGACATTTCTTATATTGATTATGCGAATCAAAAACGTCTAGAAAATGATGCAGAGATTGGAATTCCATATTTAAGACCAACGAAAACATTGTATTATGATACCAAACGAATGATGCGAAGCAGTGGTGTCAAATGGCTGCAATATTGTTTGAACCAGTATGGTGGCTTCCACTTAACAGTAGATGGAAAGTTTGGTTCTGGTACACAAAAAGCGTTGATGCAATTTCAGGAACAGCAAAATTTAACAGCAGATGGCGTTTGTAATCAAGAATTGGTAGCAAAATTGGTGAAAATGGCACTAGAACAGCGAATGCAAGCACATACCAATCGTTTTGATGTAGATTATTTACTTTGTCCGGATGGAACGGTTCTGTTTCGGTTGCCATCTGCAGAAGAACCGCTTGAGGCATATACTGTTCAGCGTTTCTGCCCGCATGGAACAATTACATTTAATGATACAGAATCAATAACCGCAGATACAACAGAAAAAAATTGCTGTCATCAATATTATTATGATATTTCCGTCTATCCTTTTACGGAAAAAGATGTGATGCTGCGTGTGGACTTAGAGGATGAAACCCATCAAAGTGCCTATCGGTTGCAGCAGTTGCAAAATTTTCTTTTAAACCGAGGAATTAGTGACACATGGGAAACCATGCAGTATGATTACAATGCAGATGGAACAATCAATGTTTTAGATTTGATGCTGTTAAAAAAGATTCTGAATCAATCGCTATAGTTGTAAGAAAGAAGAAATTGCATTCCTGAGGAGAATTTGTTATAATAAAAGAAAAATCAAAGGAGTCTGACCATGATACAAGAAATTGTAACCGACCCGTTTTTCCTCAGCCAGAAATCTGAACCAGCCACCAAGCAAGACCAGCAGGTGATACAAGATTTATTGGATACGATTCACGCCCATGCAGACCACTGCGTCGGCATGGCAGCCAACATGATCGGCGTGCGAAAGACGATTCTAGTGGCACAGATCGGGGCAACTTACCAGATTCTCATCAACCCCGTCATCGTTGACCATTCCAAGCAGACCTATGAAACAGAAGAAGGCTGTCTGTCCCTGACGGGGCAGCGTCCTGTCCAGCGGTATCCCATGATTGTCGTAGAATATTCAGATCGGCATTTCAAAAAGAAAAAGCAGATTTTCCGAGATTTTGAGGCACAGATCATTCAACACGAAATCGACCACTTTTCCGGAATCCTGATCTGACCAACAGAAAAAAGCTTGTTCCGATTTTTACAATTTATTTCCGCTGTCCTGTGGTAAGATAGAACCATAGTCAGCAAGGGGTTGTTCCAAAACGGACAGCCAGACAAAATCAATCAAATTGGAACAATGGTGTTCGGTCGTTTGCAAAGAAGCAAACTGCCGGACACCTTTTTTATTTGGGAGGAATCAGAAATGGCTTATCCGAAGGTTGATTTTTTGTACTTGAATGAAGAAGATATGGTGCGTGCAGGGGTCAAAGATATGGCAGGCTGCATTGACGCAATGGAAGAAATGTTCAAGCTGATGAAAGTAGGCGATTACCGCATGGGCGGTGCAAACGGAAATTCCCATGGATGTATGGTGATGTTTCCGCCGTCCTCTCCGTTTCCGGAGATGCCAGTCGATGGCCCAGACCGTCGGTTTATGGCAATGCCGGCATATTTGGGCGGTATGTTCGATATGGCAGGGATGAAGTGGTATGGTTCCAACTGTGCCAACAAGGAAAAGGGCTTGCCCCGTTCCATCTTAATGCTCACACTGAATGATAAAGATACCGGAGCACCGGTTGCTTATATGTCCGCCAACATCTTATCTGCCTACCGAACCGGAGCAGTTCCGGGCGTTGGATATAAGCATTTATCGAAACCAGATGCAAAAGTAGTTGCAATCATTGGGCCAGGGGTCATGAGCAAAACTGCACTGGCTGCAATCATGGCAGTTCGTCCAAGCGTGCAGACGATTAAAGTCAAAGGCAGAGGAAAGGCTTCCCTGCAAGCGTTCATTGAACACGTTCGGGAAACGTATCCAAATGTAACAGTATTTGCAGTGGACAGCATCGAAGAGGCAGTACGGGATGCGGACATTGTTTCCGCCAGCACCTCAACTCCAACGGGTGACCCAAGCCTGTATCCGTACATCAAAGAAGAATGGATTAAGCCGGGGGCATTGATCAGTTCCACCGCTGCCTTGCGGTTCGATGATGATTTCATCATCCATCGTGCAAGAACCGTAACCGATAACATTAAGCTCTATGAAGCGTGGGAAGAAGAGATGAAGCCGAATGCTTACAACACCGTTCCGATTCCAGCCGTACACGTCATGGACTTGATTGCAGAGGGAAAGATGCAGCCGGAACAGGTCGATGATTTGGGCGACATCCTGATGAATCGGATTCCGCTGCACCGTAAAGAAGATGAAATTATCATCTATTCCATTGGCGGTATGCCGGTAGAAGATGTGGCATGGGGTACAATGGTTTATCGGAACGCTCTGAAGAAGGGCATTGGTACGAAATTGAAGCTGTGGGATACCCCGCAGATGGTCTGACAACCGGACAGACAAGCGAAAGAACGGAGGCATTGACATGAGAATCCAAGAACATCCTATTCTCGGCACATATCAGCAAGGAGCACTGGTTTCCTTTACATTTGATGGAAAGCCCCTACAGGGATATGCAGGCGAACCCATTGCCATGGCATTGAAAAATGCTGGCGTGATGGTTCACCGCTACACCCGGAAAGAACACAAACCCCGTGGTATTTTCTGTGCCATCGGCAGATGTACGGATTGCGTCATGGTTGTAAACGGACAGCCAAACGTCCGCACCTGTATCACACCGCTGGAAGCAGGTATGGAGATTCGGACACAATACGGGGTCACGGCGGAACAGCCGGAAGGAGGGGCAAAATGAAACGCTATGATATGATTATTGTTGGAGCAGGGCCGGCAGGTTTGTCCGCAGCGATCGAAGCGGCAAAGCGTGGCTTGCACGTTGTCGTCTATGATGAAAATACAAAGCCAGGCGGTCAGCTCTTTAAACAGATTCACAAGTTTTTCGGCTCGAAGGAGCACAAAGCCAAGATCAGAGGGTTTCATATCGGCGAAGAACTGCTGGCAGAAGCCGCTGCATTGGGTGTTACCGTTGTATTGAATGCCATTGTCATCGGAATCTTTCCGGAAAAAGAAGTCACTGTAAAGATTGGCGATAAGGTCGAGCATGTCAAAGGCGATACGATTCTGGTTGCAACGGGTGCAAGTGAAAACATGGTCACATTTCCGGGCTGGACGCTGCCGGGTGTCATTGGAGCAGGTGCAGCCCAGACCATGATGAATCTGCACGGAACGATGCCAGGCAAGCGGATTTTAATGCTGGGTTCCGGGAATGTTGGATTGGTCGTCAGCTTTCAGCTGTTGCAGGCAGGCTGTGAAGTCGTTGCCGTTGCAGATGCTGCCCCACGGGTTGGCGGATATGGTGTCCATGCTGCCAAGGTTGCACGCTGTGGCGTTCCATTCTATCTGTCCCATACCATTGTTGCTGCGGAGGGAACGGACTGCGTGACGGGTGTCACCATCGGGCAGGTCGATGCCAATTGGCAGGTGATTCCGGGAACAGAAAAGCATTTTGATGTTGATACGATTTGTTTAGCAGTCGGACTTTCGCCGATGTCTAAGCTGTGCGATATGGCAGGCTGTGAGATGGAGGACAATCCGGCAAAGGCAGGATTTGTGCCGAAAGTTAACGCATACGGCGAAACCTCTGTACCGGGAATTTATGCGGCAGGCGATGTTTCCGGCATTGAAGAGGCATCCAGTGCTATGATTGAAGGACGGATTGCCGGCATTGCAGCCGCTGCCCGTCTGGGTTATCTGAGCGAGGAAGCATGCCAGAAAGAAGTTGCTGCCCAAGAAGCCGCTCTGAATGGCTTGCGGCAGGGCATGTTTGCACCGGGCATGCGGGGCAAGAAGATCACAGAAACCGAAGAGGGCATTGCCATTTCAGAAAACTTGCTGCAACATGGATACGTTGCAGAAACAGAGATTGACCGGTTCCCGGGGGTCACCCATCAAACAGGCGTGCATCCGGTGATCGAATGTACCCAGAATATTCCATGCAATCCGTGTCAGGATGCCTGTCCGAAACATTGTATTCGGATCGGCAGCAACATCACTGCACTGCCGTCCATTGACGAATCGAAGCAGTGCACCGGCTGCGGTATGTGCATAGCGTCCTGTTCTGGCCAAGCGATTTTTTTAGTCAATGAAGACTGCGGGGATGGAACAGCAGAAATTACGCTGCCGTATGAATTTTTGCCGCTGCCGAAAACAGGGGACAAAGGCGTTGCACTGGGCAGAAACGGCGAGCCGGTCTGTGAAGCAGAAGTGGTAAAGGTGCGGCGTGCAAAGGCATTTGACCACACCAATTTGCTGACCATGAAGGTGGCAAAGGAATTTGCCATGCAGGCAAGATTTTTTCAGGAGGGGGAACAGGCATGAATGACCGGAATCGTACATTAAAACCATTTGTTCCGCAGCCGGATGATGATAGGATTATTTGCCGCTGCGAAGAGATTACAAAGGGAGAAATTCGTCGGGCGGTTCATGATGGCATGTTTACCCTGACGGAGATCCGCCGTTATTTGCGGACGGGCATGGGACTCTGCCAAGGGCAGACCTGCACGAAGTTAGTCAAGGGCATTGTTGCTCGGGAACTGGGTGTTCGCCCGAATGAATTAGAACCAGCAACCGGCAGAGCACCGATGCGGCCGATTGCCATGAAGATACTGGCACAGGATAAGGAGGAACCGACATGCAAGCAGAAGTAATTATTGTAGGCGGCGGCATCATTGGTTGTGCAGCAGCGTATCATCTTGCAAAAGAAGGGGTTTCTGTTCTGGTATTAGAGGGCAGTCCACACATTGGCAACGGCGGTTCGACCCGAAACGGCGGTGGTGTCCGGCAGTCCGGACGTGACCCACGGGAATTGCCGCTGGTGATGTATGCGATTCAGAACCTGTGGCCGAAGCTGTCCGATATGCTGGATACAAACGTCGAATATTATCAGCACGGAAATTTGCGGCTTGGCAGTACGCCAGCCCACGAAAAAATTTTGCAGGGATTGACCGACCGGGCAGCTGCCTGCGGGCTGGATGTCCGGATGATTTCCGGCGATGAAGCACGGCGAATCAATCCGTATTTATCCGATGTTGTAACCTGTGCCAGCTGGTGTCCGACCGATGGCCACGCCAATCCATTGATGGCAACGATGGGCTATTATAAGATGGCACGCCGTCTGGGAGCACATTTCATTTCCGATGAAAAAGTGGTAGAACTGCGGAAAATCAAGGGAGCGGTTCGGCAGGTCGTCACAGCCTCTGGTAACGTCTATGAGGGCGATAAAGTGATTTTAGCGGCAGGGTATGAGAGCCGCTTCATTGCCTCGACCGTTGGCATTGACATTCCGATGCAGCCCGTCTTGTTGGAAACGCTGGTAACCGAAGCGGTTGCTCCGATGTTCTGGCAGATGCTGGGCACGGCAGATGCAGACTTTTACGGACATCAGACGGAGCATGGTTCATTTGTATTCGGTTTAAATTCTGGATTAGAGCCGTTTGCGAAGCCGGGCAGACCAGTTTCTTCCAGTATTGCAGCGTCTGCGGCTTGCCGAGGCATTCTGCACTATTTCCCGTCCTTGCAGGAGATCAAAGTGGTACGGACATGGGCAGGCTGGATGGATGCGTGTGCAGACCATGTTCCGGTGATCAGTACCGTGGAAGAAGTGCCGGGCTTGATTCTTGCCTGTGGCTTTACCGGACACGGGTTCGGGATTGCTCCGGCGGTTGGGTTGGTACTGTCCCAGCTGGCAACCGGACAGGAAACAGCGGTTGACTTGTCTGCACTGCGGTATGACCGCTTTACAAAGTGACGGTTCGGATTTTTACAATTTTTTTGTAGGAGTTCGTGCTATAATCAAAGTCAAACAGACAATGGTGTCGAATTTCTCTTGTGGAAGTTCGACACCATTTTTGTTTTCTATGATTTTATTGTATCAGGTTTCCGATGGGAAACCAGAATGGAGGAAGTATTATGCAATTGTCCAGAGTTGAGATTATCACCGGAATTTCCAAGATTGAACCGTTGAAGAAAGCCCTCGGAAAGTTTCGGATTACGGGGATGACGGTTTATCAGGTGTTGGGTTGTGGGGTACAGCATGGCACACAGGAATTTGAAGTGGAAGGCAAGAATCAGGAAATCAGCCTGCTGCCGAAAGAAGTTGTCATGATGGTGTTGCCGACAGAAGAAGTAGAGGGGCTGTTGGAGTTTGTCAAGAAAGAACTGTATACGGGGCACATTGGCGATGGAAAGATTTTTGTTTCTGATGTCACGCATGTGGTACGGGTACGCACCGGAGAAGAAGGCTATGATGCCTTAGTCCACGGTGAAAAGTAAGCACATTGCAGAAAAAGGAGCGAACGGTTATGGAACAGAAAAAATTAGGTCTGCCAAGTGTTGTGGCGACTGGTGTTGGGTTGATTGTAGCAACCAGCTGTCTGCTTTCCATCGGACAGGGGACGGCTGCGATTGGCTTGCCGTTTATCATTACGATGGCAATTGCCTGTGCATTTAATATTCTGACTGCCTTTTCCATCTGCGAACTGAACGCCCTGATGCCGAACCTGACGGGTGGCATGGCACAGTATACGCTTGCCTGTTTTGGGCCTTTTGTGTCGATTGTGATTACTGTCGGCGGATACTTGACTTGTCAAACGATTATGGGCAGTTCCGAAGCGGCGATGTTCGGGAACACCTTGAGCAGTGTCTTGCCGAATGTTCCGATTTCGCCATCCATGTATTCGATTTTGCTGATTCTCCTGCTGGCATGTCTAAACTGGTTCGGGGTTGATATGTTTGCGAAGATTCAAAACGTTGTTGCCTATGCCCTGATCGGCTCACTGATTTTCCTCGGCATTGCAGGAACGTTGAAGCTGGGAACGGGGCAGGTCGTCGAGCAGGAAGCCGTGCTTTCCTCCAAGCCAAGCGATGTATTTTCCCTGTTGGGGCTGGCATTTTTCCTGTTCATCGGCATTGAATTTATCATTCCGATTTCGTCACAAGTCAAGAATGCACGGCGAAAAGTACCGCTGGGCATGGTTATCAGTCTGCTGGTGATTCTGGTGATGCAGATTTTTGTCTGCATTGGATTCAGCCATTATACCCCATGGGAAGAGCTGGGCAGCAGTACCGTTCCGCACATTCTCTATGGTTCGCTGTTGTTCGGAAAAGTGGGCACGGTTTGGATGACGATGATTTCGCTGCTGGCAGTCATCAGTACCTTGAACACGGCGATGTTTTCCATCTCACAGATTTGTTCCGGCATGGCGAAAATCAACTTGCTGCCATCTGTTTTCCTGCGGAAGAATCTTCGGGGAACGCCATATGTCGGGCTGCTGTTGGTTGCAGTGGTGATGGTGCTCATCAATATCACGGGACTTTCCACCAGCGACCAGCTGACGTTCCTGATTCTGACAGGTTGCACGTTCTGGATTTTCTCCTACATCATTCTGCATTTTGATGTGTTGATTCTGCGGAAGCGGCTGCCGAAAGCCCCTCGTACATTCAAACTGCCGTTCGGGGCACTGATTCCGGTGATTGGCATTTTGGGCAATGCGTTTATGATTTACAACATTGATTCCGACTGGAACGTCAAGAAGAAGATTTACACCATCTTTGTAGTCGTGCTGGCAATTCTTTCTGTGTATGCAGTGATTTGGATTAAATGCGTGATGAAACGCCCGATGTTCAAAGCATATCAAATCAAGGAAGTCATGGCGATGGAAACCGACCTGTATCAGATTCACCATCATCCAAGATTGGCGGAGCGGCTGCATATGCATGCAGAACCGGAAGTGCAGAGCGTTCCGGCGGATGTGAACACGGGCACACGACCGGAAACCTGATGAAAATTTGTTGGTATGAAAATATATCTTGAATAAATCATGAAACACCTTGCACGTTTCGTTTGACTGTACTATAATTACGAGTAGCAGCATCGAACGAAACGGGAAGGTGTTTTTTTATGGAACGACGCATCTATATGACACCAAGGCAGCCGTTTTTCGTAACGGCATCAGAGACATACAAGAAATATATCATGAATCGGTTTGGAATCGTTCATTTTTACCAGTGCCAGACAGGGACGCTCCCACGGTATGCCGTGCCGGATGGCTGTGTGGATATGGTATTTTGTTGTGATACAACTGCACCAGAGGCGAATATTTGCGGAACAGTACTTGCTCCGGAAACAGTACTGTTGCGGTCAAATAGTTGTTATTTCGGGGTACGGTTTCTGCCGGGCTATAATCCCGTTCTGGGAAAATCCGGCGTAATGGGGCAGCTGGTGAATCATCAGGTTCCGTTTTCAGACTGGATTCAGGATGAACGCATGTTGGAAGAAATCTGCGGAACGACCGACTTCTATCGGCAAATCACAGCCTTTCTGCGGTCTTATATGAAGATTTACCAGCGTGTTTCACCAATGGAGCACAGCAACTTGCTGGTGCTGCACGCTGCAAATCTGCTGGTTGGTTCAGCTGGCAGCGTGACCGTGGAACAGCTGGCAGAAGAAACGGGATACACGACCCGTTATCTTGACAAAAGTTTTCGCTCTGAGGTGGGATTGAGTCCGAAACAGCTTGCAAAAATTTTCCGGTTTCAGGCAGCAGTCAAGGCATTGAATGCCCATGCCGACCGCAATCTGACGGAAACCGCCATGGAACTGGGCTATTATGATCAGTCGCATTTTGTGCATGATTTCAAGGCATTTTCGGGCATGACCCCGAAAAAATATTGTTCCCTGCTGCAAAATACGCAATATGTGCAAAAGCTGCAAATTTTAGAGCCGGAGAAAAACTGGCTGGAATAAGCAAAAAAAGAGTCTGCATGGGCAGGCTCTTTTTTCATCTAAACCAATGATTTTCAATCTTCCTCGCAGACATCCAGTTCACTGGCACACTGCAATTCCGGATAGCCCCATTGCCGCAAGATTTCGTATGTTGCAATGGCGACGGAGTTCGAGAGGTTCAGGCTCCGCAAGGTATGCCGCATCGGAATGCGAACGCACTGGTTTGCATGGGCGTGCAGGAGCGGTTCCGGCAGTCCTTTGTCCTCCCGTCCGAAGATGAGATACACACTGTCCAGTTTGGTATAGATCGCATCGCTGTGGACGTGCTTGCCTTTGGTGGTGAAGAAATAGAACTGGTCTTGTTCTTCTTGATGTTTTGCAACAAAGTCTGCCCAGTTCTCATAATAGGTAATATCCAGTTTGTTCCAATAATCCAAACCGGAACGCTTTAAATGCTTATCTGTTACTTCAAACCCCATTGGTCGTATTAGGTGCAGGGAAGCACCCGTAACCGCACAGGTTCTTGCAATATTTCCGGTATTCTGGGGAATTTGTGGTTCTACCAATACAATTTTCAATTGTTTCATCAACGACAAAATCCTTCCTTTTTACAAAAAAAGCCGCCTCCTGTCGTATATTTGCAACGAACGGTGGAATCCTATTTCCAGTTTCGCAGGAGAGGAGGCAGCTTGTATGAATCTGAAATCTGTTGTACGGGGCGTTGGCGTTGGAACAGCCGTTGGAACGGCTTGCTATTTGCTTTCCAAAGCCACATCCCGTCAGAAGCATGATATTCGGAAGAACGCAAACAAGGCGATGAAAGCCGTTGGCTGTGTTCTGGACGATATCGGTTCGTTAATGTTCTGAACAGTCCTCCGGATGGTGTTTGCGATACGCAAGATAACTCTCTAAGATGATGGTTGCTGCAACCGTATCCACGACCGCTTTTCTTTTTTTGCCACGGGTATTGGTTTGATTCAAATACTGGTGGGCGGTGACGGTTGTGCTGCGTTCATCCCAGAGCACCGTTGGAAGATTGGTTTTTTCTTTCAGGCATGCGGCGAACTGCTGGCAGCGTTCTGCCCGTTCGCCGATCGTGCCGTTCATATTTTTGGGATAGCCGACCACAATGCGTTCTGCTCGCCGTTCTTTTGCGGCTGCTGCAACTTTTTCTACGCAGGTATCAAAGTCTGTTTCTGCAATCGTTCCGACTGGAGAAGCCAGCAGTTCCGAGCGGTCACAGATGGCAAGTCCGGTTCTGGCTTCGCCAAAGTCTACACCTAAAATAATCATCGCAGTTCCTCCGGCTTACCACGGCTTTACAGCACCGATGAGTTCTTTTACATCTGCAATGTGCTGTTCTTCGAGCAGTGCCTGCAATTCTTCGACAATGCGAACGGGTGCATACGGGTCAGTGAAAATCGCAGCCCCCACCTGTACCGCACTTGCTCCAGCCAGCATCATTTCCATGGCAGCTGCACCGCTGTCCACACCGCCCATACCGATGACTGGAATAGAAACGGCGTTGGAAACCTGCCATACCATCCGAACGGCAATCGGGAAGACAGCTGGGCCAGACATTCCGCCGACATTGTTCCGCAGAATCGGACGCTTGGAACGGATGTCAATCCGCATGCCCAACAGGGTATTGATGAGGGAAACGGCATCTGCTCCAGCAGCTTCCACTGCCTTTGCAATTTCGGTGATGTCGGTTACATTGGGAGAGAGCTTGACCACCAGCGGCTTTTTGGTTGCCTGCCGAACAGCCGCAGTAATGCGTTCCGCAGAGTCACAGTGTACGCCGAACGCAGCACCGCCCTTTTTCACGTTCGGGCAGGAGATGTTCAGTTCAATCATGTGGACATCGGTCTGGTCGAGCCGTTCTGCAATCGTGACACATTCTTCAATGGTCGAGCCAGCAATGTTGGCGAGAATTACCGTGTCCTTGGTCAGCAGGTACGGCAGTTCCCGTTCAATGAAAGCATCAATGCCCGGATTCTGTAAGCCGACAGAGTTCAGCATTCCAGACGGTGTTTCTGCAATTCGAGGGGAGGGGTTGCCCGGACGGGGCGTAATCGTTGTTCCCTTGGTGGCGATACCGCCCAGCTTGGAAAGTGGGAACAGTTCTTCATATTCGTGTCCGTATCCGAACACACCGGAAGCCGGAATAATTGGATTTTTAAACGGAACATCCGCTACTGAAACAGATAAATCGGTCATTCCCAAACAACCTCCTTTGCAGAAAATACAGGGCCATCTTTACAAACATGAGCGGAAACGGATTTTCCTTCCCGTTCCAGCTTGCAGGCACAGACCAGACACGCACCAATGCCGCAGCCCATGCGTTCTTCCAGTGAAACTTCACAGAACACATCAGCGTTGTTGGCGAGGTTTGCAATCGCACGGAGCATCGGCTTCGGGCCGCAGGCATAAACGGCATCAATCTGCTGGGTTTGCAGCAGTTCTTGCAGCGGTTCTGTGACCAGTCCATGCCGTCCGACTGTTCCGTTATCGGTGCAGAGAATTGTTTCTGCACCAGCAGCCTGAAACGCCTCTTGTAAGATGACAAATTCCGCACTGCGGAAGCCGCTGATAACGGTTGCCCGTTCCTGATAATACTGAGCCAGTGGGAGCATCGGCGGATTTCCGATTCCGCCGCCCAGCAGAACCACCCGTTTTGCATCCGGCAGCAGGGTGAAGCCATGTCCCAGAGGGCCAAGCACGTCCATGCAGTCGCCGACATTGCAGGCTGCGAGGGTTTCCGTTCCGCTGCCCTTTAATTCAAAGACGATGCAAATCGTGCCCTTTTCCTTGTCAATGCCGCAAAGAGAAATCGGGCGGCGTAAGGTATGGCCGACTGGAAGAATGTGGACGAACTGCCCCGGCTGGGCAGCCGCTGCGATTTCCGGACAGAGAATAACATATTGCACCATATTCTTTGCCAGAATCTTTTTTTCTAACACAGGATAGCGACCCTGTAAGTAATGCATAGAAAAACGCCTCCTTTTTTTGGAAATGCGGATAGGAAAGATCCTATCCGCATTTTTTCACGTTGGATAATTCAGTGGAAATGAGTTAGATCTTTGTGATGTCAATCAGTTCCACATCATCAATGCTGCGACCGGATTCCAGAATCTTGGACAGAGCCGAAGCGGTGTCGATGGCAGTCAGACAGCAAATCGAGCGTTCTACAGACTTTCTCCGCATCTTAACGCTATCTCTTGCCGGCATTCTGCCTTTTTCGGAAGTGGAGATCATATAGTGAATCTTACCGCTTTCCAGCAGGGTGATGGTGTTCGGTTCGCCCTCGGAAATCTTCCGAACCAGATTGGTTGCAATCATATTGTGGTTCAGAACATTTGCTGTTCCGCTTGTGCCGTACAGTTCAAAGCCCATCCGTGAGAACCGGTCTGCAATCGGGATGATTTCCTGCTTGTCGGAATCCCGAACGGAAATCAGCACGCCGCCTTCTTTCTTGAGGTCGTATCCGGCAGCAATCAAGCCCTTCAGCAGAGCATCTTCAAAGGTTCTGCCAATGCCCAGGCATTCACCAGTGGACTTCATTTCCGGCCCTAACATGGTATCCACATCCTGCAGCTTTTCAAAGCTAAAGACAGGAACTTTGACTGCAACATAGTCGCCGGACGGATACAGACCGCTTTCATAGCCGAGGCTCTTCAGGGTTTCGCCCAGCATAATCTTTGTTGCGAGGTCAACCATCGGGATACCGGTTACCTTGCTGATATACGGAACGGTTCTGGAAGAACGAGGGTTTACTTCGATGACATAAACTTCATTGTTATAGACTACATACTGAATGTTGATCAAGCCGACTGCGTGCAGTTCCTTTGCCAGCAAGCCCGTGTACCGGACAATGGTATTGGTGATCTTCTGGTTCAGGTTCTGAGCCGGATAGATGGAGATGGAGTCACCGGAGTGAATACCAGCACGTTCCACGTGTTCCATAATACCCGGAATGAGGAAGTCTGTTCCATCACAAATCGCATCGACTTCGACTTCTGTACCCATCATATACTTATCAATCAGAACCGGATTTTCAATCATGTGGCTCATGATGATTGCCATGTATTCGACAATATCCTTATCGGAATGTGCAATAATCATATTCTGACCGCCGAGGACATAGGACGGACGCATCAGAACCGGGTAGCCCAGCTGTTTTGCAGCAGCCAATGCTTCTTCGGTGTTCATAACAGTCAAGCCAGCCGGACGAGGAATGCCGCACTTTGCAAGCAGTTCATCGAACCGTTCTCTGTCTTCAGCCGCATCAATATCATCTGCGGTTGTACCCAAAATCTTCACGCCCATGTCAGACAGATACCGTGTCAGGTTGATGGCAGTCTGTCCGCCGAACTGAACCACAACGCCATACGGCTGTTCGGTCTGGACGATGTTGGCAACGTCCTCCTTGGTCAGCGGGTCGAAATACAGGCGGTCGCCGGTATCAAAGTCCGTGGAAACGGTTTCCGGATTGTTGTTGCAGATAATGGCTTCATAGCCCATTTCTTTCAGTGTCCATACACAGTGTACCGAGCAGTAGTCAAATTCAATCCCCTGACCGATCCGGATCGGGCCAGAACCGAATACAATGACTTTCTTCTTGCCGGAAGCCGTCCGTTCCATGAACTGGAGGGCTTCGTTTTCTTCGTCATAAGTGGAATAGAAGTAAGGGGTTTCTGCCTTGAATTCGCCGGCACAGGTATCAACCATCTTATAAACAGCATGCTGATGCATCGGGCACTTCTGACCAGACATCCGTTCGATGGTGCTGTCCAGATAGCCGTACTGTTTTGCCAGCTTGTACTTCTGTTCGGTGAGGGTTCCGTCTGCCAGCCACTGTTCGAGGTGTACCAGATTCAGCAGCTTGTTCAAGAACCAGCAGTCGATCATGGTCTTTTCGTGCAGTTCTTCAACCGTCACGCCACGCTTCAGGGCTTCAAATACTTGGAATGCCCGTTCATCATCGACCACCTTCAGGTGTTCCATGATTTCATCCAGCGACATCTTTGCATATTTCTTCATGTTCATGGAGTCAACGCCCAATTCAATAGAACGAACGGCCTTCATGATTGCCTGTTCAAAGCTCGTACCGATTGCCATGACTTCACCGGTTGCCTTCATCTGAGTGCCCAGTGTCCGCTTTGCATAGACAAATTTATCAAATGCCCACTTTGGGTACTTTACAACGACATAGTCCAGAGCCGGTTCAAAGCAAGCGTAAGTCTTGCCGGTTACCTGGTTGATGATTTCATCCAATGTGTAACCGATGGCGATTCTGGTTGCAACCTTTGCAATCGGGTAACCAGTCGCCTTGGAAGCCAGTGCAGAAGAACGGGATACACGAGGATTTACTTCGATAACTGCATACTGCATGCTGGTTGGATGCAGAGCAAATTGACAGTTGCAGCCGCCCTCTACCTTCAATTCAGAGATGATGTTGATGGCAGCAGTTCTCAGCATCTGGTATTCCCGGTCGGTCAGGGTGACTGCCGGAGCGATAACGATGCTGTCGCCGGTATGAATGCCGACTGGGTCGAAGTTTTCCATGGAGCAGACGGTAATAACATTGCCCTTGCGGTCACGGATGACTTCAAATTCAATTTCTTTCCAGCCGCTGATACATTTTTCAATCAGAACCTGTGTGATCGGAGAGAGCCGCAGACCGTTCTTACAAATATCCCGCAGCATTTCTTCGTTGTCTGCAATGCCGCCGCCAGTACCGCCGAGGGTGAATGCCGGACGCACGATGACCGGATAGTGAATTTCTTTTGCAAAGGCAACCGCATCTTCTACCGTTTCAACAACCTTAGACGGGATACATGGCTGATTGATTTTTTCCATGGTGTCCTTGAATGCCTGACGGTCTTCTGCCTTGTGGATGGTGAGCGGGTCAGCCCCCAGCAGTTTGACACCGTTTGCTTCCAGGAAGCCTTCTTCTGCCAGCTGCATAGAGAGGGTCAAGCCTGTCTGACCGCCCATGGTGGAGAGCAGGCTGTCCGGCTTTTCAATCTGGATAATCCGCTTTACAACGTCCAAGGTCAGCGGTTCAATATAAACCTTATCTGCCATTGCCTTGTCGGTCATGATGGTTGCAGGGTTGGAGTTGATGAGCACAACTTCAATGCCCTCCTGCTTCAATGCACGGCAAGCCTGTGTGCCGGCATAGTCAAATTCGGCTGCCTGTCCGATGATAATCGGGCCAGAACCAATTACGAGTACCTTTTTTATATCGCTTCTCAATGGCATGGTTACATTTTCTCCTTTTCCATTCCAGCAAGGAATTCATCAAACAAGTATGCAGTATCCAACGGGCCGCCGTGTGCTTCCGGATGGAACTGTACGGTAAAGGCGTTGATTTTGTGATACCGAATGCCTTCACAGGTGTGGTCGTTGGCGTTGACGTGGGAAACCGTTCCGATGGACGGGTCTAAGCTGTCGCCAACAACGGCATAGCCGTGGTTCTGGCTGGTAACATAGGTGCGGCCGCTCTGCAAGTCGATAACCGGCTGGTTTGCACCACGGTGACCATACTTCAGCTTTTCGGTGCGAGCACCCTGTGAGAGTGCCAGCAGCTGATGTCCCAGGCAGATGCCGAAGATCGGAATGCCCAGTTCTGCGACTGCACGCACATTGTCGATGACTGCCTGATTTTCGGTCGGGTCGCCAGGGCCATTCGACAGCATGATGCCGTCCGGAGCCATTGCCTTGACTTCTTCTGCACTGGTCAGAGCCGGCAGAACGGTGACCTCACATCCACGGGCAACCAGTTCATTCCGGATGTTCCGCTTGTAGCCAAAGTCGAACAGTGCCACCCGATACTTCGGGTTCGGGTTGCTGTAGACCCGCTTCTTGTCGCCTGTGACAGAGCAGATGGCGTTCTTCACGGTGTAAGCACGAATCTGTTCCAGCAGGGCATCTTTCTGTGCATAGACATCTTCCGTGGTGATTGCACCGTTCATGACACCGTATTCCCGAATCTTTCGGGTCAGGCTACGGGTATCAATGCTGTGGATGCCGATGATGTTCTGTTCGATTAAGAACGAATTAACATCGCCTTCCATCCGGAAGTTCGACGGGGTATTGCACCATTCCCGTACGATATAGCCACGGATATAGGAGCGGTCAGATTCGCTGTCTGCTTCGTTCACGCCGTAGTTTCCGATCAGCGGAAAGGTCTGGATAACCAGCTGACCGTAATAGCTCGGGTCGGTCATGGTTTCCTGATAGGCAGTCATACCGGTTGTAAATACAACTTCTCCGATCGCCGTTCCCTTGACACCAAAATGGATGCCTTCTAAAATCGTACCGTCTGCAAGCAGGAGATACGCTTTCTCTCCTTGATTAAACAAAGACATAGTATAATAGTCCTTTCCAAAAGTTATTGAATATGGCTGCACAAATCTTCCCGCATCCGGATGGCTTCCCGACGAGCAGCACCTGCAAAATCTTCTGCCGGACAATCTGCTTCTTTCTGATAAGCACACATGATCCCACGGGAGGAGTTGACAATTGCACCAAGACCATTCTGGTCAAACGCTGCTGCGACACCGGCAGCACCGCCACCCTGTGCCCCGTAACCCGGCACGAGGAAGAACGTATGCGGCAGGCGGACACGCAATTCCTTGAGCTGTTCCGGATAGGTCGCACCGACCACCGCACCGACTGCGGAATAGCCGGATGCACCGATTTGTTCCGCACCCCAAGTTTCGCACATATCGCCCATGACATCATAAACGGTATTTTCACCGATTTTCTGGTCTTGCAATTCGCCGCTGGACGGGTTGGAAGTCTTGACCAGAACGAAGATACCCTTGTCCCGTTCTGCACAGATATCCAGCAGCGGACGGATGCCGTCTGTGCCGAGATAGCCGTTGACGGTCAGAGCATCTGCTCCGAACGGTTCTAAGGTTTCTGTTCCAACGGTCACGCTGCCAAGGTGAGCGGTTGCATATGCCTGCATAGTTGCACCAATGTCATTCCGCTTGCCGTCTGTGATGACGAATAAGTGTTTGCTCTGTGCATAAGCGATGGTTTCCGCCAGCACCCGAACGCCCTCGTATCCGTACATTTCATAGTAAGCAGCCTGTGGCTTGATGGCTGGAACGACATCTGCAAGGGCATCAATCAAGGCAAAGTTAAATTCCTTGATGGCGTTTGCAGCTGCCTTTAAGGTCATGCCATCCGCAGCAAAGTGCTTTTCCCGGATGAATGCCGGTACATAGTCCAGCTTTGGGTCTAAACCGGCAACGGAGGGGTTACCGGTTTCCTGAATGCGTTTGATCAATCTGTCAAATGCCATATCGTTCGTTCCTTTCTATTTTAATCCTTGTCCCGATAGCGAATGACCCCATCAGTCATCGTCAAAACTGCCTTTCCACGGAACTGCATGTGCTTAAATACCGCATTGCGAGCCTTGGAGTGCAGCTTGTTCGGGTCAACGATCCATTCCTTGTTTAAATCGACCAGCGTCAAGTTCGCTGGTGCACCTGCTTCGAGGGTCTGCTTTGGCAGGTGGAGAATTTCTCTTGGGCGGTCTGCCATCAGCCGGACAATATCCGGCAGTGTCAACAGATTCTGATGATAAAGCGTCAGCGTTGCAGCCAGAGAGGTTTCCATGCCGATGACGCCATTCGGTGCATGGTAGAAATCGCTCTTTTCTTCTGGTGTGTGCGGAGCGTGGTCGGTGACAATACAATCAATCGTCCCATCCAGAACACCTTCCAGAACGGCTTTCCGGTCTTCTTCCGTCCGCAGCGGTGGACTCATCCGGTAATCGGCATCTTTCGACAGCACCTTTTCTTCGGTCAGCAGGAAATAATGCGGGCAGGTTTCGCAGGTGACGGCAATGCCCTCCCGTTTTGCCAGCCGGACAATTTCCACGCTGCCCTTTGTGCTGACGTGTGCAATGTGAATCGAACCGTGCACCGAGCCAGCCAGAATGATTTCTCTGGCAGTAATATAGTCCTCAGAAGCTCTGTCCATGCCCTGTACCTGTAACTGTTCGGAAACAGCACCCTTGTTGACGATACCGCCGTGAATGATGGAGAGGTCTTCACAGTGGGAAATCACCGGTAAGTGCAGATCCCGTGCCTGTTCCAGAGCCAGCCGCATCTGTTCGGCATTCTCTACCGGTCTGCCGTCGTCGGAAATCGCACAGATACCAGCCTGCATGAGAGCCGGATAATCACAGAGTGATTCGCCTTTCATGCCGTTGGTAATGCAGCCAATGGGGTGTACCTTGACCCCAGTCGGAGCGGCTTTGTCTAAAATATACTGAACCGTTTCGGGGGTGTCGATGGTGGGCTTGGTGTTTGGCATGCAAGCAACATCCGTTACACCGCCAGCCAAGGCAGCTGCTGCCCCTGTCAGAATATCTTCTTTCTGGGTAAAACCGGGATCTCGCAAATGCACGTGCATATCGAACAAGCCCGGAAAAATGGTCAAGCCGTTTGCCGGAATGACCACATCTGCAGCATCCTGCAAGGTGTCTGCTGAAGCACGTTTGGCAATCATGCCATCCTGAATCAGGAAGTCACTACAAACGCCGTAAGCATCGGTCGCATGCTGCAATAAAATCGTCTGCATAAGTTGCACCGTCCTCTCAGTCAATGAATGGTGGGGGAAAACCGGATGATTAAAAAATGGTGACACAGTCCGCATCGTCCAATTCGTTGACAGAAACTTTCACGGTTTCCGTCTGTGCAGTCGGGAGGTTCTTCCCAACATAGTCCGGACGGATGGGCAATTCCCGATGGCCACGGTCAATCAGCACGGCAAGCTGAATGCTGGTGGGTCTGCCCCGTTCCAGAACGGCATCCATGGCGGCACGGCAGCTTCTGCCCGTATAAAGGACATCATCCACCAGAATGATTTTTTTATCCTGAACAGAAAAATCAATTTTTGTTTTTTCTGCGTGATTGGGGACAACCTTATCATCTCGATAGGTGGTAATATCCAACGCACCGAGTTCCACTTGTCGGTGTTCCAGTTCTGCAATGCGTTCCACAATGCGTTCCGCCAAGATTACGCCTCTGGAATAAATGCCGATGACGGCAAGCTGGTCTGCACCGTGGTTGCGTTCGAGAATCTCATAAGTGATGCGGGTAATCGCACGCTGGATGGCGGATGCATCCATAATGGTTTTCAAAGTGGGAGTTCCTCCTTCCTGTCAATGGATTTTTGCACACAAAAAAACGCTCACTCATCCTTGGACGAGTCAGCGTGCTTTTCCTGCAAATGGTTGCAATGAGGGCTGAAAAATGAGATTGTAGCCGCAATGGGGTACAATCTGCCGCAAGCATGAAACGCCTTTTCGACCTCTCTGGATCGACTTAAAGGAATTTATTGTTGTTATTATACCACAGATCCGCTGGAATGTCAATCGTATTTCGGAAAAGGTGTCGAAATTTCTGAAAAAAGTCGGATGGGGTGCAGAGAAAGCAGGGAAATGGAACAAAAAGCGAATTTCAGGGAGTTTTCTTTTTTGGTTTTTTTGAGAAAAAAGCAGAAGAAACAAAAGCGGTTAGTGCTAACTAACTGTTGAAGAACGGCGTTTTTGTTTCAAAAGAAAGTTTGACAAAAAAATAACGATTTGAGATTGACAAAAAAATAACAATATGGTATAATAACAGCAGAAACCGGAGAAACTGGTTCTTGAAAATCAAATTGATAGGAGATTTGCATATGACGGAAAAAACAGAACAGATGACGGTCGGTCTGGTCGACAATGTACCGGCATTGGAAGAGAAATTGGCAGCCCTTCGAACAGCACAGGCAAAATTTGCTACCTACACACAGGAACAGGTAGACTGTATTTTCCGTGCAGCGGCACTGGCAGCCAATCAGGCACGCATTCCGCTGGCAAAGATGGCAGTGGCAGAAACCGGCATGGGCGTTGTGGAAGACAAAGTCATCAAGAACAACTATGCGGCGGAATATATCTATAACGCTTATAAGGATACCAAAACTTGCGGTGTCGTAGAAGAAGACAAGGCATTCGGTACCAAGCGGATTGCAGAACCAATCGGTGTCATTGCAGCCGTTATTCCGACCACAAACCCGACTTCTACCGCCATTTTCAAGACCTTGATTTGTTTAAAAACCAGAAATGCAGTTTTGATTTCTCCGCACCCACGTGCAAAGAAATCCACCATTGCCGCTGCAAAAATCGTATTGGATGCAGCGGTTGCAGCAGGTGCACCAAAGGACATCATCGGCTGGATTGATGTGCCGTCGTTGGAACTGACTAACACCCTGATGCAGGAAGCAGATTTGATTCTGGCAACAGGTGGTCCGGGCATGGTAAAAGCTGCTTACTCCAGCGGAAAGCCGGCTCTCGGCGTTGGTGCAGGAAATACACCGGCAGTCATTGACAAGACCGCAGATATTCTGCTGGCAGTCAACTCCATCGTGCATTCCAAGACGTTCGACAATGGTATGATTTGTGCGTCCGAACAGTCTGTGATTGTAGACGACAGCATTTATGACCAGGTAAAGGCAGAATTTATCAAGACCGGCTGCTATGTCCTGACACCGGAAGAAACCGAAAAGGTAAGAAAGACCATTTTGATCAATGGTGCTTTGAATAGTAAGATCGTCGGACAGCCAGCAGCAAAGATTGCTGAGCTGGCAGGCGTTACCGTTGACCCACGGACAAAGATTCTGATCGGGGAAGTAGAATCTGTAGACTTAGAAGAAGAATTTGCACATGAAAAGCTGTCGCCGGTTCTGGCAATGTACCATGCAGCAGATTTTGCAGATGCCCTGAACAAGGCTGACCAGCTGGTACAGGATGGCGGCTATGGTCACACTGCTTCTCTGTATATCGATACGGTTCACGAACGGGAACGGTTAGACCAGTTTGCAGCACGTATGAAGGCTTGCCGCATTGTGGTCAATACCCCGTCTTCTCATGGCGGTATCGGTGACTTGTACAACTTTAACTTAGCACCATCTTTGACATTGGGCTGCGGCTCTTGGGGCGGCAACTCTGTTTCTGAAAATGTCGGCGTAAAGCACTTATTAAATATTAAGACCGTTGCAGAGAGGAGAGAAAATATGCTTTGGTTCCGGACACCGCAGAAGGTATACTTTAAGAAGGGTTGTCTGCCGGTTGCAATGCGGGAGCTGAAGCAGGTTCTCGGCAAGCAGAAGGCATTTGTTGTAACCGACCGTTTCCTGTTCCAGAGCGGAACAATTCACTGCATCACCGACCAGCTGCATGAACTGGGCATTGCCTATCAGATTTTCTCTGACGTGGAACCAGATCCGACTCTTGCTTGTGCAAAGCGTGGTGCAGAAGAAATGCGTGCCTTTGCACCAGATGTCATCATTGCACTGGGCGGCGGTTCTGCCATGGACGCTGCAAAGATTATGTGGGTGATGTACGAACATCCGGAAGCAGACTTTATGGACATGGCAATGCGGTTCTTGGACATCCGGAAGCGTGTTTATACGTTCCCGACTATGGGCGAAAAGGCATATTTCATTGCTGTTCCGACCTCTTCCGGTACGGGTTCAGAAGTAACACCGTTTGCAGTCATCACCGATGAAAAGACCGGTGTCAAGTATCCGCTGGCAGACTATGCACTGCTGCCGAATATGGCAATTGTGGACACCGATTTGATGATGACACAGCCGAAGGGCTTGACGGCTGCCTCTGGTATTGATGCACTGGTACACTCTCTGGAGGCATATGCATCTGTCATGGCAACCGATTTCACAGATGGTCTGGCACTGAGAGCGATTCAGAATATCTTCACCTATCTGCCAGCTTGCTATGACAACGGTCTGAATGAACCGGTGGCAAGAGAAAAGATGGCGAATGCTTCCACTATGGCTGGTATGGCATTTGCAAATGCATTCCTCGGCGTTTGCCACTCCATGGCACATAAACTGGGTGCGTTCCACCACCTGCCGCACGGCGTTGCAAATGCAGTGCTGCTGACGGATGTAATGCGTTATAACGCTGACCCAAGACCGCAGAAGATGGGCACATTCTCGCAGTATGCATATCCGCACACACTGGAACGCTATGCAGAAGTAGCACGGTTCTTAGGCTTGAGCGGAAACAGCGATGAAGAATTGCTGGAACAGCTGATTGCAAAGATTGAAGCCCTCAAGGAACGGGTTGGCATCAAGAAGACCATTCGGGATTACGGTGTAAAGGAAGAAGATTTCCTTGCAACATTGGATGAAATGGTCGAGCAGGCATTCGATGACCAGTGCACCGGAGCAAACCCACGGTATCCGCTGATGTCGGAAATCAAGGCAATGTATCTGAAAGCATATTACGGCGAATAAGCAGGAGGGTGAGAAACATGCGGGTATTATCAGAACAACCAAACAAGAAAAGTTATCAGGACGGCAACCTCCGGCTGAAAGTGTTCGGAGCATCGTTCCAGAAGTCCGATATTTTGAATGAAGCATTGAATCAGGCAAGAGTGGAAGAAACCGGCTTGCAGATTCCGAAGCTGCTCGAAGTCAAGCAGATCGATGGACAGTGGACGATTGTGACCGAATTCATCGAGGGCGAAACGCTCGAATCGCTGATGGCAGCCCATCCGGAAAAGATGAGCGAATATCTGGAACAGTTTGTTGCATTGCAGAGCGAGATCCTCAGCAAGCGTGCACCGCTGCTGAACCGCCTGAAAGACAAGATGAACCGGAAGATTCGGGAATCCGGTCTGGATGCAACCACACGCTATGAACTGCATATGCGGTTAAATGGTATGCGGGAACATGAAAAGATTTGCCACGGCGATTTCAACCCGAGCAATGTCATTGTAACACCGGATGGTGACTGGTATGTGATTGACTGGTCACATGTGACACAGGGCAATGCCAGTGCAGATGCAGCAAGAACGTATCTGCTGTTTTGCCTGAGCGGTAAGGAAGACGTTGCCGAACAGTACTTGCAGATTTTCTGCGAAAAGAACGACATTGCAAAGCAGTATGTGCGTTCCTGGATGCCGATCGTGGCAGCTTCTCAGCTGGTAAAGGGCAACGAATCCGAACGGGAAATTCTGCTGCGTTGGGCAAACGTGGTGCAGTATGAATAAGCTTCCTGCCTGACGAAAAAACAGGTTCTCCTCCCAATTTTTATAAAAAGCTGTAAGTGTCCCTGTGGATGCTTACAGCTTTTTTGTCGTTGGAAAAATGATTTGATTTGTGGAAAAAATGGTGCAATCTGCGAATTGACAGCCAATCGAAAAAGAGATATAATAATTGTTAGAATCCTAATCGTTAGGATTCTATCTATTTTGGGAGGGGGAACATCCATGAAAGAAACGCTGCATTATTTGTTGATGGCAGACCATTTTCTATTTCAAAAGACGTTATTCGGGAAAATCAAGGAAACAGGGCTGAGTATCGGACAGCCAAAAGTGTTGGACTACTTAAAAGAACACAATGGAACGACCCAGCGGGAAATTGCTGCTGCCTGTCAGATTGAACCAGCATCGCTGACTTCCATTTTAAATGGTATGGAAAAGGCGAACCTGATTGAACGGAAAACCTTGGACGGCAACCGGAGAAGCTGGCATATTTTCTTGACAGAAAAGGGAAAAGAGCAGCTGAAATGTGTCGATGCTGCGTTTGCAGAGATTGAACAGACCGCATTACAGGGGTTTACTGCGGCGGAACAGCAGGCGTTATGTGCCTATCTCCTGCGGATTCACAAAAATTTTGAATCAAAGGCATAAGGAGGATGTTTATGGAAACCATTGAGAAAACACGTTCATTCCCGAATCGGCTGATTTGTTATTTTGTCGGCTTATTTATTATGACAGCAGGCATTGCGATTTCTGTCAAATCGAATCTAGGCGTTTCGCCGGTCAGCTCGATTCCGTATACCGTTACACGTTGCTGGGGGCTGGAAATGGGCAAAGCAACGATTTTATTTCACTGCGTTCTGGTTTTGATTCAAGTTTTGATTTTGCGGAAACAATTTCAGTTGAAGTCGCTGCTGCAAATTCCAGTCGGCATTGTGTTCGGCTATTTTACGACATTCTGCAATTATCTGATGACCTTTGCACCGACTGTTCACAACTTTGCCCTTCGGATTGGCATGTGTCTGGTCAGCATTGTTCTGGTTGCAATCGGCATTTTCTTCTATATGCCGGCAAATATCATGCCGCTGGCTGGGGAGGGTGTCATGCAGGCAGTTTCAGAGGTAACCAAGATTGCTTTTCCGAAAGTCAAAGTTGCATTTGATTTGACGATGGTCGTCATTTCCCTGACCACATGCCTGCTGGTGCTTCATCAGTTCGGCAGTGTTGGTATCGGAACGATTTTAGCAGCGGTTCTGGTTGGTGTCGTTTTAGGGCAGATTATGCGAATTTGGGCAACCATCCAGAAGCGGAAACTCGCACAATAAGGATTGCAAAATTTCTTACAAAATCCACAAAATTCGGGCAGAATTTCTCTGCAAAATCTGTCAACTTGCTTGACAATCCAGAGAAAATTTGCTATAATGATTGCATATCAATCAAATCGGAATTCTGGTAAGCAGTAGGATTCCAAGCTGATGGGAAGGAAGTTACAGATATGAAAATTGTACAGAAAATTACAGACTTAATCGGACATACTCCCTTGTTGGAACTGACCCACACCGAGCAGGAAGAACAGTTGCAAGCAACCCTGCTGGGCAAACTGGAATATTTCAATCCGGCTGGCAGCGTAAAAGACCGGATTGCAAAGGCAATGATTGACGAAGCCGAAGAGCAGGGCTTGTTACATCCGGACAGTGTTCTGATTGAACCAACCAGCGGAAATACAGGCATTGGTCTGGCATCGGTTGCAGCTGCAAGAGGCTATCGGCTGATTATCACCATGCCGGAAACGATGAGTGTAGAACGCAGAAATCTGATGAAAGCATACGGTGCAGAACTGGTGCTGACGGAGGGTGCAAAGGGCATGAAAGGTGCGATTGAAAAGGCAGACGAACTGGCAGTGCAGATTCCGAACAGCTTTATTCCGTCGCAGTTCACCAATCCGGCAAATCCGGAAGCCCACAAGAAAACAACTGGCGTAGAAATTTGGGATGATACCGACGGAAAGGTCGATATTTTTGTAGCTGGTGTTGGAACAGGCGGTACGATCAGCGGTGTTGGTGCATATCTGAAAGAACAGAATCCGAATGTAAAGATTGTTGCCGTAGAGCCGAAGAGTTCTCCGGTGTTGTCCGAGGGCTTTGCAGGAGCACATAAAATTCAGGGCATTGGTGCTGGGTTTGTGCCGGAAACATTGGATACCAAGATCTATGATGAAGTCATTGCCGTTGAGAACGAAGCCGCATTTGAAACGGGCAGAAAGATTGCTCGGAACGAAGGGGTTCTGGTGGGAATTTCTTCTGGTGCAGCAGTTTGGGCAGCGATTCAACTGGCAAAGCGTCCGGAGAACAAGGGCAAAGTCATTGTTGCACTGTTGCCGGATACTGGGGAACGGTACTTGTCCACCCCGATGTTTGCAGAATAATCAGACGGATTGCGTTAAAAATTCGAGCCGCAGGCAGCTAAAAAGTTTTTCGGTGCAGCAGTTTTTCAAAAAT